>CAYXRE010000112.1:0-6873 GCA_964466125.1 uncultured Oscillospiraceae bacterium
TGCAACACGCGCCACTCGTGGACATCAAGCGGGCGGCATGAGAGCGTCGCCGAGCATTCATGGAGAACGGCGCTCATGGCGTATTTCGTCCGCGACGAGTTTCCCGAGTGCGACATGGACAAGGTCATTCGCATGTGCCTCATACACGACCTCGGCGAGGCGTTTACGGGTGACATACCGAGCTTTATAAAGACCGAGGAGAACGAGCGAACCGAGGAGCGGCTGCTGTCACAGTGGGTCGATACGTTGCCCGAGCCGTTCAAAAGCGAGATGACCGAGCTTTATCGCGAGATGGACGAGCGCAAGACGCCCGAGGCGAAGATATACAAGGCGATGGACGGACTGGAGGCGATTGTCTCCCACAATGAGTCGGAGATAGGCACATGGGAGCCGCACGAATACGCGCTCAACATGACCTACGCGGACGACAAGGTCGCCTTCTCAAAGTACCTCATGGGCGTGCGCGAAGCGATACGGACGGAAACAGCGGACAAGATAGCAAGCGAGAAGCCTCAGGACTGAGCGCAGGGCAGCCCGCTTGACGGCGCATCAATCCGTGATATGCGCAAGGCGTCTCCTGCGCGGCAACGACAACAGACATAAAACAGCCCCGCACCCGAAAGGGTGCAGGGCTGTTTTGCGTCTGTGCGGCGAAATGCAAACAATCCGGAAGGATGCTCGATATCCTGCGTGTGCTTTCATGTCAAAGCGCCGCAAATCGGCGCAATCCGCCGATTTAGTCCGCATATTCGAGGTTTGGCGCAAAGATTAAAAATGTTTTAGCGTAAAAGCCCAAGGAAAACCAATCAGGGGGCTTGAAAAGAATTTTTAATGCATTTACGCTTGTATCACGATATATCGAAGACACGCGGCAACGCGAAAAGAGGGAGCAATATGACACAACAGCAAATTTTGCAGCTGGAAGCGGCGATACACAAGAACTGCCCGAACATCGGCGGCATCGCGGTCAATCATCACAGCGAGCGGGTGTACGAGGAATATTTCGGCGGCGCTTCGGCGGACAGCGGTATGCACGTTTTCTCGGTCACCAAAAGCATAGTCTCTCTGCTCATCGGAATCGCACTGGACGACGGAATGATCGAGAGCGTCAAGCAGCCGGTGCTGGACTTCTTTCCCGATTACACCCCAAAGCGCGGCGAAAAGACGCTGCAGAAGGTCACGCTGGAGGATATGCTGTGCATGCGCGCGCCGTACAAATACAAGTCCGCGCCCTACACGAGGTATTTCACGTCGGAAGACTGGGTCAAGACGGCGCTTGACCTGCTCGGCGGCAAGGGAAACATCGGCGACTTTCGCTACGCGGGACTTATAGGTCCGGACATAATATGCGGCATACTCGCAAGCGCGAGCGGCATGAGCACGCTTGAGTTTGCGCGCACGCGGCTGTTTGAGCCGCTTGGCATAGACGGCATGAAAAACGTTATTTTTGAAAGCAAGGAAGACCAGTTCGCGTGGTACAAAGCAAAGCTCCAGCCGCGCTCGTGGGTCGCCGACCCGCAGGGAGTCAACACCGCAGGCTGGGGACTTGTGGTCACGGCGGACGACATGGCGAGACTCGGGCAGCTGTGCCTAGACGGAGGAATGTGGGACGGCAAGCGCATTGTGTCACGCGAATGGATTGAGCGCGCGACAAGCGAGCACATACGCTGCAAGGAGTGGGGCGACCTGCCCTACGGCTATTTATGGTGGCTGGATCCGCAGCGTGAGCACGCGTTCGCCGCCATGGGCGACGGCGGAAACATAATCTATGTGGATGAGCGCCGTGAGCTGGTCGTCGCGATAGCCGCCTTCTTTAAGCCGCGCGTGCTTGACCGAATGGATTTCATCAAAGAGCAAATCCTTCCGTTGCTCGACGAGTGAGCGGGGCACGGCAAAGACTGCGTTTGCCGTGCAGACGCTCGCTGAATGAAACGACGTAAAATGCTCTGATAATAACAATCAAAATGACCTTGGGTCAACAGCGATAGCCTCCTGTCCTGTACAAAATGGTAGTGCAAAGAAAACTTTGCAAAATGTGTTGACAAGTAAACTTGGCGGTGCTATTATAGCGTTGCAAACAAAACTTGGCACGCACAGGAGGCGTCAACATGACAAAGGAAGAAATACTCGAAAAGAGCAGACAGGAAAACAAGCAGCAGGACGTTTATGAGAAGGAGGTGCTGCGAGAGGGCGGCAACGTCGGCGCAATTGCGGCGTCGGCGCTCGCGACGGTGTTTTTCATCGTGCAGATATTTCTCGGCGGCGGCATGAATTACGGGCTTTATGCAGTGGTGTTCTCGATAGTCGCCGCGAACTTCACCGTCAAGGCGATTCACCTAAAACGCAGGCATGAGATTGCGCTTGCTGCGTTCTACATCATCTTTACGCTTATGCTCTCGGCGGCGCACATCTACAACCTCGCCACGGCTGCGCGCTGAGCGGAGGGATAGAGTGGACAACGAAAAGCTGGTGCTGCAAAACCACCTCAAGGATGCGCGAACCGAAAAAGGACTGTCTCAAATGCAGCTTGCGCAGGCGGTGGGTGTGTCGCGCAACACGATAAGCTCGATTGAGACGGGACAGTTCAACCCGACCGCAAAACTCGCGCTGGTGCTGTGCATCGCGCTGGACAAAAAATTCGAGGAGCTGTTCTACTTCGATTGAGTGGAACTGGCTCGAAAAGGCGGCGGTGAAAACCGCCGCCTTTTATGCCGCTGGTGTGAGGTCGTTCTGCGGGCGAATGATGAGAAAAAAAGCCATGCATGAAGAAAAGTGTACCCTAGCGTTTGCATCAGGGCGCAGGGCTGAATGCATCCGAAAGCGAGTAAGCCGAGGCTGAAAGGCACGGAATAGCTGACCGTGGGTCAGCTGTGTAATGCGCGGCTTACCTTTCAAACGAACGCAGCGAAACAGTGAAAACGCAAGAACAATTGAACCACCGGCGCTTGAAAGTGTTTTGAGAAAACAAACCGCCCCGCGAGAGAAGCTCGCGGGGCGGGGAAATTCGGGCAAGGAGAATTATTCGGTTATCGCAAAAACTCTCGCGGGAAGTCCCGTTGCGCCGATGATGTTGGGATAGGAGACGACAACGATCGCGCCAGCCGCAGGCACCTTGTCGAGATTGCAAAGCACCTCGACTTGCAGCTTGCCCTTGGCAAGAACATAGCGCTCGCACACAAGGTCGCCCGCCGCAGCAGCGACGGCAGAAGCGTCGGTGTCCAGCGCCTCATGTCCGTTGGCGGCGGCGTTGCGCGTTTCGTAGATATACTGCAGCGCCTCGAGCGACCAGCCCGGGAAATTCTCGCTGCCGTCCGGTGCGGTGCC
Organism: uncultured Oscillospiraceae bacterium; assembly: GCA_964466125.1. Lineage (GTDB taxonomy): Bacteria > Bacillota > Clostridia > Oscillospirales > Ruminococcaceae > JAUNBN01. The sequence goes on from CAYXRE010000112.1 coordinate 3,325, forward strand.
GGAGAGGGCGTCCATATCCGGCCAATGCTTTGACCAGCCGGTGTAAAGCGCGACGAACGCGCCGTCGGGAATGTCGCCGTACTTTGCCTCATAGTCCTTTATGTCCTGCACGCTCACCGCGTAGCATTGGTCTTTTGCCACCTTGTCGGTCACGTCGATTACGCAAAGCGGGAACACAGTGTCGCGCGGCGAATATTTTTCGGAAAGCTCGCCGCCCTTGATGAAATGCCCGGGGAAGTCGATGTGAGTGCCGAACTGCCCGGGAAATTTGAAGGTCTGAATGAGGCAGTCCAGCTGGGGCATACCCCAGTCATAGACCACTTTGCAAAGCTCGACCGAGCCCTCGGGAATGCCGCTCCAAAAGGGGCTCGTGTTGTCAAGGGGATGGGACAGCTCTACCCAGCGCAGTTTCTTCGCGTTCTCCAGTTCGTTCCAAAGCCTATACATAATTGACCTCCCGAATTGAATTTGTATTATTATACCATGGCAGTCCGAGCGCGCCAATAGCGGCGCAGGGATTATTCGACGATATTCTGCACCCTTCCGACCTGCCCGTCGCGAAGCATGACCTTGATGCCGCGCGGGTGGGTGGCGCTGTTGGTCAGTATTCGCGCGACGACCCCTCGCGTGAGCTTGCCGGTGGGCTGGTCGCATTTGAGCACGATGTCCACCGTCTGTCCGATTTTGATGCTGCTTCTCGTCTTGCCGTCCATTTCACCGCTCCTTTTCGTTTGTGAGTTCAGTATAGCATGAAAATGTGCGAAGCGAGCGGAAACCGTGAAAACGTCCGGCGCTCCGAAGGGCTGCGCGGCATGCAGGAAGAAATTGAAAAACAACGCGAACGGGGCTATAATCTAATAGAAGATATGCGTGCCGAAATGGCGGGAAAAGAGACTGCGATGAGCAAGTATGAACGGCTTTGGGAATATGTCGGCGGCTGTGAAAATGATGAGCTGAAACTGAGCTTTGAAAACGTCGGCGTGATACTCGGCTTTGAAATCGACCACTCGTTTTTGAACGCAAAAAAGGAGCTTTCCGCCTACGGCTGGCAGGTCGGGAAAATCTCGCTCAAGGAGAAAACGGTCACCTTTCACCGCGCAGCGTGCGGGAGAACGGCAGAGGATAACGACGACTGACGTCTGTGAACGAGCGGCGGGTCTGAGCACTGATTTGCGGTCGGCTTCGCGCTTTGAACGAACGACGGTCGATATAGCATGGCACAGCAAATCGGACGCTTGCCTGTTTGGCGGCGTAAGCGCATTCACAAAATGCGAATTACTTATAAGACGGCAGCGGTCCGAGTTTGCTAATCAACAAACCGCATGAGCGCGGCAAAGGAAAGGATATGCGACAATGGAAGAAAAGGTACTCAAAACCCCGCGCGGCGGCGTTCACTATTTTGTGGAAAGGAACGCCGACCCGAACGCCAAATGTATTGTCTTTTTGCACGGGCTGACGGCGGACCACACGCTGTTTGACAAGCAGACCGAGTATTTCTCGCGCGAATACACGGTTTTGACGTGGGACGCGCCCGCGCACGGAGCTTCGCGTCCCTATAACGATTTCGGCTACTATAACGCCGCAGACGACCTCAAGGCGATACTGGACACGGAAAGAATCGAGCGCCCCGTGCTCGCGGGACAGTCGATGGGAGGGTATGTCATACAGGCATTTTTGTGCAAATACCCCGACGCCGCGCGCGGCTTTGTGTCAATTGACTCCTGCCCCTTCGGAGAGAAATACTATTCCGCGTCCGACCGCTGGTGGCTGCGTCAAATCGAGTGGATGTCTCGCTGCTATCCTTACAATATGCTCGTCAAGGCGGTCGCAAAGGGCTGTACGACGACCGAGTTCGCGTATGAAAATATGCTGTCGGCGCTGCGCCGCTATGAGAAGAAAGAGCTGTGCTGGCTCATGGGTGCAGGATTTTCGGAATTTCTCAAGGCGAACCGCGACATGAAGATAGAGTGCCCCGTGCTGCTGATATGCGGCGAAAAGGACAGAACCGGCAAGGTCATCAGCTACGATCGCGCGTGGAGCAAAAGCGAGGGCTATGAGCTGCACATGATACCCAATGCGGCGCACAATTCCAACGCCGACGCGCCCGAGACGGTGAACGCGCTTATAGACGAGTTTGTCCGCAATATCTGAACACAGCGCAAAAATTGACACGCCGCGTACCGCGCACGCAGGTGTAGGATTGCGCGCAGGCGATGTATTCAGCGAACGGAAATGATATTTTGTCAGACAACATCACGATTTTCGGAGGTCATCATGTCAGCATTCGATTACAAAAAGGAATACAAGGAATTCTATATGCCGCCCAAGAAGCCGACCATAGTCACCGTGCCGAGCGCGAACTACGTCGCCGTGCGCGGCAAGGGCAACCCCAACGAGGAGGGGGGCGAATACCGCGCGGCTGTCGGGCTGCTTTACGGCATTGCGTTCACCATCAAGATGAGCTATAAAGGTCCTCACAAGATAGACGGCTATTTTGAATACGTCGTTCCGCCGCTCGAGGGCTTTTGGTGGCAGCCGGGCGTGGCGGGCGTCGATTATGCCAACAAGGACAATTTCAACTGGATTTCGGTCATTCGCCTGCCCGAGTTCGTCACCCGCAAGGAGTTTGAATGGGCAAAGGCGGAAGCGCAGGAGAAGAAGAAAACCGATTTCTCCAAGGCGGAGTTTTTTGTGTATGACGAGGGTCTTTGCGTGCAGTGTCTGCACCTCGGTCCTTACGACGACGAGCCTGCGACGGTTGCCGCAATGCACGAATACGCCGCCGCAAACGGCTGCGCGCTCGACATCACGCAGCAGCGTATGCACCACGAGATTTATCTCAGCGATCCGCGCAAGGGCGATATTGCCAAGGCGAAAACCGTCGTGCGGCATCCGATAAAGAAAATCTGACAGTATTTGTGGCATCCGGCAAATTCTTAGATTACATAAAGCTGCAACCCAATGCGAACGCGACTTGAAATGCCGAGGGCTGTGGCGGCGACAGATAGAAATCGCGCATTACGGTAAAAGTAGATATAGAGTCGGATTTCACCGTTTGGCAACAATGAAGTTCGCACAGATAAAGAGCTGCTTTCCTTTTTGGAAAGCAGCTCTTTGAGTTTGATTACTGACGCATTTTCAACGCCCCGCCTTGGTGTAGTAGGTGTTTATGAACGGCGTGCCGCTCTCGTCGCGGGTGACGCGTCCGAAAACGTTGAGCCGCACATAACTGTCGCTTTCGCCGCCGTAACGCAGCCGGAACTCGGTGTTGCCCGTCTCGCCGCTTTGCGTTATGTCGCGCACAATCGCCTTTACGCCCTCAACGTCGTCCGGGTGCATTGCCCAGTAGCCGTCCGCGCCGTAGTACTCCTCGACCTGCGCGCGGGTCATGCCGACGAGCGAGCAGAACACCTCGTTTGCGAATACAAGGGTCAGCCCTTCGACCGCGTCCATTTTGAAGCGCGCGAAGCCGCCGGGCGTGTCGTTCATGAGCGCAAGGAGGGTCAGACGGTCGCTCTCCAGCTTCTTTGCAAGATCTCGGCGGGCGAG
>CAYXRE010000113.1:0-6858 GCA_964466125.1 uncultured Oscillospiraceae bacterium
AACCCCGCGCGTCCGGTTCTGCCGATGCGGTGGATATAGGTCTGCGGCTCCTCGGGAATGTTGTAGTTGATGACAAAGGGAAGCTCGCTTATGTCAATGCCGCGCGAGGCGATGTCGGTTGCGACCAGCACGCTTATCTCACCCGCCTTGAAGCTGTTAAGCGCCTTCTCGCGGGCGTTTTGGCTCTTGTCGCCGTGAATCGCCAAAGCCTGAATACTCTCGCGCTTGAGCATACGCACGATTTGGTCGGCGTTGCTTTTGGTGCGCACGAACACGAGCGCGGAGTCGATGTCGTTGTTCTTTAACAACTCGATGAACGCCGCCTTCTTGTCCTCGCGCTCGATGAAATACACCGTCTGGCGTATCTTGTCCACCGTGCTTGTGACAGGGTCAACCTTGACAGTTTCGGGGTCGGTGAGCATGGTGAGCGCAAGCTCCTCCACCTCGGGCGGCATGGTGGCGGAAAACAGCATGGTCTGGCGCGGGCTCGGGAGCTTGGAGATGACCCGCTTCACGTCGTGGATGAAGCCCATATCCAGCATACGATCCGCCTCGTCGAGCACGAATATCTCAATATCGTCCAAATGAATGTAGCCCTGCCCCATGAGGTCGAGCAGTCGTCCGGGCGTCGCGCACAGCACATCGACCCCGCGCGAAAGCTGGTCCACCTGACGATTCTGGCTCACGCCTCCGAAAATGACCGCCGAGCTTATGCCGACGCATTTGCCGAAAGTGTGAAAACACTCGTAATTTTGCATTGCAAGCTCGCGGGTCGGCGCGAGCACCAGCGCGCGAAGCGGACGCGAAGCGGTTCTTGCGCGCGAACTGCCTGCAAGGCGCTGAAGAATGGGAAGCGCAAAGGCGGCGGTCTTTCCCGTTCCCGTCTGAGCGCAGCCGAGAATGTCGTCGCCCGAAAGTCCGAGCGGAATGGTCGCTTGCTGAATGGGCGTGGGCACGGTGTAGCCGAAGCGTTCGACTGCGCCGAGCAGCGGTTTGCTTAAACCGAGTTCATTGAATTGCATAGATTCTCTTTTCTGAATTTAATTATCAAAGCCGCGGCATTTTGCGATGAAACGGCTCTTGAAAGCGGTATTTCATTACGTTTTGCGATGTGTCGAAAAATCGGGAACTATTTCACCGCGGCGCTTTTTGAAACAGGAATTTTCGGCAAGCACAGCAGCGTGTCGTCGCCGACAAAGTGCTTGTAAAGCTCTTCGGTCGCAAGCGCGATTTTGGTTACGGAACAGCGCTCGCAAAGCGGGTGGGCATAAAGAGTATCGGTGTCGGTGTTGAGGTCTATACAGTCGCCGTATTTTCCGAGGTATTCATATTCGATGTGCACCGAGTAGGTCGATGCCGGCTTTTGATGAACAGAGTAATCCGCACCCGTGAGCGTGAAGCCGTCCATGTCGTGGCGCAGCACGGCTTTTCCGATGTGAAGGAACTTCTTTGCGTTGGGCAGCGAGTGCACCTCGACCTCGCTTTCAAAGCAGTAGCTTCCGTTTTCGACCTCGCGGCGGACGTTCATGCGCTCCCACTCGTACCAGTCGGGAATGTGGGAAAACTTGGTTTCGCCCTCATTCGCCGAAAGCTCGCCGAGCTCGCTCATGTGCCAGCGCCTGCCGCACGCGTTGCAAAACAGCTCTGCTCCCTCGGAATCCATCTGATACTCTGCGCCGCAGTGAGGGCACTGGTAGAGCACCTTGTGCAGTCCCTCGGCACGAAACGGCTCGTCGATAACGCGTCCCGTCAGCTTTTGCCACTCAAAGTCGTTGTAATGAAAAGTCTCGTTGATGCGTCGTGCAATTTCGTCAATGGAGATGTCTGCGATTTCCGAAGCGTCCACAATCTTGGTCATCACCGATTCGGTCGCGACCCTGCGCGGCTTGAGATTCCAAAAAGGCGAGGTCAGATGATGCCCGTGGTTTATCATCACAACCGCCGGCACCCGCAGCAGCTTGACGAGCTTTGCAAGCGACGAGGGCAGTATCGCCTGCGTACCGCACAGGGAATAGCGTGCTTCGGGGTAAAGCACCACAATCTGCCCGCGCTTGGTCATCCGCACAAGCTGGCGTACCAACGCCGCGTCCTTGGTGAACTTGCGCTTGCAAATGCAGCCGACCGCGCGCAGCAGCCATTCTCTGCCGATAAAGCCGTCTATCGCGACGACGTTGGAATATCGGTGAGGATACAGCGCCGCGGTCACGACCTTGAAATCAAAAAAGGAATTGTGATTGACCAGCACGAGATAGGGAGGCTTCAAACCCTCCATGCCGACCTTTGTTATCTTTGCGCGATGGCTTATCACGTCGGGGAAAGACAGCAGCCATGTCAGCGGACGCAGCAGGTGGTTCATGGGCGTCGCGTGGCGCGCAAAGTCATAGCGTTCCTCGTTGGGTGTTACAGCCTCGTTCATGCATTCTCCTAAAATATCGCTTGGATTTTGTCCCGCAGCATTCAGCATACTATTTTCCGGCGGGTTTTACAACCGATTGTCACATTCAAAAGCGCGGCAGGCGAGTCAGGGCAAGAAAAGCCGCCGCGTTTTCGCGGAAAACGGCGCGCCGAACCGATTCGGCGCGCCGTTTCAAAGCTGACGGACAATTCGCAGAGGAATCCTGCGCAGTTCACAAAGCGCAGCGCAAAGACTACTTCAAAAACATCTTGATCTGCGCCGCTTTTTTGTCGTTGTAGGGGAAGTATCTTATGGGCAGGTCGATTTTGGCGGACTTGTCGATTATCCCGCGCGTGTGCGAAAAGGTGTCAAAGCTCAGCTTGCCGTGATAGCGTCCCATGCCGGAATAGCCGACGCCGCCGAAGCCGAGCTTGGGCACTGCGGTGTGAATGACCGTGTCGTTTATACACCCGCCGCCGAACGAACAGCTGTCCAGAACACGGCGGCTCACCGCCTTGTCGGACGTGAACAGATACAGCGCAAGCGGCTTTTCGCGCGAGCGGACAAAATCAATCGCTTCGTCGAGCGTCTCCCATGTGAGCACCGGTAGAATCGGTCCGAAAATCTCCTCTTGCATGACGGGCGAGTTCTCATCCACGTCGATGAGTACCGTCGGCTGCACGAAGCGCGTTCCGTCGTCACAGCCGCCGCCGATGACGGCGTTTTGGTTTTCGAGCAGCGCTTTCTTTTGCGTGTAGTGCTTTTGCGAGATAATGCGCGCCATGTCCGAATAGTCGCCGTTCGGGAAGAACTCGCCGAGCGCCGTACGCATTTCGTTTACCAGCTCGTCGCGAACGCTGCTTTGCACAAGCACATAGTCGGGTGCAACGCAGGTCTGACCGGCGTTGATGACCTTGCCGAACATTATGCGCCGCGCGGCGAGCTTTAGGTTCGCCGAGCTGTCCACAATCACCGGACTTTTGCCTCCCAGCTCCAGCGTGAGCGGCGTCAGGTCGCGCGCCGCCGCCTGCATAACGACCTTGCCGACGGTGACCGACCCCGTGAAAAAGATGTAGTCAAAACGCTGCGCGAGCAGAGCCTTGTTCTGCTCGCGCCCGCCCTGTATGACCGCGATATACTCCGCGGGAAAATTGTCTGCAATAATCTTCGCAATCAGCTCGCTGACAGCGGGAGCGTAGGCGGAGGGCTTGAGTACGGCGCAGTTGCCCGCAGAGACAGCTCCGATGAGCGGCTCAAGACACAGCTGAACGGGGTAGTTCCACGGCGCCATGATGAGCGCGACGCCGTAAGGCTCCGGCGACAGAAAGCTCTTTGAGTAAAACTGCGCGAGCGGCGTCGGCACGCGCTTTTCCTTCATCCAGCGTGCAAGGTGCTTGATATGCGTCCCAATTTCGTCCAGCACCAGTCCCGTCTCGCACATGTACCCCTCCATGGGGTGCTTGTGCAAATCGCTCATCATCGCCTGTGCGAGCGCCGCCTCGCTGTTCTTTATCGCGTCTTGCAGCTTTTCAAGCATGGCGCGGCGAAAGGCGTATGGGCGGGTCTTGCCGCTTAAAAAGAACTCGCGCTGTGCGGCGACGGTCTTGGAGATGACGTCCTCGTTTGCGTCGGGCTGTACTGTTGTATCGTTCATGTTATTTACGCTTTCATATAGTTTTTTGCGGCTCGGATTCGGCAAGGTCTGTCCGCAGCCGTTTATATTATAAGGCAAGCGAATACTATCGGGCAAGGATGAAAAAGCCGCGAAGTTTTGCTATAATGATTAATCGAACGGATTTGCCGCAGGACATACGCCTTGACGGACGGCAGTGCGTCGTTTCCGCGATTGAATGCGAAGAATTCGCGTTAAAGCGCTTTGCGAAGGAGAACAGAAATGAGAAAAACCGCAATTTGCCTTTTGACGGCGGCACTGGTGCTGCTCGCGCTGTGCAGCTGCGCAAAAAAAGCCGATGAAAAGCAGCTGCTGAGCTTCACGGCTCATGCGGGCGATACCGTGCCGTATATGGCAAGCGAGCCGATGAACAGTGATTCGGGGCAGCTTTACTTGCAAAACCGCAGCAGCGCCGCGATCGTGTGGTATTTATACGGGACGGACAATATGGACGTGCCGGCTTATGAAATGACCGTCGAGCCCAGCGGGGCGGGCTCTTTTGTTTCGTTGGACGCGAAAACGGATTATTACAGCGCGATTGCGGCGAGCGTGACACAGGACACCGAGATAATCGTCGTCGTCTCGCAGCAGCCGAACTCCGACCCCTATACGCTCGCGGGCGAATAAACGATTTTGAGGTATTATTATGCGCGTTAAGCTATCCGACATAGACCCCGAGCTGAGGCTCTCGGGCGCGTTCTACCGCCTTTTAGCGCCGTTTTACCGCGAAAAACTGATGAGGGTTTTCGGCAATTCGGCGAACGTGCTCATGAAGGGCAGATGGCGCTCGAAAACAACGGTGATGAACGAGCGGTATATCCCGCGCGCGGACGGAACACAGCTGCGTGTATGTGTTTTCACCGACAAAAACAAAGCGCCCGACAACGCCGCAGGTCTGCTGTGGCTGCACGGCGGAGGCTATGCGCTCGGTCTGCCCGAGCAGGACCAGGTGTTCATCGAGCGCTTTGTCAAGGACAACAACTGCGTCGTCGTCGCGCCGGATTACCGGCTTTCCACCGAAGCGCCTTATCCCGCTGCGCTGGACGACTGCCGCAGCGCGCTTCGCTGGCTCAAGGACAATTCCTCGCAGCTCGGCGTTCGCTCCGACAAGCTCTTTGTCGGCGGGGACAGCGCGGGCGGCGGACTGACGGCGGCGCTGACGCTGTATGAGCGGGACAACAAGGAAGTCTCGATAGCTTTTCAAATGCCGCTGTACCCGATGATAGACGACCGCATGAGCGGCGAGTCGGCAAAGGACAACAACGCGCCCGTGTGGAATTCCAAGGTGAACGCCATGGCGTGGAAAATGTATCTGGGCGGACTTGCGGACGCCGAGGTCTCGCCCTATGCAGCGCCCGCGCGCGCGCTCGAGCTTTCGGGAATGCCGCCGACGTGCAGCTTTGTTGGCACGATCGAGCCGTTTTACGATGAAACCGTGGCTTACATAAATGCGCTTGAGGAGAGCGGGGTTCCGACCTTTTTTGAGACGTTTGAGGGCTGCTTTCACGCCTTTGACATAATGTGTCCGAAAAGCGGCGCGGCAAAGCGGGCGACCGCGCTGCTCATGGACAGCTTTCACTACGCGCTGCACAACTTCACGGCGGCACAGTACGGCGCCGTACAAACGGGAGGAAACACATGAAGGTCTTGTTTATCGGCGGTACGGGGACGATAAGCTCCGCAATAAGCCGCCTGTTGCTTTCAAGAGGCGACGAGCTGTATTTACTCAACCGCGGCTCTCGCAGCGCGCAGTTTTCGGGAGCGCGCCTTATCGAGTGCGACATAAACGACGAGCGGCGCGCAGGCGAACTTCTCGCTGACATGAGTTTTGACGTCGTCGCCGATTTCATCGCCTTCAAGCCGCAGGACGTCAGCCGCGATTTTCGGCTGTTTAACGGCAGGACGCGGCAGTATATTTTCATCAGCTCCGCTTCCGCATACGAAAAGCCGCCTCAAAGCTGCTTCATCAGCGAAAAAACGCCGCTTGTCAACCCGTTTTGGGAGTATTCGCGCAACAAGGCGGCGTGCGAGGAATACCTGTTTGCGCGTTGCCGCGAGGACGGATTTCCTCTCACCGTCGTGCGTCCTTCGCACACCTACGACGAGCGAAAGGTTCCGCTTGGCGTTCACGGCGCAAAGGGAAGCTGGCAGGTGCTTTCGCGTATGCTGGAAGGCAAGCGGGTCATAATCCACGGCGACGGCAGCTCGCTTTGGACGCTCACGAGCAGCGAGGACTTTGCCCGCGCCTTTGTCGGGATTTTGGGCAACGAACGGGCGCTCGGAGAGAGCGTCCAGATAACCTCGGACGAGTCGATTTGCTGGAATCAGATATACGAAAGCATCGCCCGCGCGCTCTGCGTTGAGCTTCACGCGGCGCACGTTTCCTCCGAGTTTCTCGCGGCGGTCAGCGACTACGACCTGACAGGCAGCCTAATCGGCGACAAGGCGAACAGCGTCATATTCGACAACTCAAAGCTGCATTCGCTCGTGCCCGACTTCAAAGCGGAAATACCCTTCGAGCAGGGCATAAAGCGAACGGTGGAGTATGTGCTCTCGCATGAGGAATGCCGCGTGCCCGACCCTGAGTTTGATAAATGGTGCGACGACGTGCTCGCCGCGCTGGACGGCGCGTGGGAACAGCTTTCACGCAAGTACGTCAGGCGATAAAGCCGCCGCCTGAACAGCGAAAGCGTTCTGTTGATTCAAATACAAAATGAAACAAGCAAGCCCGCCGCTCTCATATGAGAACGGCGGGCATTTTATTCGTGCTTTAGCGCAGAACCTTGCGCGA
>CAYXRE010000114.1:0-2912 GCA_964466125.1 uncultured Oscillospiraceae bacterium
TTACGAGATAACCAAGGAGCGGCTGACCGCGCCGACGATTCAGGATGCCGTCGTGCGGGCTATGGACAGGATAAAGGGCGCTTATTCAATGGTTATCATGTCGCCCAAAAAACTCATTGCCGTGCGCGACCCGCAGGGCTTCCGCCCGCTGTGCATGGGCACTATCGGCAAGAGCGTCGTGTTTGCAAGCGAGAGCTGCGCGCTCGAATCGATGGGCGCAAAGTTCCTGCGCGACGTCGAGCCGGGCGAGGTAATAGTCGTGACCGACGAGGGGATTGAGAGCATCAAGGACAAGTGCGGTCAGAAAAGCGGCTTTTGTATTTTTGAGTACATCTACTTCTCGCGTCCGGACAGCGTGATAAACGGCGTATCGGTGCACGAGGCAAGAAAGCGCGCGGGCGCACTGCTTGCGAAATCCCACCCCGCGAACGCGGACGTTGTCATCGGCGTACCCGATTCGGGACTGGACGCGGCGCTTGGATTTGCGCAGGAAAGCGGAATACCCTACGGAATGGGCTTTTTGAAGAACAAGTATATCGGACGCACCTTCATCGCCCCCGGGCAAAAGCAGCGCGAGGATGCGGTGCACATCAAGCTCAACCCCATACGCGCGACCGTGGAGGGCAAGAGCGTCGTGATGATAGACGACTCGATTGTGCGCGGCACTACAAGCCTGAAAATCGTAAAACTGCTGCGCGACGCGGGAGCGAAGGAGGTTCATGTCAGACTGTCCTCTCCGCCTTTCCTGCACCCGTGCTATTTCGGCACCGACATCGACTCGACCGACAACCTTATCGCGCACAATCATTCGATAGACGAGATTGCCAAGATAATCGGCGCGGATTCGCTCGGTTTTTTGTCCATTGACGACCTCAGCGAGCTGGTCGGGGGCAAGTTCGGTATATGCAACGGCTGCTTTTCCGGCACCTACCCGATTGAGCCTCCCGTGCGGGCGGCAAAGAGCAAGTTCGAGAACAAGATTTCCGAAAACGCCTGAACGGAGGAAACGATGGAGAGCTTTTCACAAGCGTACAAAAACGCAGGAGTGGATATAACCGCCGGGTATGCGGCGGTCGAGCTGATGAAAAAACACGTCGCGAGAACGATGACGGCGGGGGCAATCGGCGGACTGGGCGGCTTCGGCGGTCTGTTTGAACTGGATTTGAGCGACATCAAAAAGCCGGTGCTCGTCAGCGGCACGGACGGTGTCGGCACCAAGCTGAAGATAGCGTTCATGTGCGACAAGCACGACACGATAGGCATTGACTGCGTGGCGATGTGCGTCAACGACATAATCACCTGCGGGGCAAAACCGCTGTTTTTCCTTGACTATATCGCGTGCGGCAAGAACAAGCCGGAGAAGATAGCGGACATAGTAAAGGGCGTAGCTGACGGCTGCGTTCAAAGCGGCGCCGCCCTCATAGGCGGTGAGACTGCCGAGATGCCGGGAATGTACGCGGAGAACGAATACGACCTTGCGGGCTATGCGACCGGCGTCGTAGACAAAGAACGCATAATCGACATGAACGAGATGAGAGAGGGCGACGCGATTATCGCGCTGCCGTCGTCCGGTATACATTCCAACGGCTTTTCGCTCGTGCGCAAGGTTTTTGACATTGAAAACTGCGATTTGAGCATCTACTCGGACGAGCTTGGAATGACGCTCGGCGAGTGCCTGCTCGCACCGACGAGGATTTATGTCAAGCCGATACTCGAGCTGCTTAGGGAAATCCGCCCGGCCGCGATAAGCCACATTACCGGCGGCGGATTTTTCGAGAACATCCCGCGCTCGCTGCCTGAGGGACTGTGCGCGATGATTGCGCGAAAGAACGTAAAGACCCCGCCCATTTTTGAGCTGATAGCGAAGCGCGGGTCGATTTCGCCGCGCGATATGTTCAACACCTTCAACATGGGCGTCGGCATGACTGTTGTTGTGCGCAAGAGCGAGGCGGACGAAGCGCTTCGCATTCTTCGCGAAAACGGCGAGGACGCTTATTACATCGGCGAGGTGCAAAAGGGCGAACGGGGCGTGAAGCTGTGCTGAGAATTGCTGTGCTCGTTTCGGGCGGCGGAACCAATCTGCAAGCGATAATCGACGCGAAAGCGCGCGGCGAGATACCGAACGGCGAGCTCGCGTTGGTGCTTTCGTCCAATGCTGCTGCGTACGCGCTTGAGCGTGCGAAGAATGCGGGAATCAAGACGGCGGTTTTAAGACGCAGTGATTATAAAAGCTCGGATGAATACGATACCGCGCTGCTCGAAGAACTGCAAAAAGAAAGAATCGACATCGTTGTGCTCGCAGGGTTTATGACGATTCTCGGCAAAGCTGTCATTCAAGCGTACCCCGAGCGGATAATCAACGTTCACCCGAGCCTGATACCCAGCTTTTGCGGCGAGGGCTTCTATGGGCTTCGCGTGCATGAGGCGGCGCTCGCAAAGGGCGTGAAGGTCACGGGAGCGACAGTGCATTTTGTAAACGAGATACCGGACGGCGGGCGTATTATTGCGCAAAAGGCGGTCGAGGTGCTCGAGGGAGATACGCCGCAGACGCTGCAAAAGCGGGTCATGGAACAAGCTGAATGGAAGCTGCTGCCGCAATCGCTTTGCAGACTGTGCGACGAGCTTGAAAAAAACGGGGGAGAGGAAATATGAGAGATTTATTTGAGCTGCTTGAGGGCAATTCATATCCCGGGCGCGGAATAATGCTCGGAACGGACGAGTGCGGCGAGCACGCCGTCATAGCGTATTTCATCATGGGCAGAAGCGAGAACAGCCGCAATCGTGTCTTCACGAAAAAGGACGGGGGCATCATAACCGAAGCCGCCGACCCTGCGAAGATGAAGGACCCATCACTTATAATCTACGCGCCGGTGCGTGTTGTCGGCGACACGACAATAGTCACCAACGGCGAC
>CAYXRE010000114.1:2922-6802 GCA_964466125.1 uncultured Oscillospiraceae bacterium
CCAGACCGACACGATATATGATTCGCTGAGCGCCGGCGGCAGCTTCGAGCAGGCACTGCGCACGCGTGAGTTCGAGCCGGACGCGCCCAATTACACACCGAGGATTTCCGGTGTAGTCAATGTGTGCGGCGGCAAGGCGGCGTACAAGATGTCCATTCTCAAATCCGACTGCGGTGATCCGACCGAGTGCCTGCGCTACTTTTTTGAGTACGGCGCGCCGATAAGCGGCGAGGGCAGATTCATAAGCACCTATATGTGCGACGGCAGCCCGATACCGTCTTTTGAGGGCGAGCCCGTGCGAGTCGCGATAAAGGGCGATATGGACAAATTCGCGAGCGGGCTTTGGAACGCGCTCAATAACGACAACAAGGTCTCGCTGTTCGTGCGCTATATCTCACTTGCAGACGGCGCGAGCCGTGAGATCATCTATAACAAATACGCAAAAGCATCGGAGGGGCAAAATGACTGAGCTCGAACTGAAATACGGCTGCAATCCCAATCAAAAGCCCGCGCGCATATTCATGAAAGACGGCGAGCTTCCCGTTGAGGTGCTCAACGGAAAGCCGGGTTACATCAACTTTCTCGACGCGCTCAATTCGTGGCAGCTCGTAAGCGAGCTCAAGGAAGCGAGCGGAATATGTGCCGCGGCGTCCTTTAAGCATGTCAGCCCCGCCGGAGCGGCGCTCGGACTAGAGCTGGACGACGTACTTAGGAAGATGTACTTCGTTGAGGACATTGAGCTGTCACCGCTTGCGTGCGCTTATGCGCGTGCGCGCGGAGCCGACCGCATGAGCAGTTTCGGCGACTGGATAGCGCTCTCCGACGAATGCGACGAGGCGACGGCTTCGATTATCCGCCATGAGGTGAGCGACGGAATAATCGCGCCCTCTTACACCGCAAAGGCGCTTGAAATTCTCAAAGAAAAGCGCAAGGGCGGCTACAACATAGTTAAAATCGACCCCTCCTACAAGCCGCGTCCGATTGAGCAAAAGGACGTATTCGGCATAACCTTTGAGCAGGGCAGAAACGATTTTCGCGTGAGCGCCGATACCTTTTCAAATATCGTGACCAAGAACAAAACACTCACCGCAGAGCAGAAGCGCGACCTTGCCGTGAGCCTGATTACCCTCAAATACACCCAGTCCAATTCGGTGTGCTACGTCAAGGACGGACAGGCAATCGGCGTGGGCGCGGGACAGCAAAGCCGCATTCACTGCACGCGGCTTGCCGGAAACAAGGCGGACGTATGGCAGCTGCGCCATCACCCGAAGGTTCTGGAGCTTCCGTTCATTGACACGCTCGGCAGACCCGAGCGCGACAACGCGATTGACGTGTACATCTCGGACGAGTCGGACGACGTGCTGTGCGACGGAGTATGGCAGACCCGCTTTACTGTCCGCCCGCAGCCGCTTACGAGCGAGGAAAAGCGCGAATGGCTTGCAAAGTCGAGCGGCGTATGCCTCGGATCGGACGCTTTCTTCCCGTTCGGAGACAACATCGAGCGCGCGCACCGCTCGGGCGTCTGCGCGATAGTTGAGCCGGGCGGCTCGATACGCGACGACCTGGTAATAGAAGCGTGCGACAAATACGGAATAGTGATGGCTTTCAACGGGCTGCGTCTGTTCCACCATTGAGGAGCGAAGCATGAGAGTACTTGTTGTGGGCGGCGGCGGCCGCGAGCACACAATTATACGAAAGCTCAAGGAAAACCAAGGGATAACCGAGCTGTACGCCGCACCCGGAAACGGCGGCATCTCCTACGACGCCGTCTGCGTGCCAATTAAGGCGACGGACATTGAGGGCGTGTGCGATTTTGTAAAATCGAACGACATCGACTATGTCGTCGTCGCGCCCGATGACCCGCTTGCGCTCGGCATGGTGGACGCGCTTGAAAAGCTCGGCGTGCCTGCGTTCGGACCAAACGCGGCGGCAGCAAGAATCGAAAGCAGCAAGGTGTTCAGCAAACAGCTGATGAAAAAGTACGGCATACCGACGGCGGCTTACGAGGTGTTTTCGGATTTTGAAGCGGCGTGCGAGTATGTCAAGCGCAGCGACAGATTCCCGCTCGTAGTCAAGGCGGACGGTCTTGCGCTCGGCAAGGGCGTGCTGATTTGCGAAAACGAGGTTCAGGCTCTGGACGCCGTGCGGACGATTATGTCGGACAAGAAGTTCGGCAGCTCCGGCGACAGCATAGTAATCGAGGAGTTCTTGACGGGACCCGAGGTCTCCGTGCTGTCCTTTTGCGACGGCAAGACGCTTGTGCCCATGTTAAGCAGCATGGACCACAAGCGCGCGCTGGACGGCGACATGGGACTCAACACCGGCGGCATGGGCACGGTCGCTCCGAACCCGTATTACACGGACGACCTCGCAGACGAGTGCATGGAAAAGATTTTCCTGCCGACCGTCAGAGCGATGCAAAGCGAAGGCTGTCCGTTCAAAGGCTGTTTGTATTTCGGTCTGATGCTCACTTCGGACGGACCGAAGGTCATCGAGTACAACTGCCGCTTCGGCGACCCCGAAACACAGGTCGTGCTTCCGCTTTTGAAAAGCGATTTATTTGATATTATGCGCGCCGTCAGCGAGGGCACGCTCGAGCGGCAGAAAATCGAGTTCTCAAACGGCGCGGCAGCCTGCGTCGTGCTCGCGTCCGGCGGCTATCCCGAAAGCTATGAAAAGGGAAAAGAGATTTCGGGGCTTGCGGCAGGACAGCTTGCGGACGGCGGTGCAACGGTATATCATGCCGGAACGGCGATTGACGGCAACAAGCTCGTCACAAGCGGCGGCAGAGTTCTCGGCGTGACCGCTTGCGGCGACAATCTTCGCGAAGCGCTCGACAGGGCGTATGCTGCCGCGAGAAAGATAAGCTTTGACAAGATGTTTTATCGAAAAGACATTGGAAAACGCGCGCTTGAAGCGCTCGAGTAGCGAGGAGCAAAGAATGTCCGTATTCAGGATTTATTCCGAAAAAAAAGAGCCTTACAGCGTTGAGGCAAAGGCGCTTTGCCATGAGCTGAAAACGCTGCTTGGCATCAACGCGCTTGAGGGTGTGAGAATCCTCAACCGATATGACGTGCAGGGAATCGACGAGCCGTTGTTCGAAAAGTGCCGCAGCACGGTCTTTTCCGAGCCGCAGCTGGACGTGACATACGACAAAATGCCCAGAGGGGATTTCGCTGTGCTCGCAGTCGAGTATCTCCCCGGGCAGTTCGACCAGCGCGCGGAAAGCGCCGCGGAGTGCATACAGCTCATAAGTGCAGGCGAGCGTCCCGTCGTGCGCAGCGCGAAGATTTATCTGCTGAGCGGCGCGCTTTGCGAAAGTGACCTTGCAAAAATCGAGAAATACGTCATAAACCCCGTCGAGGCGAGAAAAGCGTCGCTTGAGCGCAAAACCACCCTTGAGACGCTGTGCGATATTCCGACGAGCGTTGCGACGCTTGAGGGCTTCACCAAGCTCGACGAAAAGGGACTTGCGGATTTTGTGGAAAGCTACGCTCTTGCCATGGACGCGGACGACGCAGCGTTTTGCCGCGATTATTTTGCGCGCGAGTACCGCGACCCGACTATAAGCGAGATACGTATGATAGACACCTACTGGTCGGACCATTGCCGCCATACGACCTTTGGTACTATCATCGATGACGTTAGCATAACGGACAACGACCTTGTCGCGAAGGCGTACGACGAATATCTGTCCGTGCGCTCCAAGCTCGGACGTTCCAAGCCGATATGCCTTATGGATATGGCGACGATTGCGGCAAAATACCTGAAAATGACGGGCGAGCTTAAAAATCTTGACGAGAGCGACGAGATAAACGCCTGCTCGGTGCGAATAAAGGTCGACAACAACGGCACAGACGAGGATTGGCTGCTGCTTTTC
>CAYXRE010000115.1:0-4518 GCA_964466125.1 uncultured Oscillospiraceae bacterium
GGCTTGAACCTGCTCAGTTTGAGAGCGTGGAAAAGCTGTACGAATACCTCAAGACCAGCGGCTTCGGAATAGTGGAGAGCGCCGCGCCGCAGCACCCCGAGGTAAACCGGCTGTACCCCGATTCGGTCAATACGGTGAGAATGGTGACGATAGTGAGCGGCGGGAAGAGCGAGCTTATCTTTGCCGCCATGCGCATCGGCAACGGCGGGTACATCGACAACATCAACAGCGGGGGAATAAACACGCCGAATTTAAGCTTTTTTGAGTTGACAGCGGCATTTTGATAAAACCTGCCGCCGACAAGCAGTATCATCTGTACAGCGTGCACCCGAAAACGGGAAGTAAAATCGTCGGGTTTCACATACCGTTTTGGAACGAGGCAAAGCAGATGGTGTTGGAGGCGGCAAAGGTCGTTGAGCAGGTGGGGTATGTCGGCTGGGACGTCTGCATAGGACCGGACGGTCCCGAGCTTATCGAGGGCAACAGCTTTCCGGGGCACGATATATACCAGATGCCCAACACCATGGCTCCCGACTACGTCGGATTGATGCCGAGGGTCGCGTGCTATCTGTGAAAAAAGTATAATTATAATGTAAAGACCTGACGTTTTGCGGCGGCGGGTCTTTTTATATGCGCCGATTTTGGGATGCAACAGCGTAACTGACAGCCGAACGGCGAAAGCAGGTCGAAGGCGGCAAAAAACGAGACTTTCAGTTTAATTTCAGAAATGAATCATAGTATAATGTTATCAAAGGCGGGAGATGTCTTAATGAAAATACTTGTGGTTGAGGATGAGGTCCTGCTGGCGGATTCGATAAAGAAGCTGCTGGAGGGAAAGGGCTTTGAGGTGGAAGCAGTGTATGACGGCGAGGACGGCGCGGACTATGCCGAGCTCGGCGTCTACGACCTGCTGATTCTGGACGTGATGATGCCCAAACTCAACGGCTACGAGGTGGCGCGCAGGGTTCGCTCCAAGCGCTGCGCCACGCCGATACTTATGCTGACGGCAAAATCGGCGCTGGAGGACCGCGTCGAGGGACTGAATGCCGGCGCGGATTACTACCTGACCAAGCCGTTCGACTCCCGCGAGCTGCTTGCTTGCATCAACGCGCTGCTGCGCAGACAGGGCAATCAGGTGAACGAGCTGGTGTTCGGCAACACCTCGCTGGATTTGGAATCCTGTCTGCTCGTCTGCGGTGAAAAGAGCGTTCGGCTGTCCGCGAAGGAGTTTGACATAATGCGCTTTTTGCTGCAAGCGCAGGACCGTGTTTTGTCCAAGGAGGTCATACTGTCCCGCGTGTGGGGATATGACTCCAATGCGGTCGAGAACCATGTCGAGGTGTATGTCGGATTTTTGAGAAAGAAGCTCGCCAGCATCGGCTCGAACATACGAATCGAGGCGATACGCAGGCTCGGCTATCATCTGGAGGTGGCGCAATAATGCTCAGACGACTGCGCGTCAAGCTCGTATGCATTCTCATGGCGGTCATCACGCTCATGCTGATCGTCATTCTGGGACTGGTGCTGCATTTTACGCAGGAAAGCCTGACCAAAAGCAGCCTGCAGATGATGGAAAGCCTTGCAAAGGAGAGCGACCGCCGCGGGCGACCCAACGACAAGCCGCGAGATGTTCGGCTGCCGTATTTCGTTTTGAAGCTGGACTCGCAAAACGAGCTGATCTCGACAGAGGGCGGCTACTATGATTTATCCGATGAGGAATTCATCCGCGAGGTCACCGCTTATGTGCTGGAATCCGACGACCAGACCGGAGTAATCAATGAATACAACCTGCGTTACTACTGCGCTCACGCTCCCGAGGGACGGCGAATCGTATTCGCCGATATATCCAGCGAGCTTACCACCATGAGCAATCTGTGGAAGCTGTGCGTGCTGGTCGGAGTATTGAGCCTTGCGGGTTTTCTGTTTGTTTGTATTTTTCTTGCGCGCTGGGCGGTCAAGCCGGTGGCGCACGCGTGGGAACAGCAAAATCAGTTTGTGGCGGACGCCTCTCACGAGCTGAAAACGCCGCTGACGGTCATATTGACCAACGCCGAGCTTATCCAGTCGCCCGAATGCGATGAGGACGCAAAGCGCCAGTCGGCGAGCAGCATATTGACCATGGCGCAGCAAATGCGGGCGCTTGTCGCGGGGCTTCTCGACCTTGCGCGCGCGGACACGGGAGCGGCAAAGACCTTGATGAGCCGCTTGGATTTCAGCGTTCTTGCGTCCGATACGCTGCTTCCCTTTGAGCCGCTGTATTACGACAAGGAACTGTCGCTGTCGAGTGAAATCGAAAGCGGCATAATGCTGACGGGCTGCGAAGCGCAGCTGCGGCAGGTGCTGGAGATACTGCTTGACAACGCCATGAAATACTCGCCGCCCCAGGCCTCGGTGACGCTGCGGCTGAAAAAGCACGGGCAGCACTGCCTGCTTACCGTCGCCAACACGGGGCAGCCGATACCGCAAGGCGAACTGAAAAGCATTTTCACCCGCTTTTACCGTGTCGATAAGGCGCGCAGCAACACCGGAAGCTACGGGCTGGGGCTTGCCATTGCAAAAAGCATAGTGCTTGAGCATAACGGGAAGATATGGGCGGAAAGCGGCTGCGGGGTAAACACCTTTTTTGTGCAGCTTCCGCTGTGAGTCTTGCGCAAAACACAACGTATGTCAGGGACGGTCTCGGCGACCGTCCCTTTTTGTTTTTCGCCGTTCAAAAGCTTTGTGAGCCGCCGCGCAGTCTTTCAGCGCTCTTTCAGCAAAAGTCAATACAATATGCTCATCAAGCAGCCCCGAAAGGAGAAGTGCCCTATGGCAAGCAAAATGACCTTTAAGCGCTATGAGCTGAAATATCTGCTGACGCTGCGACAAAAAGAGCGGCTGATGCAGTTGATGGCACCCTATATGACGCCGGACGAATACGGACGTTCGAGCATTCGCAACATTTATTACGACACGGAAAACTACCGTCTGATTCGTCAGTCGATTGCAAAGCCGGTGTATAAAGAAAAGCTGCGTATGCGAAGCTACGGTCCTGCGAGTCCCGCAGGCGACGTGTTCGTGGAGCTCAAGAAGAAATACAAATCCGTCGTCTATAAACGGCGGCTTTCCATGCCGCACGCGCAGGCGTCGGATTGGCTGAGCGGCGGGCTGTACATTCGGCAGCGCGGGCAGATAGCCAACGAGATAAATTACTTTCTGTCCTATTACGGGACGCTGCGCCCCGCCGTCTTTCTCTCCTATGAGCGCGAGGCGTTCTGCGCAAGGGACGGCAGCGATTTGCGCATAACCTTTGACGATAATATACTGTGCCGCCAGCAGGAGCTGTCGCTCGAGTGCGGCGTCTTTGGGACTTCGCTTCTGGACGAGGGCATGGTGCTCATGGAGCTCAAATGCTGCGGCGGGCTTCCGCTGTGGCTGACACGGGCGCTCACGGTTGAGAGGATATGCAAAACGTCCTTTTCCAAGTACGGCACTGCCTACGAAAAAATCATTGCACCCGATCGAAAGGAGAAAAACTTCTATGTTCGACTCGCTGTTTAACGGACTTTTTGATACGCAGACAACAAGCGTCATCGCACTGTCCGATTTTCTGCTGTGCGTCGCCTGCTCGCTTGTAATCGGGCTGATTCTTGCCTTTGGCTATACCTACCGCTCGCGCTACACAAAGAGCTTTCTGTTGACGCTCGCGCTGCTGCCGGCGGTGGTCTGCGTCGTGATAATGATGGTCAACGGCAACATCGGCGCCGGAGTCGCGGTGGCGGGGGCGTTCAGTCTGGTGCGCTTTCGCTCGGTTCCCGGCACGGCAAAGGAGATTACCATGCTGTTTTTGGCGATGGGCGCGGGACTCATCGCGGGAATGGGCTATCTCGGCTACGCGCTGCTTTTCACGCTCGTTTTGTGCGCGTTCAGCATGATTTACAACCGCTTGGACTTCGGCGCAAAGAAGAACGCCGCTTTATATAAAACGCTGCACATAACGATACCCGAGGATCTGGACTATTCCGGCGTGTTCGAGGGCGTTCTTGCGAAGTACGCTTCAAGCTATGAGCTGGTGCGCGTTCGCACCACCGACATGGGCAGTCTGTTCCGGCTGACCTATGATCTGACGCTCAAGGAGCCGAAAAAAGAAAAGGAAATGATCGATAAGCTGCGGTGCCGAAACGGTAATCTCGAAATCACCGTGTCCAAACAGGACAGCGCCGTTGCGGAACTGTGAGCGGAGGAAGATGATGAAAATGAAGAAATCTATTGCGCTGGGCATAGCGATTGCGCTGCTGCTGTCCGGCTGCGGCGCTCAAAGCGGCGCTGAAGCGAACCCCGCCGCAGAACAGCCTGCTGTCGAGGCGCAGACGCTCACGAGCGACACGTCGGGTATGTTCACCGAGCGCGACCTTGACGCCGATTACGACGAAAGCGCCAGCGCGCACATTGCGCTGAACGGCGAGAGCGCCACGAGCGATTCCGACGCGGTGCTCATAGACGGCGGCACAATCACGATAACCGACGAGGGAACCTACA
>CAYXRE010000115.1:4532-6724 GCA_964466125.1 uncultured Oscillospiraceae bacterium
GGCAGCATTGTTGTGAATGCCGACGAGAGCGACAAGCCGCAGTTGGTGCTGGACGGTGTTTCCATAACGAGCAGCAGCAGTGCTGCCATATACGTTCAGCAAGCGGACAAGGTCTTTGTCACGCTCGCGAGCGGCAGCGAGAACACGCTTGCAAACGGCGGCGAGTTTGCCGCAATCGATGACAACAACATAGACGGGACGGTCTTTTCCAAATCTGATTTGAGCTTCAACGGCTCGGGCAGTCTTGAAATTGTATCGCCCGCCGGTCACGGAATCGTCTGCAAGGACGACCTGGTCTTTGCGGGC
Organism: uncultured Oscillospiraceae bacterium; assembly: GCA_964466125.1. Taxonomy (GTDB): domain Bacteria; phylum Bacillota; class Clostridia; order Oscillospirales; family Ruminococcaceae; genus JAUNBN01. Next base: position 4,839 of record CAYXRE010000115.1, read on the forward strand.
GGCAGCTGCGACATCAGCAGCGCGTCCCACGGCATAGACGCCAATGACAGCGTGCGGGCTATCGACTGTGTTGTGAACATCGTTTCGGGCAAGGACGGCATTCATGCGGAAAACACCGACGACACGAGCCTTGGCTTTGTGTATGCGGCGAACGGCAGGTTCAATATTGACGCGGACGGCGACGGCATCAGCGGCTCGGCGTATGTTCAGCTTGAGGATGGCACATTCGACATTCTTGCCGGCGGCGGCAGCGCCAACGCCGCTCAGCAGACCCCCGAAGCAATGGGCGGATTCGGCGGACGCGGAGATATGGGCGGCATGGGCGGCGGTGGATTTGCAGCAGAGCAACCGCAGGGCGGACAGGCGCCGATGTCTCCGGGCGACGGCACCGCGCCGCCGGAACGACCGACGGGCGGTGCTCCGAGCGGCGGGGAGCCGACGGGTGCCGTAAGCACGGAAGCTGCGATTGCGGGCGGCGCTCCTACGAGCGGGGAAGCAATCGCTGCCGCCGCGGACTCTGCGGCGCTCACCGACCAAACGGAGGACACGAGCAGCAGCGGCAAGGGCTTGAAGGCGACGGGAAATCTGCTCATAAACGGCGGAGAGTTTACGATTGACTCTGCGGACGACGCGGTTCACTCCAACGCCTCGATTACCGTGAACGGCGGGAGCTTTGAGCTGAAAACGGGCGACGACGGCTTCCATGCGGACGAAACGCTCGGCATTGCGGCGGGAAAAATAAACATCAGCGAGAGCTATGAGGGACTGGAAGGACTTCACGTCGAGGTGTCAGGCGGAGAAATCAGCCTTATCGCTTCCGACGACGGGCTGAATGCCGCGGGCGGCGTTGACCAAAGCGGCTTTGGCGGTCAGCGCGGCAGCGAGCAGTTCGGCGGCGGAATGTCCTCGAATTCGGGCGGCAGCATCACGATTTCGGGCGGCAACTTATATATAAATGCCTCGGGCGACGGTCTGGACGCCAACGGCTCGCTGGAAATCTCGGGGGGAACGGTCATTGTGTCCTGTCCCACCACGGGCGACACCGCAGTGCTCGATTATGACACAAGCGGCGTGATAACGGGAGGGACCTTTATCGGCACGGGGGCGCTGCAGATGGCTCAGACCTTCGGCGACTCCGAGCAGGGCGTAATTACGCTCGAGGTCGGAAACTACGCGGCGGCAAGTGCGATGACGCTCATGAACAGCGCCGGAGACACCGTGCTGTCCCACGCACCCGAGCAGAGCTTTGCCCTCGTTATCCTCTCAAGCCCCGATATTGTGAAGGGTGAGAGCTATACGCTCCGGCTCGGCTCGGATTCGCTGGGCTGCACCGCGAAGTAACAGCGGGTGACTACGGCGTGCCGCTATTGTTTTTGCGACGTATTCGCGGTATAATAACTCGTACTGAACCTGCGGCTTTACTATCATTGCCGCGCGAATAAATACGTCGGCGCGCTGTTCGGCGGCGGTCAAAAGTTTGTAAAGGAAAAGCTATGAAGATAATGGCAGTTGATTTCGGTGATTCGCGCACCGGCATTGCGATGTGTGACCGAACCGAGTTTCTTGCGTCCCCGCTGGGCGTGATAACCGAAAAGAGCCTTCCGAAAACGGTGGAGAAGATTGTCTACGCCGCGCGCGAGTACGAGGCGAAGATGGTGGTCGTCGGTCTGCCCAAGAACATGGACGGCACCGAGGGAGAGCGCGCGCAGAAATGCCGCCGCGTCGCGGATATGCTTTCGACAATAATGCCGGATATGCAAGTAGAGCTGTGGGACGAGCGCCAGTCCACCAAGGAAGCGATTTTGTACATGAACGAGACGGATACGCGCGGGAAAAAGCGCAAGCAGGTCATCGACGCCGAGGCGGCGGCGATAATCCTTGAGGGC
>CAYXRE010000116.1:0-6652 GCA_964466125.1 uncultured Oscillospiraceae bacterium
GAGCGGCGCACGGTGTAGCGCTTGCCGGCGTTTTCAAATGTCAGCTCAACGTAGGTCGGGGTTTTAACGGCGGCGTACTTCGAGCGAAGCATGGCGCTCTCGCGGGTGTCTCCGCTCGGCTCGCCGTAGAGCGCAAAGGTAATCGCGTCAAATATGGTGGTCTTGCCGGCTCCCGTGTCGCCGGTTATCAGGTAAAGTCCCTCGGTGCCGAGACGGCTCATGTCAAGCGAGGTTACGCCCGCATAGGGACCGAAGGCGGACATCGTAAGCGTCAGAGGTCTCATTGTCCGTCCTCCCAAATGCTCTCGATAAGCCCCAAAGCGAAGTTTCGCTGGGTGTCGCTCATTTTCTGCGCGTTCTGCTTTTCATAAAGCTCCTCAAAAAGCTCGAGAGGCGAGCGCTGCTGCGGCTGGAAAGCCGTGCCGACGCTTACGTCCGAACGGGTGCGCTGATTGTCATAATCCAGCTTCATCAAATTGGGGTATATTGTTCGCAGCTTGCCGAGCGCGTCGGGTATGTCCAGCTCGTCGGTGAGCGTTATATGTATATAGTCGTCCGTCGGCGTGCCCTCATAGGTGCTTTTGGCAGTAAGGGTCATGTAGTCTCCACGCAGCTCGCGCAACTCGTGCAGCGGAGTCAGCGGTATCTCGCTTATGTTTACGCGCCCTTTCTCAAACAGCTCGACGACGCTTATCGACTTCTTGTCCGCCGCTTCGGAAAAGGAGTATTTCAGCGGCGTGCCGCAGTATCGTATCGCGGGCGAGCCGGCGTTTTGCGGGCGATGGATATGCCCGAGCGCGACGTAATCAAAGGCTGCGAACACTTTGGCGTCCACGTTGTCGCTGCCTCCGACCGAAAGCTCCTCCGAGTCGCTTCGGGAAGCGCCGGTCACGAACTGGTGGTTCACAAGCAGGTTGCGCTCGCTTGGGTTTATGTTCATGCTGCGCACGGCGATTTCCAGCGCGTCGGTGTAGCTGTCGATTTGCTCGTTCGGAAAATACGCGCGGACGTGCGCGGGTTTTATGAAGGGAAGCAGATATATGTTCACTTCGCCGAACTCGTCTTTAAGCGTTATCGGTCGCACTTCACCGTTGTAGACGGGGGACAGGTGTGCGCCGCGTTCGCCCATGAGCCGCCCGCCGAAGGCGATTCGCTCGGGGGAGTCGTGGTTGCCGGAAATCACAAAGCTGTGCACATCGCGCTCTGACAGCGAAAAAAGAAAGTCGTCAAAAAGTCGCATCGCCTGCGCCGGCGGTACGGTCTTGTCGAAAACGTCGCCCGCGATTATGACCCCGCAGGGGCGCTGCTCGTCGACGACGTTTAGTATCTGCTTCAATATGAATTGCTGGTCATCAAGCATGGAAAACTCGTTCACTCGTTTTCCCAAATGCAGGTCGGACAGATGCAGCAGCTTCATTACCGCTCTCCCGTTCGTTTGTGCATGGTTGTCCGCATGGTTGTCCGCAATGCGCGGGTCACTTCAGGAATCCGTTTACTATCTGTTCCTCAGCTTGCTGCTCGGTGAGCCCGAGCGTCATCAGCTTGATGAGCTGCTCGCCCGCGATTTTGCCGATTGCCGCCTCGTGAATCAGGCTCGCGTCCACGCAGGATGCGGAAAGCTGGGGGCTTGCAAGCACGCTTGCGCGGTCCATGATAATCGAATCGCACTCGGTATGTCCCGCGCACGGCGCGTTGCCGTTGAGCACGCTGATGAAGTGCTGGCGGCTGTCGTCCTTGGCGACGGTGCGGCTGACTATGTTGCAGCTGCAATTCTCGCCGTCAAGGTCGGCGGTGAAGTCGGAGACCGCGTGCTGCGTGCCGGTGGTCATGACCTTTTCGTGCACCGTCAGGCTCGCGCCGTCGCCGAGGGTGGCGGTGGTCTTGCGCAGCGTGTCGTCGATGCCCGCAATCTGCGTCGTCTCCATCTCCATGCTCGCGCCGCTCTCAAGGTGTACGACGGTCGTCGGGTTCATGAGCCGCTTGCCGCGCCCCTCGCCCTCGCCGTAGTGTTTTTCAACATAGCGTACCTTCGCGTTTTTGCCGACGAAAAAGGTGTGTATGCCGTCGTGCTCGCTGTCGCCGTCGCCGCAGTTGTGTATGCCGCACCCGGCGATAATAGTGACGTCGCAGTCCTTGCCGACAAAGAAATCATTATAGACGTTTTCCTTCAGCCCGCTTTGCGAGAGCACGACGGGTATGTGCACGCTCTCGTTTTTTGTGCCGGCTTTGATGATAATATCTATGCCGGGCTTGTCCGTTTTGGAGACGATGTCAATGTTCGCCGTCGTGTTTCTCGCGGCGCTTTCACCGTTGGAGCGTATGTTGTATGCGCCGACGGGCAGAGCGTCCAGCTCGGCTACCTCGCGCAGCAGGTTCTTTTGTATCTCGTCAATCATTTCAGTTTTCCTCCAGCTTGGCGGTCAGCACTCGGCAGGCGTCGTTGGTGCTTTGCAGCAGCGTGGGAAGTATCTCCTCGCGCGGTCCGTACTGCTCGAGCCGTCCGTCTTTGACGTAGGCTATCTTGTCCGCGATGTTCAGTATGCGCTCCTGGTGGCTGATAATCAGTATGCTGCCCTTGGTCTGCTCGTACATACGCTCGAACACGCGTATGAGATTCTGGAAGCTCCAAAGGTCGATGCCCGCCTCCGGCTCGTCAAAAATGCTCAGTTTGGTGCCGCGCGCGAGCACCATGGCAATCTCGATGCGCTTGAGCTCGCCGCCCGAAAGGCTGTCGTTGAGCTCGCGCTTGACGTAATCTCTCGCGCACAGCCCGACCTCGGAGAGCACCTCGCAAGCGTCGCGCATTCTTGTGTTTTTGCCCGCAGCGAGCTTGAGCAGATCCTCGACCAGCAGACCCTTGAAGCGCACAGGCTGCTGAAAGGCGTAGCTTATGCCGAGATTGGCGCGCTCGGTGATGGAAAGGTCGGTTATGTCCTTTCCGTCGAGCAGTATGCGTCCGCTCGTCGGCTTGATGATTCCCGCGATGACCTTCGCAAGTGTGGACTTTCCGCCGCCGTTGGGACCCGTTACAGCGACAAAGCGTTCGTTGACGACGAGGCTGACGTCCCGCAGAATGTCCTTGCCCCCCTCGACTTCAAAGCCTATATTTTTCAATTCAAGCATATACAATGCCTCCGAATCATTATAAATCCGTTCTTATCTATTCTACCCGTAAGGCGCTTACAATTCAAATCTTTATTGCCTTTTTTCGCGCGCGGTTTACAAATTCGCCGCGAAAGGATAGAATCAATCCAGTAAAATGCGCAAAGGAGCGGATTATGAAGCAAAACGAGCACGGCGGCAGCGAATTTTTCTGCAACCGCGAATGCGAATACTTTCCGTGCCATGTGACCGACACGCCGCAGGATTTCAACTGTCTGTTCTGCTACTGCCCTCTGTACGCGCTCGGCGAGAAGTGCGGCGGTGATTTTGCATATACGCCGCAGGGCATAAAGGATTGCTCCGGATGTCTTGTTCCGCACAAGAAAGAGAACTATGAGCGTATTGTTCGCAGCTGCGCGGGAATTGTCGAAATAGCAAAGAAGAAATGACGGCGGCGTGCTATTTGCTTATAAACCACAGACACAAAACTTTATACAGCACAAAGGCGGTCGGGCAAAAAAGCCCGACCGCCTTCTATAGTTTAGTGCAAAGTCCATGAGTCAGCATAATTGATTACGGCTTTTTCGACGTGTTCGCGGGCGCTAGAACACTGACTGCACAAGCAGCATATAGCACACCGTTCCGCCTGCAATGGAAAGCAGCATCTTCCTTTGCCAAAGCTGCAGCGCGACTACCACAGCGATCGCGATAAGCTCGGGCAGACCGTGAGAGCCGCCGAGAATCTGCACGTCGCGCAGGCAGTAGATGATAAGCAGACCAAAGACCGCCGTCGGCAGTTCCTCGCCGAGATATTTGATGAACTTCGGAGTCGGCTTTCCGGCGGGGAAGATGATGAAGGGCAGGAAACGCGTAATCATCGTGCCCAGCACGACCATGCCGATTGTAATAAGCCGCTGTTCAATGCTCATGCCGCCTCGCCCCCTTTCTCAAGCAGCGGACGCAGCAGCGCGAGGGCTGCAAGCAGCGCTAGCATTGCGGGTATCAAAAACGCGTCCGCGCCGAATATCACCAAGCACGCGAGCGGCACAGCGATACCGAGCAGCGAGCTTGCGTGACTGCTTTCCTTGCGCCACTGTTCGACAAAGATGACGACGAACATTGCCGTGAGCACAAAATCCAATCCTTCGGTGTCAAAGTGCAGCAGCGAACCGAACAGCCCGCCGAGCGTCGAGCCGGAGACCCAGTAGAAGTGATTGAGCGCGCTTATGAAGAACATGAACCAGCCCTTGTCCACGCCCTGCGGCGCTTGCAGCGTGTAGTTGAGCGAAAAGCTCTCGTCGCAAAGCGTGTAGATGAGATAGAACTTTTTCCAGCCGGTGCCTTTGTATTTGTCCAGCATGGATATGCCGAAGAATATGTGACGCGCGTTTATCATCAGCGTCATTGCGAGCGCGGACAGCGGGTCGAACGCGCCGACGAGCAAATTGGCGGTCATGAACTCCATTGACCCTGCGTAGATAAACAGGCTCATGAGCATGGGGTACTCAAAGCCGAAGCCCAGCGAGTTCATGTAAACGCCGTAGGTCAGCCCGATAAACCAAAAGCTCGCGAATATCGGTATCGTATGCGGAAATGCGGCGGCGAACGCCCGTTTAATCGTGCCTTTTTTGCTTTCCGTGCGCTCCTCACCTCGTTTCGTATAACAATGAGAATACCATTGACCGCCGACGGTTTCAACGCCTAATATTTGTATTCGGTTTCGGTATGCACGTCCTCGACGCTTCGTTTTCTTTGCGGTTTAAGTACCGAAAAAGCTGTTGACTTTCCGGTCAACAAGGTGTATTCTCTATACGTTGACCGAGCGGTCAACGAGGTGATGAAATGGAATTCGAACTGTTTGAGAAACAAAGCTTCGAGCTGCGCGAGCGGATGATAAACGCGGGAAAAAGCGAATTCTCCCGTCGCTCCTATGCGGATGCGAGCACCGACGAAATAGCGCGTGAGGGCGGCATATCCAAGGGGCTGTTGTTCCATTACTTCGGCTCTAAAAAGAACTTCTATCTCTACTGTCTTTCCTGCGCGCTCGAGCGGCTGGTCGTCGAGACCAAGCCGCCGCAGGGCAGCGAGTTTTATGAAGTGCTGTTTGCGGTAATGGACGAAAAGCTGCGGGTCTGCCGCGACTATCCCGACGATATGCGTTTTGTGAATCTCGCTTCGCGCGAGGCGAGCGCGGACGTTGCGAACGAAAAAGCGTCGCTGTTCGCAAAGTATATCAAGAGGGTCTGCGCCGCCTCCGACGAAGCTATGGCGCGCGCGGCGTCCTGTCTGCGGCTTCGCCGCCCCGACGACCCCGGGGTGCTGCCGGCACTGAACGAGTACGTCGGCGCTCTCATGAGCCGCGAGCTGCGGTGTTATCAAAACACACCGGATGAGTTCTTCAAGCAGTCCGACGCCGTCAAGGCGCGGCTGCAACACGATATCGACCTGATGCTTTACGGCATAGTAAAGGAGTAGAAATGAAAAAAATCGGAATGCTCGGCGCAATGGGCTTGTGCTCGAAGTACGAAAAAATGAACTCGGAGCAGAGAAAGGCGCTGCGGGACGAGCGGCTGCGCGAGCTTGTGAGCTATGCTCGGCAAAACAGCCCGTTTTACCGCGAGCTGTACAAATCACTGCGCGAGGACTTCGCTCTCGCGGATCTTGCGCCCGTGAACAAAAGACAGCTCATGGCGAACTGGGATTCGTGGGTGACCGACCGCTCGCTGACGCTTGAGCGGGCAAACGAGTTCATGAGCAATATGGACAATATAGGCCGCGAGCTGGACGGCAAGTACAAGATTTTCACGACCAGCGGCTCGACGGGCAGCCCGCTCGTCGCTGTGTGCGACCATACGACCGACAACGTAATGGGCGCGATAAACGCGGCTCGAACCTTTGCGAGAAAGTCAGACCTGCGGGCGTTTATGAAGCGCGGCGCAAAAACTATAGGCGTTTTCGCGACGGGCGGCTTTTATCTGGGCAACAGCTCGGTGCGGGCGCGGCTGCTCAAGATGCCGTGGAAAAAGCGGCAGATGGCGGTCACGAGCGCGCTGCTGCCCGTGGAAGAGATAGTCGCTCAGCTCAACGACTTTCAGCCTGCCATGCTCGGCGGTTATCCGTCCAACCTTGAGCTGCTCATCGACGAGCAAAAAAGCGGACGGCTGAACATATCGCCCGTGCTGATTATGACAGGGGGAGAGTACCTGTCCGACGAGCTGCGTGAGCGTCTTGGGGAAGCGTTCGGCTGTTTTGTGCAGACCTCCTATTCCTGCACCGAGGGCGGCACCGTCGCGTGCGAGTGTGAACAGCGCCATTTTCACATCAACGACGACTGGCTCATAGTCGAGCCGGTGGACGCAGACAACAACCCCGTGCCGGACGGCGTGCGTTCGGACAAGATACTGCTCACCAATCTGTACAACTACACCCAGCCGTTCATCCGCTACGAGGTGACCGACCGCGTGGTCATGCACCATGAGCCGTGCGCGTGCGGCAATCCTTCGCCGTGGCTGACGCTCGAAGGACGCACCGACGACGTGATTTGCTTTGA
>CAYXRE010000117.1:0-6591 GCA_964466125.1 uncultured Oscillospiraceae bacterium
GGTCACGGCGAAACGACGCCGATGAACGAAAAAGAGGTGTTCGAAAAGTACGGCGTGACGCCCGCGCAGTTTGTTGACCTCAAGGCGCTCATGGGCGACAGCTCGGACAATATCCCCGGCGTCGCGGGAGTCGGCGAAAAGACGGCGACGGCGCTCATCGCCCGCTTCGGCTCGCTCGACGGGGTGTATGCCAACCTAGAAAGTCCCGAGATAAAGGACGGCGTTCGCAAAAAGCTCGAAGCGGACAAAGCTATGGCGTATTTGTCCCAAAAGCTCGCGGAGATAAACAAAAACGTTCCGATAGATACCGAACTTGCGCATTATCAAAAGCAGCAGGGCGACCCCGCCGAGGCGGCGAGGATTCTCGCGCGGCTGGAGATGCACTCGACGATAACCAAGCTCGGGCTGCAAGCCGTCGAGCAGCGGCAGGACGAGTTCAAGAAAGCCCCCGCCGAGGAAAAAGAGCTGCTCATGCTGGAAGCGAACAGCGCAAAAACGCTTGAGGACATGTGCATTGCGCTCGGAGACAACGGCGTTGTCGCCGCAAGCGCGGACGAAGCGTATTCGACCGATAAAGACTCGCTGCGCGCGCTGTTTGCAAGCGACAGGGCAAAGAGCGCGTACAACTCAAAGGCGCTGTATCATATAGGCTTTGACCTTGGCTGCGAGCTTCGCGGTATCGAGTTTGATTTGCTGCTCGCGGCGTATCTGCTCAATCCGCTTTCCGCAAACTATAAAATCGAAAACCTTGCGGCGGAGTACGGCGTGGACGCGCTATATGAGGCAAAGGATGCAGGGCTGCCTGCGGGCGCTCTCGTGCCGCTTTGCGCAAAGCTCTCGGCGCTGCTCGAAGCGCGCGGCATGAAAAAGCTGCACGACGAAATTGAGCTGCCGCTCTCCCGAGTGCTCGCAAAAATGGAGCGCGAGGGCTTCCTAGTCGATACCAAGGGCATAAAGGAATTCGGGACAGAGATGGACGGCGTCATCGAGCGGGAGCTTGGCGACGTGTATGACCTTGCGGGGAGAAAATTCAACCTCAATTCGCCCAAGCAGCTCGGCGAGATATTGTTTGACGTGCTGCGGCTGCCTGCGGGCAAAAAGACCAAGAGCGGCTATTCGACCAACGCCGAGGTGCTAGAAAAGCTGCGCTACGAGCACCCGATTGTCGAGCACATTCTGCGCTACCGCACCTACGCAAAGCTCAAGTCCACCTACGTCGAGGGGCTGCTCAAGGCGGCGGACGCGAACGGCGTAATCCACACCGATTTCATACAAACCGAAACGCGCACCGGACGCATAAGCTCGCGCGAGCCAAATTTGCAGAATATACCCGTGCGCACCGAGCTCGGCAGCCGACTGCGCCGCTATTTTGTCGCGCCCGAGGGCTATGTGCTGCTCGACGCGGACTATTCGCAAATCGAGCTGCGGGTGCTTGCGTCGCTCAGCGAGGACGAGCGCATGAAGCAGGCGTTTTCGGACAAGCGGGACATCCACACCGAGACCGCCGCGCAGATTTTCCGCCTGCCGCGCGAAATGGTCACAAGCGAGTTTCGCCGCCGCGCAAAGGCGGTCAACTTCGGCATAGTCTACGGCATCGGCGCGTTCTCGCTGGCGCGGGACGTCGGCGTCAGCGTGCGCGAGGCAAGCGAGTACATCGACAACTACCTTGCCACCTACAGCGGAATCGACGCCTTTTTGAAAGCGACCGTCGAGAGCGCGCAGCAAAACGGCTATGTCACCACACTGTTCGGACGCCGCCGCGCGCTGCCTGAGCTTGCGAACTCCAACAAAAACATTCAGGCGCTCGGCAAACGCCTTGCGATGAACACTCCGATTCAGGGCACCGCCGCAGACATAATCAAAATCGCGATGATACGCGTCAGCGACCGTCTGCAAGCGGAAAAGCTGGACGCAAAGCTGATTCTTCAAGTCCACGATGAGCTAATTGTCTGCGCGAGCGAGAAGGACGCGGACGCCGCGGCGCGCGTACTCAAGGATGAGATGGAGAACGCCGTGCACCTGAGCGTGCCGCTCGTCGCCGAGGTCGGACGCGGGGTCAACTGGTACGACGCGAAATGACGGCGGAAATACGATATGCAAAAGCGCAGGACTGCGCCGCACTCGCAGCGCTCGATACACTCTGTTCAAGCGCTCCGTGGAGCGAAAAGCAGTTTTCGGACGAGCTGACACTGCCCCATGCGCGGCTGCTTGTCGCCGTGCTCGGCGGTGAGCTTGCGGGCTTTTGCGATATGCACATCGTCGCGGACGACGCGCACATCAACGAACTGGGCGTGCTGCCGAATTTTCGCCGAAAAGGGATAGGGCGCGCGCTCGTCGAGTACGCAGTGCGCGTGTGCGAAAAGGAACGGTGCGCGGTGCTCTCGCTCGAGGTGCGCAGCGGGAACCGCGAGGCGGTGCCGCTTTATGAAAGCGTCGGGTTTGAAACGGTCGGACGCAGACGCGGATTCTACCGCGACCCCGCGGACGACGCGCTTATAATGAACAAATATCTGAAGGAAGAAAAATGCTGATACTCGGAATCGAAAGCTCCTGCGACGAAACGGCGGCGGCGATAGTGCGCGACGGACGCGTCGTGCTCTCGTCGGTCGTCGCCTCGCAGATTGAAGAACACAGAAAGTACGGCGGGGTCGTTCCGGAGATAGCCTCGCGCAGACACATAGAAAACGTCGGTCCGGTTTGCGAGCTTGCGCTCAAAGAAGCCGGCGTCACGCTCGGCGAACTGGACGCGGTTGCCGCGACGGCGCAGCCGGGACTCATCGGCGCGCTGCTCGCGGGGCTGAGCTTTGCAAAGGGGCTGTCCTATGCCGCAAACAAGCCGCTCGTGGCGGTCAACCACCTGCACGGACATATTGCGTCGCTGTATCTGACCCATGAAAAACTCGAGCCGCCGTTCATGGCGCTGGTCGTCTCGGGCGGGCACAGTCACTTGTTTTCGGTGAGCGGCTACACCGACTTCAAGCTGGTCGGGCGCGCGGTGGACGATGCGGCGGGCGAGGCGTTTGACAAAATTGCGCGAACCATCGGGCTGCCCTATCCCGGCGGGCCCGAAATCTCCCGCCTTGCGCTCACGGGGGACAAGAACAAATACAAGCTGCCGGTGCCGCACACCGACGGCGAGTTTGACGTCAGCTTTTCGGGACTCAAGACCCATGTGATAAACCTTGTGAACACCGCGAAAATGAAGGGCGAGGAACTGGATTTGCCCTCGCTCGCGGCGGCGTTTGAGGACAGGGTGTGCGATATGCTCGCGCAGCGTCTGGTCGAGGCGGCAAAGGAGTATTCGCTGCCTGCGTGCGTGTGCGGCGGCGTGTCCTTGAACAGAAGACTGCGCGAATACGCGCAGGAGCGCTGCAAAAAAGCGAACGTCCCGTTTTACGCGCCCGACCCGTCGCTTTGCGGCGACAACGCGGCGATGATTGCGAGCGCGGGATACTATGACTTTGTTGCCGGAAAGACGGCGCCGCTGTCCCAGAACGCCTGCGCGACGCTGCAATACGGCGAAAACGAATGAGCGAAGGTCGGCTTTGCCACACCTTTGAGCCGGTGTATGACGAGCGCTCGCGGGTGCTGGTGCTTGGTTCCTTTCCGTCGGTCAAGTCGCGCGAAAACGGCTTTTATTACGGACACCCGCGCAACCGTTTTTGGGGACTGCTTGCGGCGGTGTTCGGCACGACGATTCCTCAGACGACAGAGCAAAAGAAGGCGCTGCTGCTGCAAAACGGCGTGGCGCTTTGGGACGTTGCGCAAAGCTGCGAGATAGTCGGTTCGTCCGACGCGAGCATCAGGGACGTGCTGCCCAACGACGTTTCGGCAATACTGAGTGCCGCGCACATTGAGCGCATACTCGCCAACGGTGCGGCAGCGGGCGCGCTTTTTGAACGCCTGCTCGCGGAAAAGCTCGGAATGCACGCGCTCACGCTGCCCTCGACCAGCCCCGCAAACGCCTCATACGACATGGAGCGGCTGCTCGCCGCATGGCGCGAACCGTTAACGACTGAGAATTTCTCTTGAATTCTTTTGAATGCGCGAAACGACACAGAAAAGCGCCCCCGCGTGAGCGGGGGCGCTGACGGTTTGTTCAGTGTCTCGGGTGTGCGCGCACGGCGATGACCGCCTTTATGAGCGCGTCCATGATGAGCTTGGTCGGTATCTGCGCGGCAATCTCGTCCATCTTTGCGGGGTCGGCGACGATGTATTTCGGCGGCAGCAGATTGAGCGCAAACGCCGCGACGTCGCAGCGGCAGCGGTCGCAAGAACAGGTGTTGAACTTGCGAATGACCGTGTCGAGATTTTGCAGCACAAGGTTCTCCATGACGTTTATCGTCGCGACCGAGCCCTCGTTCTCGGGTCTGCCCGAGCGCGCGAACAGCTTGTCCTTGAGCGCGGAGAGCTTGCAGTAGTCGGGGTCGCCGTTGTCCAGCGTCTCGATAGAGCCTGGGTTGACGACAAACGGGTTGTCCTCGAGTGCGGGCATTATCTTTGCGAACATCAGGTCTTTATCGAGTTTTGTTTTTGACTTGCCCATAAATCAAAAGACCCCTTTGGCGAAAAGTTCGTCGACGAGCGCCTTGTAGTCGAGCACCGCGTTGTTGCTCGGTGCATAGTCGATTATATCCTTTTGCAGCGAGGTCATCGCTGCGCTTATGACGTTGGAATGGCGAATCTTGCTTTCGAGCAGCGGGATTCCGAGCCGCTCAGAGAGCATCTGCGCCGCGCCGACGGTGGACTTGGACAAATCCTCGCGCGGGTAGTAGCGCACAAAGAACATACCGCCGAGCACCAGCGTCGGGTTGAACGCCTGCTTTATGCGCACAATCGTCTCATGTACTTGAATTATGCCCTGAAGGCTGTAGCCGTCCGCAAGTCCCGGAATGAGCACGACGTCGGAGGCGACGACCGCGTTCGCGGACAGCAGTCCGAGCTCGGGCGGGGAGTCGATGAGTATAAAATCATACAGCGGACCGACCGGCTTCAGGCAATCGCGCAGCATACGCTCGGTGCCGGGTCCGGTGAATTCGCGCTCGACGTTGCCCAGCAGCCCGTCGGCGGGAATGATGTCCCCGACGGGGGTGTGCTGTATGGCGTACATCGCCTTGACCGAGTGCTTGATGACCTCATAAGAGGTGCGGCGCTCGCGGACGTTTGCGGCGAAGCTGAAGGAAAGATAGCCCTGCGGGTCGAAGTCGACGCACAGAACCTTGTGACCCATGTGCTTGAGGCACATGGCTATGGCGTTGGTGGACGCGGTCTTGCCCGCGCCGCCCTTTTGATTTATCAGTGAAACGACCGTTGCCATATCACGATTCCTCCATTTGGATAAGTATAATACATACCGCAAAAAAGTCAAAGCCCTGCGCGCGTTTTTTCGCTCATTCGGACGGCGGACCGATTGTATTTTGCACACGTCGCCGTTCGGCAAAGAAAATTTTGAAAAAAATAAAAAATTTCTTTAATTCTCTATGAATCGTCGAATAACTATGACGAGAGAAAATATAGAAAGCGGCACAATAGCTGCCGCCGCAAGCATAATCGGCTCAAGTTTAGTGAAAGAGGTGGCTGAAATGTCAATCAAGGGAGTAGGAGACGCGTACCGCATCCAGACGGCGAATTCCATTCAGCGCAAGAACGAAAAGAGCGAGGTAGGTTCGTCCGGCGAGTCCAAGAACAACTTTGACCGCGTCGACATCAGCTCGCAGGCGATGTTCCGCGCACAGGTGGCGTCGGCGGGAAAGTCCTTCGCAAACGCCGCGTCCGAGCAGGTCTCCGCACAGCGCATAAGCGCGCTCGCGCAGAAGTACGCCGGCGAAAGCTGTCCCGTCGAGGGCGGCGCCATCGCAGAATCAATGATAGCAAGGATAATCGGTGAATAATCTATGACACAGGAATTGCGCGCTTTCAAGGAAGCCTGCGACGCGTGTGTCGAGCAGTGTCATGCCATGATACAGCTTGAGCACGAGAAGCGCCGCGTGCTGCTCAACGAGGGGGCAAAAGCCATAGAGAAGGTTCTCGCCTCGCAGCAGGCTGCCGTTATGCAGCTTGAAAACCTTGAAAAGAAGCGTCTTGAAGCGCAGGCGAACGCCGGCTTTGACGGACTGCGCGCCGACGAGCTGCTTGAAAAAATAACCGACTTGTCCGACCGCGCGGAGCTTTCGGCGGTTCTTGTCGAGCTGCGTTCGGGCACTAGCCAGATAAAGGAGCTCAACGAGGTGTCCATGAACATCGCCAAGGAAAATCTCGAGGCGTATGAGGGACTGCTCGCACAGCTGAGCACCGACGGCGCGGCGGGCACCTACAACCCGCGCGGAGAGCTTGACAAGGAACATCCGACCTCTGTTTTTTACGAAAAGGTATAGGAGTGAGCGATTATGCGTCCAACATTTTCGGCGTTTGAAACGGCAAAGACCGCCGTATTCGTAAACCAAAAATCCATAGATATAGTCGGCAACAACCTTGCCAACTCGGACACCAACGGCTACACGCGCCAGCGCGTCGACCGCACGTCCATTGCGACCAACTCCTATCAGACCAAGGTCGCTTCCTCGCAGATTGGGCTTTCGGGGCAGGGCGTTC
>CAYXRE010000118.1:0-2639 GCA_964466125.1 uncultured Oscillospiraceae bacterium
AGCGCAAGCAGCTGCTCGACAAAGCCGGCGACATAGCCAATGAGGAATATCGCGAGCAGCGAGCTGATATTTATGTATGAGCGGTCGATAAACAGCACGACCAGAAGAATGACGACGTTAATTATCGCCGCCGCCGTGCCGAAGTCAACGCCGAGCTGCTTTGCGACGCCCGTCTCGAACACGCTTGCCGCGTCCACGCCCAGATTGCTGAAAAGAAATATCCCGACGCCGATGCCGGACAGCGTGAGCCCGAGCGCGGCGACCAGAATTCTGTATATTAATGTGCTTTTCCCCTTCAAACCATGCCTCCGAGTTTTTTCATCGCGGCAAAGAAAGCCTGCGCGAATTTTTCACGGTCAACGCCGAACAACACCGTCGTGTTGAAATCGACCTCCTGACCGAGAATCTTCTTCATGTAATTTACGCGGTCAACGACGGTCATGCCGTAGGTAAGCTCGCCCGAGGTCTCCACGTCCACGTTGCACTGCTCGCCGGTGAACAGCTCGGGCGACAGCAGCGCCGCCGCGGCGCACGGGTCGTGCAGCGTGCAGCCGGGGAAGCCCTCGACCTCGTAGTGATAGCGGCTGAAGAAATCTATAAGCTCTGCGGCGAGCACCGAAATACGGTCGCCCTGCGCGCGCAGCACCTCGTTGTCCTCGCGCGTGACATAAGCTTTCTGCGTGACGTCCAGTCCCGCCATGACTATGGGTATGCCGGAATTAAAGACCACGCGGGCGCTCTCGGCGTCCCACCAGATGTTGAATTCCGCCGCGGGCGTCCAGTTGCCGATC
Source organism: uncultured Oscillospiraceae bacterium (assembly GCA_964466125.1). Classification (GTDB taxonomy): domain Bacteria; phylum Bacillota; class Clostridia; order Oscillospirales; family Ruminococcaceae; genus JAUNBN01. The sequence continues at coordinate 792 of CAYXRE010000118.1, forward strand.
GTTCCGCCGCCCATCATATATATCTTCTCGACCTTGGCTTTGAGGTCGGGGCGCGCGGTGAACACGGCGGCGATGTTGGTCAGCGCCGCAATGGTCACGAGCGTCAGCTTCTCCTCGCTTTGCTCAAGCAGACGGATTATGAACTCGACCGCGCTCTCCTCGACCGGCTCGCTCGCAGGCTCGGGCAGCGACGGACCGTCAAGTCCGCTTTGACCATGGACGATAGGCGTGCCCTCGACCTTTATTTTGTGGCAAAACGGCTTCGCCGCGCCGACGGCGACGGGAATGTCGCTGCGCTTGGCGACGGTGAGCATACGCAGCGCGTTGCGGGTGGTCTTTTCAAGGGTCTGATTGCCCGCGATCGTCGTTATCCCGCGCACGTCCACCTTTTCGGGATAGGCGAGCAGCCAGAGTATCGCCAGCGCGTCGTCGTGCCCGGGGTCACAGTCGATTATTATCGGAACAGGCTTTGACATATCATTACCTCACACAATCTTTATTTCTCACAGAGAACACAGTATAGCACAAAATATCCGCTATTTCATTAATGAAGCGCCCCGAAAGCGCTGGTAATATCTCCTCATTCAAAGCGCACGAGCACGCGCGCGTTGATGTTGACGCCGCTTTGCTTTTCGCTTGTGAAGAAATACTCCGCCGAATGCTCGTCCCGCGCGCCCCCGCAGCGGCTGATGCTCAGCCGTTCGTGCAGCGGCGCTTCGGACACGAAGTGCAGCGCGAACTCACGAAGCCAGCCCCGCTCGATCTCCGGCACGCCGTCGAGCAGCATATCGGGGTAGTTGGTGTTGTTCATGTGACGGTTGAAATCGCACTCCGCGTAGCTCACAGTATGCTGCAAAACCGGGGTCATGCCCTGCTTTGGTACGGCAAAGCGCACCCCCTCCAGCTCAATGGGCTGCTCGTGCTCGTAGGCGCTCAAATCTACGTCGCCCACACGCAGCAGTTTGCCGCTTTGCACGTCCAGCAGCGCCCATATCGCGTGCGCCCTCGCGACCTCTTTTCCGTCGCGCAGCATACGATAGGAGCGGGGAAAGGAACTGCCCCTTGTTTCGCACGGCCACGTCTGCACCTCGATTTTGTCATACTGACGCAGCGGCACGGGATTGACGAGCGCTATGCGGCTCAAAAGAAAGCTCTTGCCTTGCTGCATCAGCTCGAGATAGGACGGACGGCAGTCGCGCATCTGATGATTCGCCGCCTCCTGAAAATATCGCAGCACCGCGGACGGGCGGGCGATTCCGTTCGCCGCGACGTCGTGCGAGGATACCTCAAAATACTCGGTATATAAAGCCATAAGCGCCCCCGAAAGCAATATAGTGTTTGATAATTATATCACAATCCGGCGCCTTTTCCCAGTCCGCCCCGTCCGAATCGCGCTTTTGCGCGCAGCGAGCGGTATATGCTATAATACAACAAACATCACAGGAGGAAACCGATATGCCTTTCGCACAAATCAGTATTCCCGAGCTCACCCTCGCGCCCTTTCACAAGCTCGACAAGGAATGGGCGCTGCTGAGCGCCGGCGAGAAGGGCGCGTTCAACACAATGACAGTGTCATGGGGAAGCCTCGGCACAATATGGAACAAGCCCGCCGCAACGGTCTATGTGCGCCCGACGCGCTACACCAAGGAATTCATCGACTCTCACGAGCGCTTCACGCTTTGCTTTTTCTCCGAGCAGTATAGAAAGGCGCTCTCCCGCCTCGGCGCGGTGAGCGGTCGGGACGGCGACAAGCTCCTCGGTACGGGACTTACCGCCGCATTCGATTTCGGCGCGGACGCCCCCGTGTTCGAGCAGAGCTCTCTCGCGCTCGTCTGCCGCAAGATTTAC
>CAYXRE010000118.1:2649-6552 GCA_964466125.1 uncultured Oscillospiraceae bacterium
AATGAGAAAACGCTTGAGGCAAACTACCCCAAGCGCGATTTTCACGCCGTGTACATCGGCGAGGTCGAGGCGGCGTACGCCGCAAAGTAGTTCGTCGTTATATTAGCTTCAGCGCAAAAACACCCTGTCGCCAAAAAGGCGGCAGGGTGTTTTGTCATTATTAAACTGAAGCTGTGCAACCGCGCGCTTACTTTACTTTGAGCTGCTGAGCCTGTTTCTCGTCCGGTGTCACGAACGCCGTCTTGTAGCGCTCGTAAATGACCATTCCCGTCTTTGTGCCCTGAGCCTTGCGGACGTTCTTGATGGTCGTGTAATCCACCGCAACGTTCTCTCCGGCGCTTTGCGAGCTGTGCAGCGCGGCGATTAGCGCCGCTTGCGTCAGCGACTGCTCGTCCGGCTGTACTCCCTCGCACAGCAGCACCGTGTGGCTTCCCGCGGCGTTTTTGACATGAAACCAGACGTCGCTCTTGTCGGCGGTGCGCAGCGTGAGCTTTTCGTTCGCGGCGTTGTTGCGTCCGACGAGCACCTTCAAGCCGCCCGACGTGCGGTATTCGATGAACTCACTCGTCTTACGCAGCTTTTTTCGCGCGTCAAACTTGAAGCCGCGCAGATAGCCCGCGTCCTTGAGCTCCTTGCGTATGAGCAGAAAGTCCTCCTCGGTCTTTGCCTCGCTTATCTCGTATTTGACCGACGAGAGATATTCAATTTCCGCGTCGCCCTCCGCGATGAGCTTTGCGAGCATTTTTGCGGCAGTGGTCAGCTTTTTGTAGTCCTTGTAGTATTTCTGCGAGTTCTGCACGGGATTCTTGGTCGGGTCGAGCGGCACGCTCACCGTCTCTGCGGTGTAATAGTTGAGCAGCTCGGCGGACTTCATTCCCCGCTCGAGCGAGTGCAGATTTGCCTGCACCAGCTCGCCGAACAGCCGTTTCTGCTCGGCTTTCGCGGAATCCTCCAGCTCCTCGCGGCGCGCCTGCTGTTTGCGGACCGCGCGGTCCAACAGACCCCCGACCTGCCGCAGCAGGTCGTGCGAGCGCGCCTTAGCGCGCTCGGCGCGGTCCTTGAGCGCGTAAAAGCCGTCCAGCAGCTCGTCGATGTCCTCAAACTCCCGCCGCTCGCAGCCGGTGTACTGCGTCAGCGCGATAAAGCTGTACTCAATCGGCCGCGCGCCGTCGTAGACGACGTTCAGACACATTCCCTCGCCGTTCGCTGCGCGCCTAACCGTCTCAATGTTGTTTTCCAGCGCCGCGCGCGCGTCCGCCGTCAGCGTGTCGGCACACGGGTCGCTCTTGTCGGTGCGCCACGCGATCTCGCGGCAGACGACGGGACCTATGCCCGATATGACCGACAGCAGCGCCGAGGACAGCGGTTTGCTTTGCGCCAATACGGCGTTCGCAAGCGTGCTTGAATCGGTCGAAAGGAAGGGCAGCTTGTCCTGCGTCGGCGGCATGGTGAAGCTTATCCCGGGCATGAGAGTGCGCTTGTCCGAGATGTCGTCGTCAATGCGCTTGAGCGCGTCGATGACCTTGTTGTCCGCGTTGACCAGCACGATGTTGGAGTACCGCCCCATGAGCTCGACCGACATTTTCAGCGAAACACGGTCGCCCATCTCATTGGTCGCTTCAAAGCCGATGAACAGCATTCGCTCGCCGTCGGGACAGCAAACGCCGGTTATGCGCGCGTTGTTGAGGTGCTTGCGCAGCAGCATACAAAACCCGGGAGGGGTCGCAGGATTCTCCAGCTCCTCCCTTGTCATGTGCACCCTCGCGCTGCCCGAGCGCGCGGATATGAGCAGCTTTGCCGTACCGTCCGCCGTGCGAAGCGACAGCACCGCCTCGTCACGCGTGGGCATATACAGCTTATCTACCCTCGCGCCGCTCAGCCGTTCGTTCAGCGAGCGCGCGCAGACATATATCATCGCAGCGTCCAGAGCCATTTTCTCACCTTAAATATAACTTATCGGATTCTTTTCGTTTTCGAATATTATGCACTCCGCCGCGCCCTCCAGCCGTTCGCTCACCGCGTCGCGCAGCGCGCGCACCGCAATGACCTCGGTGTTGAAGTGTCCGGCGGCAATGACGTTCATGCCGATTTCGCGCGCAAACAGCGCGTCGTGATATTTCAGCTCGCCGGTGACAAATGCGTCGTAGCCCAGCCACTTCGCGCTCGCGATGAACTCGCCCGCCGAGCCGCCTATGAGAGCGACGCGCTCGATAGGCGTGCCGCAGTCCACCAGCGCGACGCTCTCGCAGCAAAGCGCCTTTTTGACGTCCGAAGCGAGCTTTGCCGCCGTTGTTTTCGCAACGCTCCCCCCGCGCCCGATGGGCGGGAAAAGCTCGGCGTCCTTTATGCCCAGCGTCCTGCACAGCACGTCGTTCACGCCGCCGTTCGCCGCGTCAAAGCAGGTGTGCGCGGCAAGCAGCGAGATGTGCTCCATTGCCGCGAGCAGCGCGGGGTCGCTCGTGCCAAGCGACTTGACGCCGCCGAAAATTGCGGGGTGGTGCGAAACGATTATCCCGCACCCGAGCTCCTTCGCCTTTTTGACGCTCTCGCCGCTTACGTCCAGCGCGAACAGTATCTTGTCCGTTTCGCCGCCGCAGTCCACCAGCAGTCCGCAGTTGTCCCAGCCCTCCGCGAGCTCGTAGGGCGCGACCTGGTTGAGTATTTCGTTTATATGTTTTGCGTTTGTCATTTCAGTACCTCGTCGAATTTCACGCAAAGCGCGCGCGCTGCCTCTTTCTTCGCGTCGTCTGCACCGCTTGAAGCGATGAGCGCCGCCTTGCGTCTTTCGTTTTTGATATAATCCGCGCCGTCCGCCTCGTGCGGCACGATCAGTCCGATACTCGCAAAGAGCGGGCTGACAGCGATTCTTTCGCCGCAGTAAGCCGCGGACATGACCGCGTAGTAATGATTGTCCTCGCGCACCGCGCGCTCGCACAGCAGCTTGTAGCCGCGCTCATAAAGCCCCGCGCGAAGCTGCGAATGGTGAGACGCCGGCACGAACACCAGCCGTTTGCCGTCCTCCCGAAGCCAAGGCGCGCCGTCGATAATCGAAAGAATCGTGTCGCAGCCAAGCCCCGCTATCACCACGTCGTCTGCATCATTCGGGTCAATTCCGCTCAAGCCGTCGCACAGCACCGTACGCGCACGGTCGGTTATGCCAAGCTCGCAAAAGAGCTTTTTAGCCTTTTCAAGCGGCTGCTCGTTTATGTCGCTTGCAACAACGCTTTCGCAGCTGCCGCTTTGTATGAGATAAGCGGCGAGCTTGCCGTGGTCGCAGCCGACGTCGGCGCACTTTGAGCGCGCGCGTACAAATTCGGCGGCAGCGAGCAGTCTTTTGGGCAGTTTAACGTTTTTGTCCATCGTTCCTTCTCATAAAAAAACAGGGGCGCTTGGCTTTGCCGCGCGCCCCGTTTGCGCATTTTCAGTTCTTCGAGCTGAGATAAGCGTTGAGCTTTTCCACCAGTGCGGCGGCGTCGGTGCCGTGAACGGCGCACGCCATTTCAATGGACTCTCCGCGCGCGGACGGGCAGCCCAGGCAGTGCATTCCAATCTCCATGAAGAATTTTCCGGTCTCGGGGTCGAAATCCAGAACGTCGCCGATGACGCTGTCTTTTGTTACAGTCATTATAATACTCCTTGTCTTTAGACTTGTGCTTATTATATTGCACACTTTGCGATTATGCAATACCGACGGTTCTCAAGACAATTTTTAGCACATCGGTTTTTCGTCGGGCAGAATGCTTTGCCGCTGTTTTTCTGCGGCGCCGATTTATACAATGCTCTGCCCGCTCGCCGAACACGACGGGTCAAAAAAAGGACGTTCCATATCGGAACGTCCTTGTAGCTCACTCAGTTGTTGCCGTTTTCCTTCATCTTTGCGAAGCATTCGCTGCAATAAACCGG
>CAYXRE010000119.1:0-6499 GCA_964466125.1 uncultured Oscillospiraceae bacterium
CAAAAGGAGAATAAGAATGATTGAATTTTTGAAAGCGGCATTTCCGTGGGTCGCAATCGGCATTGCGATTGCGCTGTTTGCCGCAAACCACGCAAAAACAAAGAAGCAAAGGTCGCTCGACGGCGAAACGGAGGACACCTCGTCACAGGACAGCCGAATGACCGAGGGTATGTGCCTTGGTATGTGCGCGGGCGTCGTGCTCGGGACCACGGGCGTATGCAATCTCGCCACCGGAATCAGCACGGGAATGCTGCTGGGCATGGTCATCGGAATGTCAATAAAAAAATGAGCTTGCTGCGCGGTATCGGCACACTGAGTATCTACCGAGCGTGGATTGCGCCCGAAAAATATTGCGGATATAATTAGCGGGAAAACGGGAAAAGGAAGTGCTACTTATGAAAATCATGCTCCTGAACGGTTCGCCCAAAGGAGAAAAGAGCGACACGATGCACATCACCCGCGCTTTTCTGGACGGGATGAATGACGTGTCGGAAAATGAGATACAGTATGTGGACGTTACGGCGCAGCACATCGAGTACTGCCGCGGCGACCTGAGCTGTATGCGCAACGGCGGGAAATGTGTTCATGACGACGACATGGCGCAAATATTGCAGGACATTCTCGCGAGCGATATGTTGCTTTTCAGCTTTCCGCTTTACGGCTTCGGGGTTCCCGCGCCGCTTAAGGCGCTGCTGGACAGGACGCTGCCGCTGGGCTCTTTGGCAATGAGAAAGACCGCCGAGGGCTATGAGCACGTCGAGCAGGCGGATTTTTCTCATCTTCGCTATGCGCTAATCAGCGGCTGCGGCTTTCCCAACGCCACGCACAATTTTGAGGCTCTGCGGCTTCAGTTCCAACTTCGTTTTCCAAACGGCGTCTTTATGCTCACCGTGTCCGAAGCCCCGATGTTCAGCGAGCCCAAGGCGGCTGAGGTGACCGAGCCGTTTTTGGAGCTTGTCCGACAGGCTGGGCGGGAGTACGCGCAAAAAGGCGCGGTATGCGACGAGCTGATGAACAAGCTGGCTGTCCCGATGATTCCTGAAGAGACCTATGCTGCGATTTGCAACGGCAACGTGTAGCGTATTTGCATCGCCGTCTGGTATAATGTTAAACAATCGCAAAAGCAAATGTCCCAAAGGAGATACAGCTATGAGAATACTGGTTTTCGGCGCGGGGGTTTTGGGCGGCAATCTCGCCGACAATCTCTTTCACGCGAACAAGGACGTAACCCTGCTCGCGCGGGGAAAATGGGCGGATGAAATTCGCTCAAACGGTCTGCGCATCAAAAAGAAGTTTCGGCTCGGATTATCTACAAGCCGTATTCCGCTCATAACCGAGCTTGCGGCGGACGACGTCTACGACGTCATCTTTGTCGTCATGCGCTATACGCAGCTCGATTCGGTCATCGAAACGCTGCGGCGCAACGGAACAAAGAACATCGTTTTGGTCGGCAACAATGTGCGCCCGCGTTATTATGCGCAGCTATTACAAGGCAAGAACGTTATGTTCGCCTTTGCGCTGTCCGCAGGTCATCGGGAAAGCGATCGAATCGACGCGCTGGATTTGAAGAAAATCACGATTGGACAGCTCAGGGACGCGCCTTCCAACGAGGCGCTGATAAAGCAGGTCTTTGACTCGACGCATTATAAGGTCGTCTATGAGCCGAACATGGAGGACTATCTGCTTTGCCACGCGGCGTTCGTCATTCCGGCGGCGTTTGCCTGCTATCGGACGGACGGAGACTTGAAAAAAGTAAAAAAGGACGACGCTTATCTCAACCGGCTCATTGACGCGAACATCGAGGGCTACCGCGCAATCGAGCAATCGGGGCACGAAATCGTTCCGCGCTCGGACAGCGACTACACGAGCGACGCCTACCGCAAGCTGTGTCTGCGCTTTTTTAAGCTGATGTGCTACACCGCGCTCGGCAAGCTGTGCGCGTCCGACCATGCCATGAGCGCGGCGGACGAGATGAGCGCGCTCAATCGCGACATCAAAGCTTTCTTCGACGAGGCGGGAGCAAAATACGACACATGGCGCGAGCTGGAACGCGACGCCGACAAATACTTCACCACCAAAGCCTGACGCCGGCAAAACTAAATAAAGGCTGAAACGCCGCAGCAGCGCGCAATAGCGCGCCGCCGCGGCGTTTTGTTCTGCTTTCGATGATTTACAGGACCGAAATCGCGTCCGCAATGCTTTTTTCGTAGGCTTCCATGCCGTACTTGTCCACCTCAACCTTGTTTTTTTCGCCGTGTGTCAGGCAGCCCGCGCCGCCGATGCACCCGCCGATGCACGCCATGCCCTCGATGAAGTTTGCGTCCAGCTTGCCCTTGCTTTTTTGCAGCAGCGCGATTTTGCACGCCTCGATACCGTCGCACGCGCAGGGCTTGAGCGGGAAGTCCAGTCCCTGTTCCTTGAGCGCCTCGCTCACCGCGTCGGAGAGCCCGCCGCTTCGCGCAAATATTCTGCCAAAATACGAGGCGTTGTCCAGTACGTCCTCGCTAAGCGTCGTGATGTCGAGCTCTTTGCTGTCGAACAGCGCCTGCAGCTCCTCAAAGGTCATCGCCGCATCGACGTAATCCCGCACGCCCTCCTTTTGCACCTCGGCTTTTTTCGCCGTGCACGGACCGATGAAAATCACCTTGCATGGCGCTTCGTGTTCCTTGATATATTTTGCAATGGCGGTCATAGGAGACGGGTTGTGGGAGACAAATTCCCGCAGCTCAGGGAAAGATTTTTCGATGTAGCTGACGAAAGCGGGACAGCAGGAGCTTGTCAAAAAGCCTTTTTCCGCGAGCTCCTTAGCTTCGGCATAAGATACCATGTCCGCGCCGAGAGCGGCTTCTACCACGGTGTAAAAGCCGAGCGCCTTGAGTCCGGAAATCACCTGCCCGAGCTTTGCGTAGGCGAACTGACTGGAAATCGAGGGCGCGACGACCGCAAACACCTTGTACTTGCGGTTTTCTTCGCTTTTTTTAATGATGTCGATGACGTCGAGTATGTAGGACTTATCGGTAATCGCGCCGAACGGGCATTGATAGACGCACGCGCCGCAGGAGGTGCATTTGCCGTTGTCTATGCACGCCTGCCGCTCGTCGCCCATGGTGATTGCCTTGATTTTGCACGCGTTTTCGCACGGGCGCTTGCGGTTGATGATTGCGGTGTATGGGCAGACCTTGGAGCACGCGCCGCACTCCTTGCACTTGGTCTTGTCGATGTGCGCGATGTGGTTGTCGTCAAAGGTGATCGCGCCGAAGCGGCAGACGTCCTCACAGCGATGCGCAAGGCAGCCGCGGCAGGCGTTGGTCACCTCGTAGCCGCCCATCGGGCACTCGTCGCAGGCGGTCTCGATGACCTCGATGACGTTGGGGTTCTCCTTGTCGCCGCCCATCGCCATCTTCACCCGCTCGGAGAGAATCGCACGTTCTTTGTATACGCAGCAGCGCATGGTCGGTATCTTACCCGGAACGATAGTCTTGGGAATGTCCAGCACCTTGTCAAGCAGCGTGTCGTTCCACGCAAGCCTCGCCACTTCGCGGAGGACTTTATATTTCAGATATTGCACCTTGGTATCGAATTTTCTCATGTTGTTCTCCTCCTTTAGAAATAGCTGACCTTGATTCGCTTTCCCATCTGCCGCAGGCACTCGGACAGCTCCTCGACGAGACTCATTTTGATGTTGTAATTAATGGGCAAATCGGGGTTTTGATGCGCGGGATTGACCGCTCTGCCCACATAGAAGTTAATATCGGTCGCTTCCTCGAAAAGGCAGCGGCAGATAAGCGACGCGCCGTCCCGCTTGAAGCCCCAGTGGGAGTAAAGTTCATTTTTGTCGAGTGCGTCCTTGGCGTACTCGATAACCTTGCTTATCGTGATAACGCCCTCCGTCACAAGGTCCACGCCCTCGATTTCGGCTGTGGGCGGCACGTCCTTGTCCTCAAAGTTGAGGCTGGTTTTGAGCGGCTTGCCGAGGTACTTTGCGGCAATGGAGGAGGTCGTTCCGCCGCAGATGATGTGCTTGCCCTCCTTGGAGAAGAACAGCGACATCATGCGTTCGCAGTCGTCCCGATTGCGCGGCGGTCCGAAAAGCAGGTTCATGGGAACGCGCTTTCGTATGCGCACCACGCAGGCGGTCGCGTCGTCTCCGGGGTGATGAGCGTACTGCTTGTCGCACTCGTCAACAAGCATGGTGGAAAGCGTCTTTGCGGTGAAGCCGACGTCGGTGAAGGTTTTCATATACTCGGCTATGTCCTCGCGCTTCCAGCCGAAGTTGTACGCAACGCCGATTCCCGCGTGGGGGCAGCCGTCGCTCATGGCGATGAAGATGTCGTTTTCCTGCAGCCGTATGACCGACTTGAAAATCTGTTTGCCGTCGATGTTCAGTTCGTTTCGCGGATAGTCGTAGTTCTCGCCGTTTCGCAGCAGAATGATTTGCGGGTTGTCGTATTCGATAAGCTCCGCCGTGGCGTTGTCGATGAGATGAATAATCGTGAATGTGGAATACGCCACGCCGCGCACCGAGCAGACGGGCAGCGTCGCCGCGATGGTCGAAACGCAGTCCTCGAGCTTGAGCCCCTGCGCTATCATTGTGGAGATGATTTTTGACGTCAGCGTGGACAGAATGCTCGCCTTGACGCCGCTGCCCAGACCGTCCGCGAGCACGATGATGGTGGAGTTCTCGTTTTGCTCGACGATGTCCACATGGTCTCCGCAAAGCTGCTCGCCGTCGTGATTTATGCTTTTCCAGCCGATGTCGGCGCAAAGGTCATTCATTGCTAATCGACTCCTTCAGGTTGGTCAGCGCGATTTTTGTCTCTGCGGCGGTCTCGCCGAGCAAGGACGCTATCTCCTGCACAATGCGCATTTGCTTGTCCACGACCTTGTCCGCCGTCTCGACCGTTTGACGGCTGATGCTCTCCTTCTTTTCACGCTGCGCCTCCTCCTCGGTGATGTCGCGCAGTATGCACACCAGCAGCCGGTAGTCCCTGTCGTAGACGATTGTCTCCTCCACGAATTTGCTGTACTCGGCAAGATACAGGTGCTTGTTGTGAATCGCGATTCCGGAGTTCAGCACGTCCAAGAAATCCCTCGGCTCGAGAATGCGTATGATGCCGTCGCCGAGAATATCCGACGCCGAGCGCAGATTCATCAGCCGCAGCGCCGCGTCGTTTATCTGCTGCACCTCCAGCTTTTCGTTCAATACGATCAGTCCGTTGGGGGTGTTGCGGGTGATGGTGTCCGAGAAGTTCTCCGCTTTATCCTTGAGGTAGGGCAGGCACATGGAGATTTCCGCCTTGCCCTGATATACGGCAATCGCCTTTTCGCGGCAGGTGTTGTAGCCGCAGCTGCCGCAGTTCAGTTCGTCCGACGGCTTGGTCTTGCCCATTTGGCGCAGTATCTCGGAAATCTCGCTTTCGCTGGGCGTTTGCAGCTTTTGCTCAATCATCGAAAAGCTCTTTTGCAGCGCGAGCGAATCCGGCTGTGCGACGTCGAAGTCGAGGCTTCCGGCTGCCGACGCCACCGAGATGTAGTCCTTGACGGGCGAGCGGTGGTATTTTTCCATGACGGGTCCGCCTATGCAGCTGCCCACGCACGCGGACATCTCGATGAAGCAGCGGTGAATCTTCCCGCTTTGAATGTCCTCAAGCGCGGCAATGCAGTTTTCGGTGCCGTCGATTGCCATATAAGTATAGTTGGGGCTGTTTTGCGCCATTGTTTTCAAAATGCCGCCGGTCGTCGGGAAGAAGCGCGCACGGCTGTGCTGCTCGCTTTGAGCCGAACCCGCGTGAAGTTCGACATTTTCAGCCTTGAGCCAGTCGGACAGTTCGTTGAAGGTCAGCACGGCGTCGGCATAGCCCTCGTAATACTGCGCCTCGTCCTTTTTTGCAACGCACGGTCCGATAAACACGGTTTTTGCGTTCGGATTGCGGCGCTTTATATCCTTGCAGTGCGCCTGCATGGGGGAGAGCACGTCGGCAAGGTAGGGAAGCGTTTTGGGGAAGTGCTTTTGTATGAGCAGGTTGACCGAATGGCAGCAGGAGCTGATGATGACGTCGCGGCTGCCCTCGCTTACCATTCGCTCGTATTCCGTCTTGACGATGGTCGCCCCAAGCGCCGTTTCCTCCGCGTCGGCAAAGCCGAGCTTTTTGAGCCCCTCGCGCATACCCTCGATTCCCACGCCCTCATAGTTTGCGATGAACGAGGGCGCGAGGCTTGCGATGACGGGAGCGCCCGATTGCAGCAGCACCTTGACCTTTTCGGTCTCGTCCACTATCTGCTTTGCGTTTTGCGGACACACCACAAAGCACTGCCCGCACAGAATGCATTCGTTGCCGATGATGTACGCCTGATTGCCGGAGAAGCGAATGGACTTGACGGGGCAGTGGCGAATGCATTTATAGCAGTTTTTGCAGTTGGATTTTTTCAGTGTCAGGCATTCCATTTCTCATTCACTTCCTTTCGGCGGACAGCGCGGCGAGCACGTTGTCCTCAAAAA
>CAYXRE010000120.1:0-3699 GCA_964466125.1 uncultured Oscillospiraceae bacterium
GCGTATCGGCGCATAGTCCTCGGCGTGCTGGCAGGCGTGCCCCGCCTCATGCGCGGCAACTCCCGCCGCCGCAATGGACGCGCTCGAATAGGTAGAATCGGACAGGCGAATCACGTTGTCCTGCGGGTCGAAGTGGTCGGTCAGCTCACCTTGAATGTGCTCGACTCGCACAAACTGCAGATTGTTCGCGTCCAGCACCTGACGCGCCGCGTCCGCGCCGGTCATTCCGCGAGCCGTGCGGTACTGGTTGTATTTGTTGAAGGTGGATTTGACCTTCGCTTGCGCAACAAGCGTGATTATAAACGCGGGCAGCACCAGCACCAGATACCACAAATCCACGCCCATATAGCCCATTGAATATCCGTAGCCCATAAAATCTCCTTACTTTAGCAAATCACCCTCGTGAAGACGCAGTCCCGCGCTCCACTCGCTTCCGCTCATCGCCCGCGAGCCCTCCGGCTTGACCTCGACAAGTTCAATCGAGCCGTTTTTCGCCGCTATGCAAAGCGGAGAGCGTCCGAGCACCTCGCCCGGCGCGCCGCTTCGGTCGCTTTCGTGAGCCTTCAATACTTTTATTTTTTTGCCCGCGTGCTCAAAATACGCGTTAGGCCATATCGAAAGCCCGCGCACCTTGCAGGCTATTTCATGCGCGTCGTCCTCAAAGCAGAATAATCCCTGCTCCTTTGTGAGCATCGGCGCCATGGTCGCCACGGCGTTATCCTGCGGCGTTCTCTTCGCCGTTCCCGCCGCTATGGCGCGCACCGTGTCGCACAGCAAACTTGCGCCGAGCACGCCCGAGCGCTCAAACAGCTTTTCGGCGTCGTCGTCCTCGCTAAGCTCGATTACACGCTGCTCGATTATGTCGCCGGTGTCCATTCCCTCGTCCATAAACATCGCGCTCACGCCGGTCGTCCGCACGCCGTCAAGCAACGCGTGCTGCATGGGCGCGGAGCCGCGGTATTTCGGCAGCAGTGAGGCGTGTATATTCACGCACCCGAAGCGGGGTATGTCCAGTATCTCCTTTGGCAGAATGCGCCCGTAGGCGACTACCGCGATAAGCTCGGGAGCAAGCTCCCGCACCGTTTTTGCAGCCTCGCCGTCGCGCAGCTTTTGCGGCTGAAAGACGGGTATGCCGAGTTCCAGCGCCGTCGTTTTGACAGCCGGCGGAGTAATTATCGCCTTGCGCCCGACCGGCTTGTCCGGCTGGCAGAAAACGCCGCAAATCTCGTTTTCCTTTGCTATCTCCCGTAGCATGACCGCCGCAATCTCCGGCGTTCCCATGAAAAGAATGCGCATCAGTCCTTGTCCTCTGCCTGTGCCACCTCGGCTTGCTCTATAAGCTCGTCAAGCTCCTCGTCGGTGTAGGTGCGCTCGCACAAATCAATGAACAGCGTCCCGTCGAGGTGGTCGCACTCGTGGCACGCGCAGCGCGCCGAAAGGTCGTCGAACTCCCGCTCGAACACCTTGCCGAAGCGGTCAAGCGCGCGTACCTTGACGTGCTTGGGGCGCTCGACCCAACCGCGCAGCCCCGGGCAGGACAGGCAGCCCTCATAAGCGCCCTCCAGCTCCTCGCCGCGTTCGACTATCTCGGGGTTGACCAGCTCCACCATTTCCTCGCCGTCGAGCAGCACGACGGCTCGGCGCAGAATGCCCACCTGCGGCGCGGCAAGTCCCACTCCGCCCGAATCGAGCAGCGTTTCCTTCATGTCGTCGAGCAGTATGTTGGTGCGTCCGCCGAACTCGCTCACCGGACGGCATTTCTTGCGCAGCGTCTCGTTTTCTTTGTCCTCTGTGTAGATGTTTCTTAATGCCATATTGTATAATACCTACCGATTTCTGCAATTTGTATATTAATTCTCCATCTCTCCCGAGATGTCGATGAATAGCTTGGATTTTCCGCTTATCGAAAGCGCGTTCCACTCGCTCACGCAGTCCCGCAGATAGTCGCGGAAGCGACGGTCGCCGCGGCTTTTGAACACAACGCGGTAGCGGAACAGGTCGTTGATGTACGCGACGCGCATGGGTGCGGGACCGAGAATGCGTATGGGCATATCCGCATAGCTCTCGCGCTGCCTTTTTGCGGCGATGTGCACAAATTCCTGCGCGCCCGTCGCGGCGTCCGATTCCTTTTGCGAGATGACCCCCGCCGCCGAAATGCGGCAAAACGGCGGGTAGAGATGCAGCCTTCGCGAGAGAATCTCGCTTTCGTAGAAGCCCTCGTAGTCCTGCTTTGCGGCAAGGCGAATCATCTCGTTGTCGGGGTCTATGGTCTGTATGACCGCCTCGCCCGTCTTGTCGCCGCGCCCGCTGCGCCCGACGAGCTGGGTGAGCATGGAAAACGCCCGTTCATTCGCGCGAAAGCTGGGCATGAGCATAAGCTGGTCGATGCTCAGCACCCCCGCGAGGGTGACGTTCTTGAAATCCAACCCCTTGGCTATCATCTGTGTTCCGATAATCATATCGTATTCGCCGCGCGCAAAAGCAAGAAGCATGGATGAAGCGGAGTCCTTGCGCGAGGCGGTGTCGAGGTCCAGCCGCAGAATGCGCGCGGACGGAAAGAACGACTCCAGTTCTTCTTCCATCTTCTGCGTGCCGATGCCCGTGTGCTTGATTTTTCCGCCGCACTCGTCGCATATCTCGCTTATCGGCTCGGTGTGTCCGCAATAGTGACAGACATAGCACCCGCGGTTTTTGTGTATGACAAGCGGCGTGTCGCAGCTTTTGCACTTGACGATTTTTTTGCACGAGCAGCACATCGAAACCGTTCGGTAGCCGCGACGGTTGAGCAGCAGTATGCACTGCTCGCCTTTGGCTATGCGCTCGTCTATGCGCTCGCAAAGATATTTGCTTATGTAATGGCTGTTGCCCGCCAGCAGCTCCTTGCGCATATCGACCACCCGCACGCTCGGCAACGGCATATCGCCGTAGCGCTCGGTGATTTTGACAAGGTTTATCTGCCCGCTTTTTGCGCGATAGTAGGTCTCGACCGACGGGGTCGCCGAGGCAAGCAGCAGCTTTGCGCCGTTGTTTTTTGCGCGATAGGCGGCAATCTCCCTCGCGTCGTAGCGCGGCGTCTGCTCGGAGATGAAGGAGAGCTCCTGTTCCTCGTCGATGATGATTATGCCGAGGTTTTTCATGGGCGCAAACACCGCCGAGCGTGTGCCGACTACCACGTCCAGCGCGCCGCTCGCAATGCTCTCCCACTGTATCTGCCGCTGTGAATCGGACAGCGCGCTGTGGATTATGCCGACGCGCGAACCGAACAGCGATTTGAGACGATATATCATCTGCGTGGCAAGCGCAATCTCCGGCACGAGCACCAGAGCGCTCTTTTTCTGCGCGACGGCGCTTTCAATCAGCTTGATATATATAAGCGTCTTGCCCGACGAGGTCACGCCGTGCAGCAGCGTCACGTCCGCGCGCCCGGGGTCGCGAAAACCAGCGAGTATCTGTTCGAGCGCCGTCTGCTGCGCGCGCGACAGCGGCGGTATGCTCTGCGTTTGCGTCGGTTCTCCGAAGTCGTCAGGCGCTTTGGTGCGTTCGAGCGTTTCGAGTATTCCCTTGTCCGCAAGCCGCGTGACGACCGCGCGGGTCACTCCCGCCTTTTCGCATATCGCATTCGCGCTCATCGGATTGTCCCTGCAAGCCTCGCAGACTGCCTGCTGCTTTGCGCTCAGCCGCTCGGGCACGTCCTTGGTC
>CAYXRE010000120.1:3799-6418 GCA_964466125.1 uncultured Oscillospiraceae bacterium
TAGCTGTACAGCTTGTCAAACTTAAAGGCGGCGTTGTCCACCGCAACCATCACGCCGGTACACATACGCGCCGCCCTCCTTTTTGTGTGCTTTTATTTTTCCGCGTATCTGCGCACGATTTTGAGCTTGTGCGCTCCGAACTCGGTTATCGCGACGTTCACCGGCTTGTCGTCGAGGTCTATTTTCTTTGATTCGGAAAGCTCCGCGAGGTCGCGCGAGCGTTTTGCGACGGCGACGACCAGACTGTAAGGACTCTCCGTTTCGTTGAGCAGCTGGGATATTTCGGGTTTCAGCATTTTTCTGTCTCCTTTTGTGATTTGAACGTGCCGGACTGCCACATATCTATTATGTCGGATAATTCCTGCGCGCAGTCGGTCGCGACTATGTTTTTTATCGAAGCGTCATAAAACTTGAGCTCGGCGAGCTCTCTTGCGGCTATGGCGACGCGCCGCTCTATCTCCTCGGGCGATTCGGTGCCGCGGGATATAAGCCGCTCGCGCAGCACCTCGATGGACGGCGGCACGATGAACACGCAAAGCGAATCGGGGTACTTTGCCTTGACCGTGTGCGCGCCCTCGACTTCGATTATCAGCACGACGGTGTTGTCGCCCGTCAGCTTCATCTCAAGCTCGTCCATCGGCGTGCCGTAGAAGTTGCCGGAATAGTTGGTGTATTCGAGCATTCTGTCCGCTTCAATGCGGCGGCGGAATTCGTCCTCGCTGAGAAAATAATAGTCCACGCCCTCCGACTCGTTGACCCTGGGCTTTCGCGTCGTGCACGAGACGCTCAGCTGCACATCGGGTCGCTGCATCATCAGGTATTTGACAACCGTGTCCTTGCCGCAGCCGGACGGACCGGAAACGACCACGAGCTTTCTTTGGTCATGCATCGTCCTCGTCCTCATCCTCCTCGTCGTCGCCCAGACGGTTTGCCACCGTTTCCGGCTGTACTGCCGAAAGGATAACGTGGTCGGAATCGGTCACGATGACCGCGCGGGTGCGCCGCCCGTAGGTCGCGTCGATGAGCGTTCCCTTCTCGCGCGCGTCCTGGATTATTCTTTTTATCGGCGCGGACTCGGGACTGACAATCGCCACCAGACGATTTGCCGAGACCATGTTGCCGAAGCCTATGTTGATAAGTTTCATTGTCCGCTCCTTTGTCTACTCGATGTTTTGGACCTGCTCGCGTATCTTCTCGATTTCCGACTTGAGGTCCACGACCACCGCCGTTATGTCAAGGTCATTCGCCTTACTGCCGATTGTGTTGGTTTCGCGGTTGATTTCCTGAATGAGGAAGTCCAGCTTGCGCCCGACCGGCTCGTTTTGCGCAAGTATCTCGCGGAACTGCTCTATGTGGCTGCGCAGCCGCACCGTCTCCTCGTCCACCGCTGCCTTGTCGGCGTATATCGCCGCCTCGAGCAGTATGCGGTTCTCGTCAATCTGCGTGTCCTCAAGCACTGCCTTCATGCGCGAAAACAGCTTTTCGCGAAAGCGCGCAAGCCTGTCCGCCGACTGCTTTTCGACGATTTCCACGTCCTTTTCGATGTTCGCGAGCTTGTCGAGCAAATCTGCCCTGAGCCGCTCGCCCTCCGCCGCTCGCATCTCGCAGTAGCTCTCGAGCGCCCCGTCGAGCACCGAGCACACGTCCGCCCAAAGCTGCTCCTCGTCGGGTATCTCCCGCTCGACGGTGAACACGTCGGGGAAGCGGGCTATTGTCGCCGCGCTGACGTCTCCGTTCACCCCGAGCTCGGCGGATATTTTCGCAATCGCCTCGGCGTAGCTCCTTGCGGCGTTCATGTTAAGCTCGATTCTCACGTCGCCGCCGTCCGCGGTATTTATTGTGATTCCCACATCGGTCTTGCCGCGCGAAATGCGGGACTGCACCCGCGCCTTGATTTTGTCCTCCATGTAAGAGCACATACGCGGAGAACGCACGCTCATCTCGAGATAGCGATGATTGACCGAACGCACCTCGACCGTTATTTCCCTGCCATTCAGCACCGCGCTCGAACGCCCGAAGCCGGTCATACTGTTTACCATCGCGCACCTCGAAAAACCGTATTTACTATCTAGTTATTTTACCCTTTTTACTATTATTATGTCAACAGCAAGCGCATAGTATTGTATTGTGAAATACAAGCGCCGAAAAAGGGTGTTTCGCGGCAAAAGCAAGCGCCGCCATGCAGCTTTATGCATGGCGGCGGATTTTTGATTCAGTACGGCGTCGCCTCGTGCGAGGGACATTTTCGGCTTGCGCCGTTTTACATCGAAACGACCTTGTTCGCTCTGTCGAGGTGGTCGGCGTCGATGCCCAGCTCCTTGGAGCGGCGGGTCTCGAAGAACTTGGTCGCCACCTGCGGGAACTGCGCGTAGGATAGCACGTCCTCCGGCTGCTCGACATACTGCTCGCACTCCTTGGTGAGAGCGGCGAGCTCGGGCTTTAGGGTATCGGCGAAGCGGCAGGTTATGGGCTTGTCGTCGCCGAGGATCTTCTTTTGCAGCTCCTTGTTGACGGGAGCGGGGGTCTTGCCGTAGTCGCCGTGCATGAGTCCCTTGAACTCCTTGGTGACCATCTTGTAGCGCTCGCCCATGATGACGTTATAGACCGCCTGCGTGCCGA
>CAYXRE010000121.1:0-6252 GCA_964466125.1 uncultured Oscillospiraceae bacterium
ACCTCTTCCGCCTGGGTTACAAGACCGGACTTGAGGGCGTATCCAAGTTCATGGCTACCGGACAGCTTGACCATATCATGAAGGCTGTCTCGGTGCTCGGACTCCTCGTTGTCGGCGCACTGACCGCTTCCTTTGTCACTTGCAACCTCAACGTTGACATCAAGACCGCCACACAGGTATTCGACGAGGCGACCGGCGCCTACACCGACGGAATGATTTCCGTGTTCAATCTCGACAACCTGCTCAACAGCGTGTTCCCGAAGATTGTCCCGCTGGCGCTGACGCTGTTCGTGTACAAGCTGTATGCGAAGAAGAACTGGTCGCCGCTGGCTATCATGCTTCTCATCCTCATCCTCGCGGCTGCAACCACCGCCATCGGCTATATCCCCGGAATAGGTGCGTTCGCCGCATAACAAACTTTTGGAGAAAATCGCAATGTCACAATTATCCTATATCGAAAACATAACCAAGGTAATCGAAAAGATTGACAAGGAGCAGTCGGAGAACATCAAGAAGGCAGCCGAGCTCTGCGCGGCGACCATCAACTCCGGCAAGCTCGTGCATCTTTTCGGCTCCGGACACTCCGTGCTCCCCGTACAGGACGTGTTCCCCCGCTACGGCGGCGTCGTCGGTTGGCATCCGTGCATGGACCCGAGACTTATGTGGAACAACGTCATCGGACCGGGCGGCGCGAGAGAGCTGCTTTGGATTGAGCGTCAGGAAGGCTACATCGCAAACTTCCTGCAAAGCTACAACTTCCAGCCCGGCGAGGTTATGATAGTCTACTCCCACGGCGGACTCAACGCCGCGCCCATCGAGGCGGCGATGTACGCCAAGGAGCGCGGGCTCAAGGTCATTGCCATAACCTCCGGCGAGAACTACAAGGTCGCAAAGCCCAACCACTCCTCCGGCAAAAAGCTCGGAGACCTCGCGGACATCATGATAGACAACTGCTGCCCGCTTGAGGACGCGCTTGTCGAGATACCCGGCTATCCCCAGAAGGTCGGTGCCTCCTCGACCGTTGCGACCATCGTCATCTCCCAGTCCATCGCTTCCCAGACCGCGCTCAAGCTCCAGGAGCTCGGGCACAAGATGTACATCTTCGTTTCCCCCAACGTGACCGAGGTGCCCAAGGACTATATGCACGAAGTCTATGCGGATTACACCAAGCTCGTCAAGGGCAACGACAATATGTAGCACGTTCGTCCGATAAATGTTATAATAATGCGCAGAGAGCCGCGCGGCTTTCTGCGCATTGTTCAAAAAAGGGGAATTACCTTATGACAACCGTGATTATTCTCGGGCACGGCGGATACGCAAGCGCCGTGCGGCGCAACCTGTCCATGCTCGTCGGCGACCCCGAGGGCTTCAGGTACGTCGATTTCAACGAGCAGGACGACCTCAATATACTCAAAGACAATATTGCCGCGGCGCTCGAGGGCATCGAGGGCGGCGTGCTGTTTGCGTGCGACCTTGCGGGCGGCTCTCCGTTCCGTGAGACGGCGGCGCTTTGTATAGACCGCGACGACCGCGCCGTGGTGGCGGGGCTGAATACCTCCGCTTATGCGGAAGTGACGCTCAACACCGAGCTTGCCCCGCGCGAGCTTGCGCAGCTTGCCATGGACGTCGCCAAAGAGACGATTATGATGTTTCCGCTGCCCCAAGAAGAGTAAAACCCTATGGATTTCAAAGAATATCTTGCGAACAACTGGATATACTTCGCAATAACGCTCGCGATTATCGCGCTCATGTGGCTGTTTATGTGGCTGCTTGCGAAAACGCGCAGCGATACGCGCGCCATGCTCACCTCGCTGCTTCGCTCCTCGCCGTCCGCTTATGTCGAACGGCTTGAGAACAACAGGCGGCTGCGCACGCTGTTCCGTCCGCAGGCGCTTGAGCTGATGAAGCTGGACGGCTACATGGCGCTCGACGAGCGGACAAAGGCGGAAAGCACGATTGCCTTGTTGGATTCCATGAAGCTGGAGCCGGGCGAAAAGGTGGACTTTCTGCAAAAGCGGCTAAGCTATTTCATCTCGGTTCACGAGAATGACAAGGCGGTCGAGAGCTGCGAGAGCTTGTGCGGCTTTTTGCGCGACGCGGGCGCACAGGACAACGAGAAGTACGCCGAAATAATCGCGCAAGCGCAGATGCTTGTCAAAATATATGTCGAGCACGACGTGAGCTGCATTGAACAGCTCAAAAAGGAAGCCTCGTCCACCAAAAACGACGTCGTGCGCGGCGTCACGCAGTACCGCATAGCGAAGCTTGCCCATTACGCCAACGACGAGGAAACGGTCGCAAAGTATCTCCGACGCGCGCTGAAAAACGTCGAGGGGACATACTATTACGATATAGTCAAACAAGCCATGGAAAACCCGAAAATATTGGAGGAAAAGTAAATGGTAAGCTTCGAGTATAAGATAAGCGACGAGATGGGTCTGCACGCGCGTCCGGTCGGGCGCATGGTCAAGGCGGTGACGCCGCATAAGGACGCGAAGATAACCGTCACCTTCGGCGACAAGACCGCCGACGCGAAGCGTATGTTCGCGATTATGGCGCTTCAAGTCAAGCAAAACGACACGATTACCGTCAGCGTCGAGGGCGAGCACGAGCAGGAGATTGCGGACGAAATCAAGGAGATTTTTGTCTCCGAGAATCTCTGACGGCTGCGCCGGTCAACATTCAATCAAAGTGAACACAAAGGGCTGTTTCTCCAAATCAACGGGGAGAACAGCCCTTGTTTTTTTACTTTTATCGCACAATACTCCCCGCGCTGTCCGTGGACGCGCAGCGCTGTTTCGCGTCCGATATGTATTTATCTGCCTCATGGCGGCGGCGTGACTTGCGTATGGCGGGCAAGTGCCGCAAGCGCATGTGTGATGTTGACGTAAAAGCAGCGCGGCATTTGTCGCAATATACAAAAAGAAAGTCGAATGCTTGACTTGAATTACCTGTCTTATTATATAATAAATATAAGTAAGAGAATACGGCGAACTCTCCGAAAGGCGGGGGCGCAGAGCTTTTGGGTCTAAATCGCGGCGCGATAAGACAACAAAAAGCAAACTGACACGGATATGCGGCGTTCGCGGCTGTTTTCCGTGTTTTTCAACAAAGGGGATTTTATGAATAAGCATTCGCTCAACAAGCTCGTTTCACTGCTGCTGTGTCTTTGCTTGACGCTCGGCTCGCTGAACGTCGGCGTTTTTGCATCCGAAGTTAACGACGCAGCCGAGCAATGTGAGACGACCTCGGCGAATGCCGCCGAAGCCCCAAGCGAGGAAGCCCAGAGCGAGGAAGTCCCGAGCGAAGAAACCCCCAGTGAAGAAACCCCGAGCGAAGAAGCCCCGAGCGAAGTAACTCCGAGCGAAGACGTTCCGAGCGAAGAAGTCCCAAACGAAGAAGTCCCAAACGAAGAAGCCCCGAGCGATGAGACTTACAGCGAGGAGCTGAGCGACGAAGAAGCCGCGCAAAAACAGCGCGAAGCGGACGAATACAACGAGCGGCTGCTCAACTCGCCGTACATGGGCTTTTATACGGCGGCGCGCACGGCGGCGCTCGTGAACGCCATTCAGACGAGCGAGATATACGAGCGCGCGCTTCGCACCGTGCTCAATTACTATTACACCAACTACAATGCCGCGCGAATTGCGGCTTTTTCGGAAAACTGTGACGAGCGCGCCGCGCAGACGCTTGCGGACTATGCCGCAGCGCATATCGAGCGCGAGAACGACAGCTCGGATTACGTCGCCGGAGAGGTGCTCGTGCTGTTCAACGATGTGCAGCTTACGCAGCTCGACGAGGATATGCTCACCGCCATGGGGCTTTGCGTGCGCGACAGCTTCGGCGAAGCGCTCAAGCTTAACATCGCGGTCGTCACGCTGCCGCTCGAATACACCGTCGAGCGCGGGTGCGCGCTGCTCAATGAGCTGGAATTTGTGCAGTGCGCCATACCGAACTCGGTGCAGACAGTCGATACCGGCGAGACCGACGCGACCGCGGCGGGCTTGAAACAACCGCAGGCGCCGCTTGAAACGCAGTCGCTTACCGCTCCCGCCGACCAATGGAAATACCGGCAGTGGCATATTGACAAGATAAACACCCTCGGCGCGTGGGAGCTGTTGGAGGAAAGGGGACACGCGACTACCCGCATTGCGGTCATCGACACGGGCGCGGACATGGACCACCCCGATTTGGGCTTGTCGCTCAACAGAACCCTCTCGCGCGACCTTGCCGAGAACACCGACAAGGTGCTCACACACGATTACAACGGGCACGGCACCCATGTCAGCGGAATAATCGCCGCGAGCGCCTACAACGGAATCGGAACCGTGGGCGTCGCGAGCGGACCCAACAACGACTATGTGGATTTGGTCGTTATAAGCGCGTCGCATACAGGCACCTTCTACGGCTCGGATTTGGCGCAGGCGATTAACTACGCGGTCGCAAACGGCTGCCGTGTCATCAACATGAGCCTCGGCGGGCGTGCCGAAAGCAGCGACGACACCGCCTTCTTCAAGTCGCTTATCGACAGCGCGACGGCGCAGGGAACGCTGGTCGTCTGCTCGGCGGGCAACGACAACACCGACGCGGAGTATCTGCCGTCCGACATAGACACGGCGATGTCGGTCATCTCAACAGACAATTACACCAACGCGAGCAGCAATGCGCGTTCGGAGTTTTCCAATTATGGCGCGGCAAAGGACATCAGCGCGCCGGGCAGCTACATATACAGCACGCTTTCTTCGCATACGCTGAGCTATGACGGCGCGGACTACGGATATATGTCAGGCACGTCTATGGCGGCGCCGATTGTGACGGCGGTGGCGGCACTGGTGCTGGACGCCGTTCCCACCCTCACTCCGCAGCAGGTCATGGCGATAATCGAGGACACCGCCACCGACTTGTACACGTCGGGTTTCGATGTGCAGACGGCTTGGGGAAACATCAATGCCGAAGCGGCGGTGGCAAGGGCATACTCGCTCGCAAGCGAGCCGGACGAAACGCCGAGCTCCTTTGTCGTGACAAGTCAGCCGTCAAAGACCGAGTATTTCGTCGGACAGCCGCTTACTTGCGACTATCTCGACCTTAACGGGCTTGCACTGACGGCGACCTACGCTTCCGGCGCGCAATTCATATTTCGTCCTGCGACAATCCAAAGCCTGATTAAGAACGGCGCGCTTACCGTTACCGCCTCTGGCGACAGTTTCGTCGCCGGAGCAAACACGCTTACTTTCACTTACAAGACCAAGACGGCGAGTGTGAGCTTGACGGGAATCGCCTGTGAGGTGCTTGCGCTCGGAAAACATACCCAAGTGCAGCTGAGCCCCTCATGCCCGAACAAATATATGACCTTTACCGCGCCGCGCAGCGGGTATTACAGCTTCTATTCGCTCGGCTCCTATGACACGTGCGCCAAGGTGTACAAGCGAGCCGCGGCGGGCACGACCTTTACCGACGGCAGCACCTTTGCGCAGCTTGCGTGCGAGGACGATTCGGACGCATATAATTTTGCCGCGACCGAGCTTTTTGCGAACGAGGGCGACATCTTTTACCTCAGAGTTTATTTCTGGTACAGCACGAGCTCGGGCAGCTTCGACGTGGGCGTGCTCGATGATGTGAACAAGCCGACTGCGGCGGCGCTGTACACCTATCCGACGCGCACCACGCTGCCCGTCGGAGCGAAGTATCTGCCGCAGACCGCAAGCGGGCTGTTCAACGGCTTGAAGCTGCGGCTTCGGTACATCGACGGCTCTGTTGAAGATTTATCCGGCACACAGCTTTTGGCGGCGCTCGCGGACGGCTCGGCGAGTCTGAAAGTGGGCGACGGCTCAAGCGACGCAATACAAGCGGGCAACAACACCGTGACGCTCGATTATAACGGGCGCGCGGTCAGCTATAACATCGTCGGCGCGCAGAATACGGTCAGCTCGATCGACGTCGTCTCGCCTGCGACCTACTATTCACGCGCAGTCGGAGCGAAGCCGAGCTATACCGGACTTTCGGTGCGGGTGAATTACAGCTCGGGTACAAGCAAGCTCGTTTCCGAAAGCAATCTCACTTCGGCGTTCGGCGGCTACTATTTCAGCGTCTACAACTCTCCGACGTCATGGGAGCGCTCGCGCGCACTCGGGGCGTACGGAGGCTATCACGACGACACTCTTGTCGCGGGCAAAAATACATACACGATTGAATACTTGGGCAAAACGGCGACCTTCGAGATTTATGGGGTCGAGGACTTCGTTGCCCCGACGT
>CAYXRE010000122.1:0-5914 GCA_964466125.1 uncultured Oscillospiraceae bacterium
GCTTCGCAAGACCCAGCAGTCCGAAGTATCCCATGCAGCCGCCCGCGTTGCACAGCAGCAGATAGTCGCTCCATGCCGCCTTGAAATCCTTTTTCATGCGCCCGCAGAATTGGTAGGAGCATATCTGTGCGAGCGCGTACTCGATGTAATAAAACGGGTACAGGAAGATGTGCTGCTTTTGCATCCAAAAGCCGCCGCTTTCCATGAACTCGTCGCCGTCGTAGTCCCGCCACGGAAGGTACTTTTTCTCAAGCTCCCGCCAGATGCTTTTGCGCGCGGCGGCGTCGGGAGCCGGGTCGGCATATACTCGGTGCTGGAACTCGTCCACCGCGCAGATGTACGGCAGCACGAACAGCGACTCGCAAAGGTGGGCATAGCGGTATTCCGCCGCCCGCTCGCCGAAAAAGCGGTTCATCCACGGATAGGCGAAGAACTCCATGCTCATCGAGTGAATCTCGTTTATCTCGGACGTCGAGTTGCGGTAGGCGTGCAGCGGCTGAAAGCGCGAGCAGGTGTAATACTGAAAGGCGTGGCCGCATTCGTGGGTCAGCACGTCCACGTCGGCGGAGGTGCCGTTGAAGTTGGAGAACACGAAGGGCGCGTCATATTCGGGCAGCGAGGTCATATAGCCGCCGAGGTGTTTGTTCTCGCGCGTGACAAGGTCGAACAGCCCGTATTTGAGCATGTAGTCAAAGAATTCCGCAGTGTCGGGGCTCAGCGCGTGATACATCTCGCGCGCGCATTTGAGCATATCCTGCGGCGTTTTGTCCGGCTGCGGGTTGCCGTCCTTGAACATCAGCGTTTCGTCGTAGTAGTGCAGCTTGTCCACTCCGATTCGCTTGGTCTGCATCTCGCGCAGCTTTGCGCAAAGCGGCACGACGTTTTTGAGTATCTGCTCGCGAAACGCCTCGACGTCGCTTGCAGTGTAGTCGAAACGGTGGTTTTTGACATAAGCCATCTCGACGTAGCTTGAAAAGCCCAGCCGCTTCGCCATTCGGGTGCGCACGGCGACCAGCTTGTCAAATATCTTGTCCAGCTCCGCCGACTTGTCGGCATACAGCCGCGAGAATGCCTTGAACGCTTCCTTGCGCTCGGCGCGGTCGGGGGACTGCATGTGGCGCAGCAATCCGTAGAAGTTGCATTTCTCGTTTTTGAAATCGCACGAGCAGGACGCGGCAAGCTTGGAGTACTTTGTCTCGAGGTTCGCCTCAATGACCATCTGCGGGGCGACGAGTATGTTTTGCAGCTGTTCGTCCGCTTCGAGCGTATCAAAAAGCTGCGGACCGTACTCCGCTTCAAACTCGGGACGGTACACGCTTTCGAGCAGCGCGGAGGTCACCTTCTTTTGCAGCCCGACGAGCGAGGGCAGCGCCTTGTTGAAGAACGCTGTTTCAGTCTCATAGAATTTGTCCGCCGTGTTTGCGGTGTTGCGTATATACGCGAGCGAATACGCCGTCTCGAGCACCGAGTCGGTCTTTTGCAGCTCGAAAAGCGCCGCCTTCGCGTCCGCATAGCTCTTTGCGCCCTTGAGCGAGCGGATGACCGCTTTGTAGCTTGCTTTCACCGCCGCCATATCGGGACGCTTATATTTCAGCTCGGAGAATTCCTGCATTTTGCCCCTCGTTTCCGGTTTTGCTTTATTGTGTGACTTTCATCGCCGGATATTTACTTGATTATAGCAAAAGATACCCTCAATGGCAACGGATTCCGCTTTGACGCTTTTCCGCGCAGCACGCTTCAGCTAAAACACGATTTTGTCGGCTTCATGCAAAAAACAGTTGACATTGCTTCGCTCGGGTGATAGAATCCGAGACAACAAAACAAACCGATGAGCGGGAGTAGTACGCAGCGTGTCGTCCGTTGAAGAGAGCCGCGAATGATGGGAAGCGGTACGGGCAGCGAGGCCGAATGGACCCGTGAGGGCATAACCGAAAGGGCGACCGAGTAGGCGAGACGGGGGCTTCGCACGTTAACGCGAAGAGCATATGTCAGTATGCGCAAAGAGGACGCGCAAGCGTCAAAAAGGGTGGCACCGCAGGAGTTGTCTCTTGTCCCTGTTTAACAAACAGAGGGCAGGGGATTTTTTGTTGCCCCGAAGCCTCTGACACACACAATTTCGGAGGTATGAAAATGAAAAAGTCAATCAAAAAGCTCATCAGCACGGCGCTTTGCGCGATTCTCGCGCTCGCGCTCGTCGGCTGCTCGCAGCCCGCCGCACCCGCGACGGATGACACGCAGGACGGCGGACCCGGCGCATCCGCGGGTGCGATACACATCGGCGTTATCCAGTTTGCGACCCACCCGTCGCTGGACAACTGCTACGCCGGCTTCGTTCAGGGTCTTGCCGAAAACGGCTTCACCGAGGGCGACAATCTCGTCATCGACTTCCAGAACGCCAACAGCGAGATGGGCAACAGCGACCTTCAGGCAAAGAACATGGTCACGTCCGGCTGCGACCTGATAATGGGCATAGCGACCCCCGCCGCGATGTCCGCCTATGCCGCGGCGAAGGAAAGCGGAATCCCCGTCATCTTCAACGCCGTGTCCGACCCCGTGGCGTCGGGCATAGTCAAGTCGCTCGAGGCTCCCGACACCAACTGCACAGGCTCCGCGGACGTGCTTGATTTCCCTGCACAGCTTGAGCTTATCCGCGCGTTCCTGCCGGACGCAAAGACGATAGGCGTCATCTACACCACCAGCGAGGCGAACTCGATAAGCCAGCTTGAGACGCTCTGCGTCGCCGCAAAGGATTACGGCTTTGCAATCGAATCGATTGGCGTGTCCTCGTCCGCCGAGGTCGCCGCAGCCGCAGCGTCGCTTGTCGCCGTCGGAGTGGACTGCTTTGACAACCTGACCGACAACAACGTCGTCGATAACCTTTCCACCGTGCTGCACGCGGCAAACGAGGCGGGCATACCGGTGTTCGGCTCGGAGATCGAGCAGGTCAAGAACGGCTGCCTTGCGTCCATGAGTATAGATTACATCGAGCTTGGCAGAGTAACCGGCGAGATGGCGGCAAAGATACTCAAGGGCGAAACGAAGGCGGGCGAGCTGCCCGTTTCCACCCAGTCCGAGACCTTTGCGTGCTACAACTCGGCAGTCGCTTCGCAGCTGGGCATAGAGGTGCCCGCCGTCTGCGCCGACGCGCAGGACGTCGCCGCGTAAGAAAAATAACTTCCTAGGAGCAATAATGCTTACTGTACTGGGTCTTGTGAAAAACGTCCTTGAGGAGGGCTTTATCTACGCAATCCTCGCGCTGGGCGTGTATATTACCTATTCCATACTCGATTTCCCCGACCTTTCGGTGGACGGGACCTTCCCGCTCGGCGCGTGCGTCACCGCCGCGCTGATATGCGGGGGCTGCAACCCCGTGCTCGCCGCGCTCATCGCTTTTTTGTGCGGCGCGCTCGCGGGCTGCGTCACGGGTATACTGCACGTCGTGCTGAAAATTCGCGACCTGCTTTGCGGCATTCTGGTCATGACGGCGCTGTGGTCGGTAAATCTCATCATCACCGACAACAAATCGGTGCTGCCGTTTTACGACATGGACACCGTGTTCAACAGCGGGCTTGTCTCGCTGCTGCCCGAGCCGATATATAAATACCGCGTGCTCATCGTCGCGTTCATCTGCGCGATTGCGGTCAAGTATCTGCTCGACGCGTTTCTTTCGACAAAGGCGGGACTGCTGCTTCGCGCGGCGGGGGACAACCCCCAGCTCGTCACGTCGCTTGCAAACAACGTCGGGAGCGTAAAGATACTCGGTCTCATGCTCGGCAACGGGCTTGCGGCGCTCTCAGGCTCGATACTCGCGCAGCAAGCAGAGTCGGCAAACATCGCCTCGGGCACCGGTATGGTCGTGCTCGCTCTCGCGTCGGTAATAATCGGAACATCGGTTTTCAAGCGCATCAAGTTTTTGCGCCCGACCACCATGGCACTGCTCGGCGCGATACTGTACAAGCTGTGCCTGTCCGCCGCAATGCAGCTCGGGCTTCCCACCAGCTTCCTCAAGCTGCTCATGGCGGTGATACTCGTCGTTGCGCTGCTGACCGACCGAATCAAGCCGAAAAGGAGAATGGAATATGAGCGCTGAAGCCGCCGGCTCCTTTTTGGAGTTTCAAAACATCCACAAGGTCTTTAACCGCGACAGCGTGAACGAAAGCACGGTGTTTTCGGGATTCTCGCTTGGCGTGAACAAGCACCAGTTCGTCTCGATAGTCGGCTCGAACGGCTCGGGAAAGACGACGCTGCTCAACCTGCTTTGCGGCAACGTGCCGATGGATTCGGGCAAGATAATGCTCGCCGGACGCGACATAACCTCCGAGCCGGAGCACCGCCGCGCCGCACACATCGGGCGCGTGTTTCAAGCGCCGGACATGGGCACCTCGCCCGCGCTGACGATAATCGAGAATATGTCGCTCGCCGACAACAAAAACAAATTCTTCGGTCTGACGGGCGCGGTGGACCGCCGCAAGGAAAACTATTACAAGGAAAAGCTCGAATTGCTTCATCTTGGTCTTGAGAACCGCACCGACCAGCTTGTCGGGACCCTTTCGGGCGGGCAGCGGCAGGCGCTCGCGCTGCTCATGTGCACCATGACGCCCATCGAGCTGCTTGTGCTCGACGAGCACACGGCGGCGCTTGACCCCAGTTCGAGCGAGAACGTTATGGAGCTGACCGAGCGGCTGGTTCGCGAGAACGACCGCCTGACGACGCTCATGGTGACCCACAATCTGCGCTTCGCCGTCGAGCACGGCGACCGGCTGCTGATGCTGCACGAGGGCAAGGCGGTCATCGATGTCGCGGACGAGAAGAAAAAGAGCACAGGCGTCTCCGAGCTGCTTGAGGTTTTCAACGAAATAAGCGTCGAGTGTGGCAACTGAGATCGGACATTTTGTGTTAACGATAAAACAAACCGCTCCTGTCGGGGCGGTTTGTTTTGCGCTCGGCTAAGTTTTTCATGAGCAAAGCCGTATGCTCTTTTAGCGGGTGCCGTCGCCGCATGGCAAGCCGTCCGAAATCTGTTAGCAGCAGAATACCCGCTTCCTTCTTTCGTTGCGCGTTCGCGCCGACGGTGATATACTTTCAAGCAGAAACAAACACTTGACAAAAAGGACGGCTCGCATGGAAAACACCAAGGCGGACAGACTGCGCGAAACGCTCTATCGTATATTTACCATTCTGTATATCCCCGCGGCGCTCATAATCTTCATTGTATGCATAAGCTCGGGCGCGCCGCTCGCCGCAGTGATTTGCGGCATAGCGCTCATCGCGGGGTGGGTGCTGCTCGGGCAGCGCATACTCGGCTTTTTCGAGCGCATCGGCTCGAAGCGGCTGACGCTGATTTTCTACGTTCTGCTCGCGGCAATGCTTGTTGTGCAGTTCGTCGTCGCCAATGGTTGGAGTATGCCTCACGGCGACCGCGAGGCGGTGTTCACCGGCGCAAAGGAGCTTGCGGACTACGGGTATCTCACCGATTCCACGCCCTATTTTCTGCGCTATGCCCACCAGCGCGGAATGCTCGTCTTTCTCGGCGCGTTCAACTATGCGCTGCAAAAGCTCGGCATCTGCGCAACGGCGAGCGTGTATGCGGGCGTGCTGCTGACAAACGTGTGCATAAGCGCCTCGCTTGCGTTTGCTTTTCATGCCGCAAAGCGGCTGCTCGGCGCGCCGCGCGCATTCGCGGGCGCGCTGCTGATGTTCACCTTTTTGCCCTTTTACACCATGGGGCTCATGTGCTATTCGCTCACCGTCGGCACGGTGTTCATCGCGTTCGCGCTCTGGTGCTATGCCATGGCGAGCAGTGCAAAGACAAAGCGTTCGCGCATATTGCTGTTTTGTCTGTGCGGCGCGGCGCTCGCGCTCGCGCGCATAATCAGCGGCATGGGCAATGTCGCCGCCGTCGCGGTGGTCATTC
>CAYXRE010000122.1:5924-6244 GCA_964466125.1 uncultured Oscillospiraceae bacterium
TGACGTGCGACGTTAAATCTCTGCTGCAAAAGCTGCTCGCGCTGCTGCTCGGTTTTGCCTTTATAACGCTCGGGTTCAACGCCGCGATAAGATATTCGGGCGTTATGGACTTCACCGATGAGCAAAGGGAACTGTTCCCGATGAGCTATTGGATAATGGTCGCGCTTGAGGGCGACGGCTATTTCATCGACGAGGAATACGAAAAAATGGTCGAGCTCGGCGATTACGAGCTGCGAAACGAATACGCCGTCGAGAAAATCAAAACCACGCTCTCGCAAATGACGCCTGATGAACTCGTTCGGCACCAATACCAAAAGACC
>CAYXRE010000123.1:0-6209 GCA_964466125.1 uncultured Oscillospiraceae bacterium
CTTTGCCCTTCTAGGGCTTGTGCAAACCACGCCTTTTAGGCGTGGTTTTGATTATGCGAGCTCTTTTTTGTTTACTTGAAGCCGAAGTTCATGCCGAACGCGCCGAACACACCGGCGGAGGCGAGCGACATTATGATTCCCGCGCCGACTATCCCCGCAAAGATTGCGGGCAGCGCCTTTTTCCAGTTGAGCTGAAGCAGCGCCGCAATGAGCGAGCCTGTCCATGCGCCGGTGCCGGGCAGCGGAATGGCGACGAACAAAAACAGACCGAGCAGCTCGTTTGTGCCAATCGTCTTTGCCTTCTCTTCCGCGCGGTCGATGATTTTTTGAAAGAAAGGACCTATTTTTTCAAACTTTGCAAGCCAGCGCAGCACGCGCTGGGAGAAAGCGATGAGGAAGGGAACGGGCAGCGTGTTGCCGACGACGGCGACGATAAAGGTGGGCAGCAGCGGCAGTCCCATTCCGATTCCGATTGGCACCGCTCCGCGAAGCTCAATTATCGGAACCATTGATATAACAAATACTTTCCAGTAATCCTGAAGCAATTCGAGAAAAGTCATGTGTTACCCCGTTTCATACAAGCGTGGATAACATTATAACACACCGTTCGCCCGCTGGCAATTAAGCATTCGTTAAGCCGATTCGTTTGATTTTTTAATGCGCGCGACTGCGACCGTCACGTCGTCCGTGGCGTTGAGATTGCTTTTTGCGCGGGCAATCAGCTCGGCGCAGATGTCGTCCGCGCTCGCGTCGTAAAGCAGCTTGAGCGTCTGCTCGATAAACGGGTGCGCCGCGTCCTCAAGCCCGTCCGACGCCATGACCACCACGTCGCCGTCCGCAAGCTCGATGGGTATCTCGCGCGAGACGACCGTGTCAAGTATGCCCACGGGCAGCGTGCGTCCGTCCACGCGTTTGACCGCCGAGCCGCGCAGGATATAGGTCGGGGCGGCGCCCGCCTTAAAAAGGGAGGCAACGCCGGTGTAAACTTCGATGCTCAGCACGTCGAGGGTGCTTGCGGATTCGCTGTCCTCGCGCAGCGCGAGCGCCGAGTTGGCAAGCTCTGCCGCACGCTTGACCGCGAAGCCGTTTTCCAGCAGCTTTTCGAGGAACGCGCAGCATATCCCGCCGTCCCGCCGAGCCGAGGTGCCGGTGCCCATGCCGTCCGACATGACGATGTGCACGTTGCCGCGCAGGTCGCGCAGTATGCGGTAAACGTCGCCGCACACCCCGCGCTCGGCGCAAAGCTGGCTGACGGCGGTGCGCACGGTGTAGGTCTGCTGTTGGGTGAAGGACAGCACGCTCGAGCCGGAAACGGAGGACACCGTCGGCTTGGTCATGGCGCGAGAGCAAACCGAGCTGACCGCGAGAGTCAGGCGGCGCAGCAGAGTCGGCGAGGGCATTTCGGCGAGCGTCACTGTGACGATTGGGCGCCCCAGCGCGTCGCTCACGCAGCCTGCGTTTTCCACCGCAAGACCGAGCCTAGCCGCCGCGTCGAACACCCGATGCGAGCGCTGCTCGTCCCAGCGGCTGAAGGCGCACAGCTCTCCACGCGCCGAATCGAGCATATCGCAGACCGCCGAGAACTGCTTTTTGAGCATGCTTTTGTAAAGCTGTGTGTTCTTAATATTGGTCAGGTGCTCCAAATACGCGGTATAGTTTTTGTTTATCTCGCCGACTAGAGCGGGGACGCTCATGCACCGCGAGCGAAACAGCTCGTTCAGGTCCTCTCGGCGAAGCGACGAGTTCTTTATGAGCGCGGGCGTCGCCTTGGTGAGCGCGTCGGTCGTCTCGTCAAAGTGCTTGACCCAGCAATAGGACATCAGCGCGCACTTGCGGCAGACCTTCTCGGCGCTCTTGCGATAGAGCTTGTCGGTGTCGCAGCGCGCGTTTTTCAGCTCCACCGTCGCGTCCAGCACGCCGGTTATCGAGCGCAGCGACGAGGTCATTGCGTCCAGCTTGCTCGAAAGGGTGCTCGCTGCGCTCGCAAGCGAGTTGTTGACATAGGAAAACCGCGCGTCCGCGGCGCTTTTCAGCGGCAGCGCGAGGAACAGCATTGCGCCGAACAGCGTTTCGCAGACGTAGCACAGCGCGGGAATATAGCTGCCCGCGCAAAAGCAGAAGCTCGCCGCGCACAGCACGAATACAGCGCACAGCAGCGGCTTGCCCTTTTTCTTAAAAAGCGACGCGACCGCTCCTGCGGCGCACAGCCCTGCGGCGGCAAAGCCGAAGGTCGGCTCGGACAGCGCGACGGCGGCGGCAATCGCCCCGAACACCACAATGTCGAACGGCGGGGCGAACAGCTGCGCGCAAAACAGCGCGAGCGCCGCGCAAACAATGCGTCCGAGCGAGAACGGACCGAGCGAAACGGTCACGAGAGACATGAGCACGCTGCACGCCGCAAGCGCGGCGCACGCCTTTTGCGCGCCGGAATACTCGAGAATCGTCGAGCGGCGGCGCAGCGCGTCAAAGGTCACGCGGTAGAAATAGGAGAACGCGCCGGAAATTGCGAAGCTCGCGAAGGTGACGGCGAGCAGGCGCAATGTGAGCGCGCCCGCCGCGACCGCCGCCGAAATCTCGACCGCCGCCACCGTTATGCCCGCAGCGATAAGCGAGGGCAGGTAGGAGCCGCGGCGGTTCTTTTTATGGCTCATGCCCGCCAGAATCCAGCGCAGCGCCGCGACGACGCCCGCAGCCGCGACAAAGGAGTAGCTGCCCATCGTTCCCGTCCAGCCGCCGACAATCAGCCCGAGAGTTCCCGCGACGACGTAGGAATCGCTCACACCGATTATCAGCGCGAGCGGGAACGGACACAGCGACGCGGTAAATTCGGTGCGCGTGAGCACGAGCGCGAGAAGAAAGACTCCGAGCTGCTTTGCAAAAGCGCGGAAAAGCTCGCCGGACGCCGCTTCGTTCAGCTTTTTGTACAGCGCCGACGGGCGCTTTTTGACCTTTATGCTTTTTTCCTTCATTTTATGTATCCCCGCCCAAAATATGTTATGCGCCGATTATAGCGCCGATACGCGGACAAGTTTGTCGCACGAAGCAGGCGGGGAAATGTCCGTTGCGGCACAAAAAAACCGAGCGGCGTAAAAGCCGCTCGGCGATTGTCGAAGTTTATGCGCGAAGCCAGTATTTTTTGTCCAGCGCGCGATACTGCACCGCCTCGGCGACGTGGCGCGCATCGATGAGCGCCGCCCCCTCGAGGTCGGCTATCGTCCGCGCGACCTTGAGCACCTTGGAATAAGCGCGCGCGGAAAGTCCCAACGTGTCGAACGCCTTGGCGACGAGCGTTTTCGCGCTCGAGGTCATGGCGCACGCCTCGTCGATGAACGACGGCGGAATGTGCGCGTTGCACAGAAAGCCGCGGGAGGCGTAGCGAGCTGATTGCAGTTCACGCGCGGCGGTCACTCTCGCGCGGATGTCCGCGGAGCTTTCGCCGTCAGCAGGTCCCGAGAGCGAGTCGTAATCGACGGCTGGGACTTCGATGTGCAAATCCAGTCTGTCGAGCAGCGGACCGCTTATGCGCCCGAGGTAGCGCTCGACCGCGTTGCCCGTGCAGGTGCACTGCCGCGTGGTGCTGCCGAAGTTGCCGCACGGACACGGGTTCATTGCCGCGACGAGCATGACAGAGCACGGATAGGTGAGCGAGCCGCTGACGCGGGAGATGGTGACGACGCCGTCCTCAATGGGCTGGCGCAGCACCTCCATGGCGGTGCGGTTGAATTCCGGCAGCTCGTCGAGAAACAGCACGCCGTTGTGGGACAGGGAAATCTCACCCGGCTTGGGAACGGTGCCGCCGCCCGTCAGTCCAGCGGGCGAGACGGTGTGGTGCGGCGAGCGAAACGGGCGCGCGGTCATCAGCGTCTCGCGGGAGGGCAGCGCGCCCGCGACGGAGTATATCTTTGTCGTCTCCACCGCTTCCTCGTAGCTCAGCGGCGGGAGAATTGAAGGGATTCGCTTGGCAATCAGGCTCTTGCCCGAGCCGGGAGGTCCGATGAGCAGCAGATTGTGGCTGCCCGCCGCGGCTATCTCGACCGCGCGGCGCACGGCGCTCTGCCCTTTGACGTCGGAAAAGTCGAACGGATAGTCGGCGGGCGAATCGCAAAAGCTCAGCGCCCGCGCGGGAACAAGCTCGCGCTCGCCGCGCAGATGCGCGACAACCTCGCGTACGTCCTTTGCGCCGTAGACCCGCAGTCCCTTTGCGACGGCGGCTTCCGCGGCGTTGGCGGCGGGAACAAAAACAGTGTCGATGCCGCACTCGCTTGCCGCGAGCGCCATGGGAAGTACCCCGTTTATCTCGCGCAGCTTGCCGTCCAGCGCAAGCTCGCCGACAAAAGCGCAGCGCGAGCTCTCAAAGCTCAGCTGACCGCTTGCGAGCAGCACGGAAAGAAAAATGGGCAGGTCGTAAATCGGTCCCGTCTTTTTCTTGTCGGCGGGTGCGAGATTGACGGTTATGCGGCTCACGGGGAAGGAAAAGCCGCTGTTTCGCATCGCGGCGCGCACCCGCTCGCGCGATTCGCTGACCGCCGCGTCCGGCAGCCCGACCACGTCGAACGCCGGAAGTCCGTTGCTCGTGTCCGCCTCCACCGTGACGGGATAGCCGTCGAGTCCGAACAGCCCGAGGCTGAGAACCTTGGAATACACTGTGCCACCGCCTTTCTTTTTCATTATAGCCGATATTCGACCGCTCGCAAGAAAAGTTTGACTTTAGGTGCGGCGTGCTAATATAATTATGTAACAAAAAACGCACGCGGAGGCTTATAGATGGATTACAAGGCTAAGTACACGCGCTGGCTGGAAAAGGTTGACGAGGCGGGGCTGAAAGCCGAGCTTGAGCAGATAAAGAACGACGACAACGAGCAGAAAAGCCGCTTTGAAAACTCGCTGACCTTCGGCACGGCGGGACTGCGCGGCATAATCGGCGCGGGCACCGACCGCATGAACATCTACACCGTCGGTCGGGCGACGCAGGGGCTTGCCGACTACATCAACGAGTGCTTCGGCGGCGGCACCGTCGCCATATCCTACGATTCCCGCAACCGCTCGACCGTCTTTGCCCACCGCACCGCCGAGGTGCTCGCGGCAAACGGCATCGGCGTGTATATCTACGACCGGCTAATGCCCACGCCCATGCTCTCCTTCGCCGTTCGCGAGACCGGTTCCAAGGCGGGCGTTATGATAACCGCAAGCCACAATCCCGCCGAGTACAACGGCTACAAGGTGTACGGCGACGACGGCTGCCAGATGACCACCACATCTGCGAACGCGGTGTATCTTCGCATCGAAAAGACCGACGACTTCGACGACGTAAAGACCTCGGATTTTTACGAGGAGATGTCCGAAGGGCGCATAAAGTACGTCGATAAGCGGGTCATCGAGAAATATTATGACAAGGTCAAAGAGCAGAGCGTCAATCCCGGGATATGCGAGAAATATCCCATATCCGTCGTCTACTCTCCGCTCAACGGCACCGGCAACGAGCCCGTCCGCCGCATTCTCGCGGACATCGGCGTAAAGACGGTGTATATTGTCGGCGCGCAGGAGCTGCCGGACGGCGACTTCCCGACCTGCTCGTACCCCAACCCCGAGACGCGCGAGGCGCTTATGCTCGGGCTGGAGCTGAGCGAAATCAAAAAGCCCGACCTGTTCGTCGCGACCGACCCGGACGCCGACCGCGTGGGCGTCGCGTTCCCGAACGCCGAGGGTAAATACACGATTCTTTCCGGCAACGAGATAGGCGTGCTGATGCTCGACTATATCTGCCGCTCGCGCACGGCGAACGGCACCATGCCGAAATCCCCCGTCGCCGTCGAGAGCATAGTTTCCACCGCGCTCGCGCGCGACGTCGCGAACGGCTACGGCGTGGAGATGATAACCGTGCTCACCGGCTTCAAGTACATCGGCGAGCAGATATTGCTGCTTGAGCATAAAGGGGAGCAGCAGCGCTTCATCTTCGGCTTTGAGGAGAGCTGCGGCTATCTTGCGGGCAGCTATGTGCGCGACAAGGACGCGGTGTTCGCCGCCATGACCCTCGCCGAGATGTGCAGCTACTACAAATCCAAGGAGACCACCCCAATCGAGGTGCTCGAGGAGATATACAAGACCTACGGCTACTACCGCTCCAAGGTCGTCAGCTTTGAGTTCGCGGGGCTGGACGGCAAGGACAAAATGGCGCAGGTCATGGAGAAGCTGTATGAAAACGCGCCCAA
>CAYXRE010000124.1:0-6204 GCA_964466125.1 uncultured Oscillospiraceae bacterium
ACGATATTGCGCACGGTAATCGAGAACAGCACAGCGTCGTCCATGCCCGAAAAGCCGAGCGCTTTCGCGAGCAGACCGACGAGGTAGGCGACGACAAGTCCCATCACCCACGCGACGAGCGAGTCGAGCGCGAAGGCGGCAAGACGGGTGAAAAAGCCTGCGCATTTCGCAGCGGGAACGGTGCTTTGAGGCGCGTTATATTGAGGCTGAGCGCCCTGCGGCGCGGCGTACTGCGTATTGGTTTGGTTTTGTTCGTTTGCTGCGGCGGTGTAGGGGGAAAGCGCAGCTTGAGGTTCGCTGTTCGCCGCTTCGGGCGCTTGGTCGGCGTCGACAAACTCGGGCGCCGTCGGGTGAGGACAGGGCGGAGAAAGCATATCGAGCGTCGCGAGCATATCGCCGAGCGTCGGGTCGTCCGAGTCATCGGCTGCTTCCGGTTCGTTCGGAGCGTATATCGGAATTCCGGTCATCGGGTCGTAACTCAAAATTTTGCGTTCATCGGGGGTGTTGTTATCCGGCATAGTACATCGGCACCTCCCTGTTGGATTCGGTGATATACTCGAGCGCTGCGGCGGTCTCGTTTTGCGGAATAAGTGAGCTCAGCGACGAGAACAGCGAGGTGAAATAGTTGCCGTCGTCATAGGTGCGCTCGTAGATGTTCTGCGCGCCGCAAAGCTCCATGCATTCGGCGGAGAACTCGTCGTAGGTGGCAATCTCGTCGATAAGTCCGTTCGCGAGCGCCTGTTTTGCGCTGTAAACGCGTCCGTCGGCGATTTCGATTGCCCTTGCGCGGTCATATCCGCGCGCTTCGCAGACGATGTTGATGAACTCGTCGTAGTATTCGTCCACCAGGCTTTGATAGATAGCGGTCTGTTCCTCGGTCAGCTCGTCGTAGCCGTTGCCCATGGCTTTGTTGCGTCCCGATTTGATATAGGTGGGCTTGATGCCGAGCTTGTCGTAAAGCCCTTTCATGTTCGTTGTGCCGATATAAACGCCGATTGAGCCGACCTGTCCGTTGCGGTTGGCGGCAATGCGGTCTGCGCCGCAGCCGATGTAGTATGCGCCGGAAGCCATCAGCTCGGTCGTGTACGCGTAGACGGGACGTCCCGTCTGCTGCTTGTAGTCGATGAGCGCGCGGTAGACCTCGTCCGATTGATAGACTGCGCCGCCCGGGGAGTTGACGTAAAGCATCAAGCCGACGTTGCTGTCCGAATTCTTCATGTCCTCAATCAAATCGAGCACGCGCGTCTGGCTGTAGCCGACAGGATTGCCGAAGGTGTCGGTCGAGTCAGCGCCGATTTCGTTTTCGATGTATACGAGCGCGAGGTTGTCGCTCGGCTCGGGGGTGCTCACCTGTGAGGAGAGCGTGTTGAAGCCAGAGAGCGTCGAGCGGAGGTTGGAAGCGGATGCCACGCCTGCGATGCCGACGAGCACAAACACCGCCGCGGCGATGATGATTCCGATTGTCTGCTTTGTTTTCATTGTCAGTTTCCTTTATTGTATTAAAAATAAATCCGCGTATGTCCTTTATACCACAAA
Organism: uncultured Oscillospiraceae bacterium; assembly: GCA_964466125.1. Lineage (GTDB taxonomy): Bacteria > Bacillota > Clostridia > Oscillospirales > Ruminococcaceae > JAUNBN01. Next base: position 1,537 of record CAYXRE010000124.1, read on the forward strand.
CGCACAGTGCAATTCAACTTGCAAAGCAAGGACGCCGACCGCCGAGCCCGACAAAAGATTACCTCCCCGCCGCAGGCGGGGAGGTAATCAGTCGAATCTTTTTTGCACAGTGCAATTCAACTTGCAAAGCAAGAGCGCCGTGCGGGCGTGGAAAGAACCGCCCGCCGTTCTTTGCCGTCGGACCATCGGGCGCAGTATGAGAGTATCCCCATGCCGCAGGGAAAATACTCAAACAAACGCCCCGGCACACCATAGTGATATTTGGCTGTGCGCCTTCGACTTTCTATCTCCCCGCTATTAGGCGGGGAGATATTAAACAAAATCCTTCTTTGCTCTACGCCGCTAAATTGACTGTGCGTTCGCCATCTGGTAAAATAAGATGTTCGTTAAACCTATACTAAACGACAAATCGAGGTAACAGATATGAAATACTGCACACGCTGCGTGATGCCGGACACCCGCCCGGGCATAACCTTCAACGAGGACGGCGTCTGCTGTGCTTGCACCCACTACGACAACCGCAAAAAAATCGACTGGGACAAGCGCTTTGTGGAGCTCAAGGCGATATGCGATAAATACCGCGGCATGAACGGACCGGGAGGGTACGACTGCGCGATTGCCGTCTCGGGCGGCAAGGACAGTCATTTTCAGGTGCACATGATGAAGAACGTCATGGGCATGAACCCGATTCTGTTCTCGGTCGAGGACAACTTCCCCATGACCGAGGCGGGCAAGCACAACCTCAAGAACATCAGCGAGGCGTTCGGCTGCACCATAATCAGCTGCAAGCCCGACGTCAAGACGCAGAAGATTCTCATGCGCAAGATGTTCGAGAAATACGGCAAGCCGACATGGTTCATCGACCGCCTCATCTACACCTTCCCGCTGCACATGGCGGTCAAGTTCAACACCCCGCTGCTCGTCTACGGCGAAAACGTCAGCTATGAGTACGGCGGCAATGCCGACGAGGAGACCTATTCCGCAAAGGGACAGATCGAAAACGGCGTCGCCATCGGTATGCCCATGGAAGAGCTGCTCGGCGACGGCGTCACCGAAAAGGAGCTTTCGCTCACCCTTGCGCCCACGCCGGAGGAAATGGCGAAGCTGGACCCGATGTACCTGAGCTACTTTGTGGACTGGAATTCTTTCAGAAACTATGAGATAGCCAAGTCCTACGGCTTCCACGACCTCACCCACGAGTGGGACCGCACCCACCACGCAGAGCAGTTTGACCAGATAGACTCCCGCGCCTACCTTGTGCACAGCTGGCTGAAATACCCCAAGTTCGGTCACGCGGCGGCGACCGACTACGGCGCGCGCATGGTGCGCTACGGCATGATAAGCCGCGACGAAGCGATCAAGCTCGTCAAGGAGCGCGACGGCAAGCTGGACCCGCTTTGCGTGCGCGATTTCTGCGAGTTCATGGGTTACAGCGAAAAGGAATTCTGGGCGGTCATAGACAAGTTCTACAACCGCGATTTGTTTGAGAAAAACGAATTGAACGAATGGGTGCTCAAGGAGCCCGTCTGGAAGAAGTAATGGACTACAAAATAACGCTCATCACTCCCGTCTACAACGCGCAAAAAACACTGCCGCGCTCGTTCGAGTCGGTCAAGGCGCAGACCATCGGCTTTGAGAACATCGAGTATATCCTCGTTGACGACGTCTCGACCGACGGCTCGGATGCGCTCATCGACTCCTATGCCGCACAGTATCCCAACGTCAGGGCGCTGCACATGCCCCGCAACTCGGGCACGGCGGGCGCGCCGAGAAACCTCGGTATGGACAACGCAAGCGCGCCGTATCTGATGTTCTTGGACAACGACGACTGCCTGTTCCCCAACGCGTGCGAGGTGCTTTATACGCACGCGCAGCAAAGCGGCGCGGACATCGTCGGCGGCGACGCGGCGGAGCGCGCAGAGAGCGGGCGCACCGACATACCCGAAAGCGAGCAGTATCTGCTCAAATACAAGGGCAAGCCGGAGGGCGTTTACGACTTTCGCGATTTCGACACCGAGCTTTCATGGGTGTTCTGCTTCAATTTCTGGACAAAAATATTTCGCCGCGAGATAGTGGAAAAGTATAAAATCAGGTTCAGCGAGGGACTCCTTTGGGAGGACCTCGTGTTCCTGTATCTGTACGTCAGCGTGTGCAAAAACGGCGAGATAGTCCGCGCGGACATAATCGACTACCTTGTTCGCGAAAGCTCGCTTTCCCACGGTCACAATATGTTTTTTTACACGTCGATACCCAAATCCATCGAGCTTGCGATAAACAAGGCGCGGGAGATAGGGGTCGAGACACGCTTTGCGGGGCTTATGGACATGGTGCAGAGCGTCGAGTACTATGTCAACTGCCTTATAAACGAGAAGGACTTTGAGCAAAATCAAATGTGCGAGATACTCGAAGCGTGGAAGAACATCTTCACCTATGCGCACGAGCGGGGCTTTCATCTGCATACAGCCTACGCGCGCATAATCACCCGCGACAGCGCAAAATGCTCGGTCGAGCGCACATATTTTGACCTGCTCGCGCTGCGCGAAGCGTATTTTCAGCGCAAGGCGGAGCGGGACGGCATATTCGCTTCGCGCACGTGGAAGATCGCTTCGGCGATTCAGAAGCTGCGCGGCGGAAAAAGCGAGGTGCAGTGAAAGCATGAGCTATAAAATCAGCGTCATAACCCCGCTTTACAACGCGATTGACACCATGGACGCGACGCTTGAATCGGTAAAGCGGCAGAGCATCGGCTTTGAAAACATCGAGTACCTTGTCGCGGACGACTGTTCGGGCGACGGCTCCTATGAGCGGGCGCTCGAATGGGAAAAGCAGTATTCAAACGTGCGGGTGCTTCGCACCGAGCGCAACAGCGGCTCGGACGGCACGCCGCGCAACCTTGCCATGCCGCAGGCGAGCGCGCCGTATTTTATGTTCATCGACGCGGACGACCTGCTTATGCCGGACGCGTGCGAAAAGCTATACGACGAAATCCTTCGCAGCGGCTGCGATATTGTCACCGGCGACTGTTTTGCCGCGAACGCGGACGGCACGCGCAGTCCCGAGGCGGACGCGGACATCATGCGCTGCCCCGACGCCGCCGAGGGAGAATACGATTTCGCCTCTTTCGGCGAAAAAGAGTGTCGGCTGTTTTGCTATAATTTCTGCGCGAAGATATACAGAAGCGACATCGTCAGAGAGTATTCGCTTCGCTTTTCCGGCGAGCGGATGTGGGCGGACGCGGCGTTTTTATATTCCTACCTGACTGTCTGCAAAAGCGGCTCACTCGTTCACACCGACGTTTTCTCGCGCACCGTCGCGTCCGGCACGCTCTCGCACGACCACAACGTGTCCTACTACGAGGCGATACCGCGCTCGATCGGGTTCGGGCTTGCGCAGACGAAAAGAATCGGAACCGACAGTAAATATCTTCGCTTCGTAGACCTTGCGGGCAACGTCGAGCACTACATGGGAATGCTGCTGGGCGAGAAGGACTTTTCTGACGAGCAGGCGGGGGCGGCGCTCGGTACGTGGAGCGGCGTGCTCGCGCTCGCGCACGAAAACTGCTTTTACCTTCATTCTGCTCACGCAAAGATATGCTGCCGCGCGGCGGCGGACGGCGACACGGACGGCGCGATATATAACTTTTTGCAGCTGCGTCTGCTGCATTTCCAGCGCGAGCAGGAGAAGGCGAACATCTTCGGCTCGACGAGCTGGAAGCTCGCGTCCAAAATTCTGACATTGCTCAAAAGGGGCTGAATATGCCGCAGTACAAAATCAGCGTGCTCATACCCTACTATAATGCCGAGCGGGACATCGCAAAGACCTTTGCGTCGCTGCTCGCGCAGACGATAGGCTTCGGGAATCTCGAGGTCATTTTCGTGGACGACTGCTCGAAGGACGGCTCAAAAGCGATAGTCGAAAAATGGGCGGCGCAGTATGAAAACGTGTTTTCCTACGCGCTCGAACAAAACAGCGGCTCGTCCGGCGCGCCGCGCAACAGGGCGCTCGATAACGCCCACGCGCCGTATGTCATGTTTCTCGACGCGGACGACGTCTATCGCCCGAGCGCCTGCGAGACGCTGTATGAGCTCGTGGAGCGCACCGGCTGCGACGTCGCGGCGGGGGACTTTTGCACCGTCAACGTCAAGGACGGCAAAGAGCTTTCGCGCAATATGTCCTTTATCTCCTCGCGGGAGGGCAGCTATGACCTGAGCGACCCGTTCACGCCCCAAAACGAACCGTTTTTGTCCGCGCTGTGGTGCAAGCTGTTTCGCCGTGACATAATCGAGGCTCACTCGCTTCGCATGACCGAGCGCGCGCTGTTCGAGGAGCTGATGTTCATGTGCCGCTACCTGACGTTTTGCACCCGCGGCGAGTACGTCAAGCAGCCGATTACCGATTACTATGTCTACGACGCCTCGGTCAGCCACAACCGCAGCTATTTCTTCTATCTCTCGACGGCGAAAAGCCTTGACGAAGCAATCGACAACGTCGCGCGCGAGAGCCGCAAAACGGCGGTCGCGGAGTTTATGCGCTGCAACAATGCGCTCGACGAGCATATCGACTGGCTTATTGCGGAGGATAAGTTTTCCGACGAGCAGATTTTGAACATTCTTCGCGCATGGAAGCGCTCGTTCGTCTACTGCGCCGACAACGGCGTCGAGCTTGCTT
>CAYXRE010000125.1:0-6118 GCA_964466125.1 uncultured Oscillospiraceae bacterium
GGGCGTCGCCACCCAGAAAGCCGACGCGCTGCTCACTCTCCCCGACGGCTCGCTTGTGACAAAATACAAGGAGGTCACGGCGGCGATTCGGGACATAATCGGCGTTGACCGCGGACAGTTTTCGCAAATCTCTCTCATCGCGCAGGGGGATTTTCTAAAGCTGCTGCTCGCGCCCACTTCCGAGCGCAGAGAGATATTCCGTCGTATCTTCGACACCGGACGCTTCTCGCGGCTTTCGGAGAAACTGAAAGCGGAATCGGGCGAACGGGCGAGGAAATGCGAGACGCTTCGCGAAAGCGTACGGCAGTATATAGCTTCGGCTGTGTGCGACGAGCTTGACCCGCTGCGCGAACAATTGGACAGCGCGAAAAGCGGGCAGACGAGCAACGAGGACGCGCTTGAACTGACAGCAAAGCTGCTTCAAGCCGACGAGTGCAAGCGCAGCGGACTCAAAGAACAGTTGTCCGAGTGTGAAAAATCGCTTGAAGCGATAAGCCGCCTTCTCGGCAGAGCGCAGGAACTTGAAAAGCAAAAAGAGGCATTGAAGCTCGCGCGGTCTTCGCTTGAACAGATGACTCCGCAGCTTGCGATACTCGAGGAAAAACTGAAATCCCTTTCCGGCGAAAAGGAGCGCGCCGAGTTCCTTGCGAACGAGGCTAGCACACTCGAGGGACGTCTTTCGCAATACGACGAGCTGGACAGCACACTCGCGCAAAAAATAAAAAAGCAGGAACTGTTGAGCGAACGCAAAACGGAGCTTGAGGAGTGTTCGCAGAGTCTGCTGGCGCTCGAAAAGGAACTCGGATTGCTCGAGGCGGAGCAAAAAGCGCTCGCAAACGCGTCGTCGGACGAAGCGAAGCTGCAAAGCGAACTGGACAAATCCCGTGAGCGGGTGGAAAGCCTTGTTTCGCTGCGCGACACGCTCGCTCGCCGCGACAGACTCGCGGACGAGTACCGACATACGGCGGCGGAATACGTCCGATTGCAGCAAATCGCCGAAAGTCTTCACGGTATATACGAGCAAAAGAATCGCGCGTATCTTGACGCGCAGGCGGGAATACTCGCAAGCGCACTTGAGGACAATCAGCGCTGCCCCGTGTGCGGCTCGAGAGAACACCCTTCGCTTGCACAAATGCCCTGCGGCGCGCCGAGCGAGGCAGAGCTTTTGAGCGCAAAAAAGGCAAGTGACCGCTCTCGCCTCGAGAGCGCCGACGCAAGCGCGAAAGCGGCAGAACAAAAAGGACTTCTCGCAGCGTGCGAGGAACAATCCAGCAAGCTGCTTCATAAACTGCTGGCAGATGCGCAGGAGGATACCGCAGACCAAGCGCTCACAAAAGAGCTCGGCGAAGCAAGGCTGAAAACAAAAGCACTGGAAAGCGAGCTTTCCCAGTGTCATGCGCGCTGTGAAAGAAAAAGCGAGCTTGACAAATTGCTGCCTTATATGCGTGAACGACAAAACGAAACTCGCGAAAAGCAAGGCAAAACGCAGCAGTCGATTGCTGCGCTCGGCGCCGAGCTGGACGCTCTTGAAAAAGCGGCGGAAAAGCTGCAAAAATCACTAGAGTATAAAAGCAAGGCGGACGCGCTCGTGCGAATCGAAAAGCTGCGTGCGGATAAAGCAGCAGCTCTTGAAACGCTTGACAAGGCGCAAACGGCGCTCGATGAGCAGCGCTTGGCGATTGCCGCCGCAAAGGAGCGCGTTTCGACACTCGTCTCGCAGACCGAAAAAGCCGATGCTCCCAATGTGCAGGAACAACAGGAGCTTTTAAGCAAGCAAACCTCAATCAAACTGGTTTTGTCAAAAAGCATCAGCGAGACGGACGCGCGCATAAGCGTCAATTCGGCGGCGCATGAAAGGCTGAAAACGCAAATCGAAAAGCTGCAGGCAAGCGAGGCGGAATGGTCGTGGGTTTCGGCGCTGTCCAACACCGCAAACGGCTGTGTCTCCGGCAAGGAAAAAATCATGCTCGAAACATATATCCAGACCGCCTGCTTCGAGCGGGTCATCGCGCGCGCAAACACCCGTTTTATGGTGATGTCGGGCGGTCAGTATGAGCTGCGCAGGAAAAGCGAGGCGCTGAACAACAAAAGCCAAAGCGGGCTGGAGCTGGACGTAATCGACCACTACAACGGCACGATTCGCAGCGTTCGCACCCTGTCGGGCGGCGAGTCCTTCAAAGCCTCGCTGTCTCTCGCGCTCGGGCTCTCCGACGAGGTGCAGTCGGGCGCGGGCGGTATCAGGCTCGAGACGATGTTTGTGGACGAGGGCTTCGGCTCGCTCGACGAGGACTCGCTGCGGCAGGCGCTCGCGGCGCTTGAGGGACTCGGCGGCTCCAACCGTCTTGTCGGGATAATCTCGCACGTAGGAGAGCTGAAAGAGCGCATAGACCGCCAGATAGTCGTCACAAAGGAGCGCTCGGGCGGCTCACGCGCAGAGATAATATAGGACAAGGAGAATGTTTATGCAGGGCAATATCGGCGTAATCGTCGGGATTTTGATACCGTTGTTTGGAACGACGCTCGGAGCGGCTATGGTGTTTTTTATGAAAGGCGAAATGCGTCCGAATCTGCAAAAAGGGCTGCTGGGCTTCGCGTCCGGCGTCATGATAGCCGCGTCGGTCTGGTCGCTGCTGATACCCGCAATCGACATGGCAAGCGCGAGCGGGACAATTGCATGGCTTCCCGCGCTGGTGGGATTCCTTGCGGGAATCGGCTTTTTGCTGGCGCTTGACACGCTCATTCCCCACCTTCACATGGACTCCGATGCGCCCGAGGGCAGACCCGCGCACATCAGCCGCTCGCTGATGCTGGTGCTGGCGGTGACGCTGCACAACATACCCGAGGGCATGGCGGTCGGCGTCGTGCTTGCGGGAATGATTTCGGGTACTGGCGCGATTTCGAGCGCGGGAGCACTGGCGCTTTCCATAGGAATCGCAATCCAGAACTTTCCCGAGGGCGCGGTGATTTCCATGCCGCTCGTCGCAAGCGGCATGAGCAAGAGAAGGGCGTTTCGAAGCGGGTTTCTCTCCGGAATAGTTGAGCCTATCGGCGCGGTAATAACCATTCTGCTGACTTCGCTCGTCACACCGATACTCCCCTATATCCTCGCCTTTGCAGCCGGCGCGATGATATACGTCGTCGTCGAGGAGCTCATACCACAAGCGCAGTCGGGCGAGCATTCCAACATCGGCACGATCGGCGCGGCGCTCGGCTTTGCGCTCATGATGGTGCTCGACGTGGCGCTCGGGTGAGTGCGACAAGCATAAAGCGGCGAGCGATGTTTCGAATTATCTCATAAGAAAGAGCTTATTTCCCCGTCCGAAACGGTGAAATAAGCTCTTTTCATTATTGGGATTTATGTTGCCTGTACGCAGGGGTCCGCGTACGGCACGAGCTGCAAAAAAGCCCTCCGACCCGAAATCAGGTGCGCAGCTTGAAGGTCTTGGGAGCCAGACGATAGGCGAGCACGAACGCGACGAGCACGTAGACAATGCAAAACGCCGTGACTGCCGTGCCGAACACAACGGTCGGGACCTGTTTTCCGATTGCGATATAGCAAATGAAATAGGTCACATAGCTCACGATGCCGTAGGTGGCGTTCTTCATCTCAAGGCTGACATTGTACGGCTGAAGCAGATAGTACATCACCATGTGGTGCACCGAGAAAAACACCGACATCGACAGGATTGACACGAACAGCAAGTAGTAATTGCGCACATCGTCCGTCCCGCCGGACAAATACAGCAGCGCCGGCAGACCGACTGCGATGACCGATGCAGGCATCAGGTTTATGAGCACGACGTACTTCAGCCGCGCGATAAACAGCGTCAGTATCGCCTTGGGCTTGCGGTAGAAGCGATAGGCGAGCATACTGTGGTCGCAGTTGAGGAACATCGCCTGCGTTATCACCTGCCCGCGATTTATGAGATACATGACAAACAGGAAATACGGCAGGAAGGTCAGCATCATCTCGTTGACGTCCCTGTTTATTTCGGGGTAAAAACGGCACGCCGCCGCCGCGAGCACAAACACCGCCGCCGCAATCATGGTTATGCGCTTTGCGGATTTGGTAAGCAGCTTGGAATGGCGCTTCATGAATATCTCATTGAAGTACGCGTAGCCCTTTTTGTTGCTTGTCAGACCGACGTCCATGGTTATCTTCTTTTGCATCGCAAGCTGCTGCGAAGCGCCGACGAGCTCCTTTGAGGACATCATCGCGATGTTTTCCGGACGAAGCAGCTCCTTGTAAACCGAGCGGTAGCTGTCAAAGCGCACTATGTAGCGAGCGGACAACACGGCAGGCACGAGCAGCGCGGCGACAAGCGCGAGCAGCACGTTCCCGCCGAGCGCAAAGTCGAAAAAGCACGGCGGCACGACAGCCAGCGCCATGAGCAGCACCACCACGCCCCACAGCAGCGGAGTGAGCTTGTTTTCGTTTATTGCGACGCTCTGCTTTTTATAGTCGCGCAGCGACAGCGCCGAAAAGCACAGCTTGACCTCGACGACGTACAGCGGCACCGCAAGACACGCGATGACAGACACGCCGCACAGCAGTCCGAAAAGCAGCGCAAAGCCCAAAAAGCCGACGAGCATTTTGACCAAAAAGTAGCCGTAGTTTACGAGCGTATATTCCTTCGCTTCCATTCGCAGACAGAAAATCGCGTAAAACTTGTCCTTGGTTGGGTTGAATATCTGGGTATTGGCTATGCCGCCCGCAACGGTCAGAAAAATGAGCGCGTGAACAAAGCCTGCCGCCGGCACCTGCGTCTCGCTCATGACAAGATAGATGATGAGCAGATAAAGCGCCTTGCCGCTGAACGCGGACAGCAGCTCGGCTATAGCGCTGACGACGTTGCCGAAGGTCTTTAATCCGCGGCTTGCGTACAGCGAGGAGGGCAGCAGCTTTTTTATGAGCGGTATGGATTTGAGCGAGTAGATAATGCTGTTAACACGGTAGGTGTTGCGCAGCTTGAAGGAGTTAATCAGCGTCTGCGTCATTCTCCGTCCCCCCGAAGCGCGGCGATTATCTTGTCCTTAAACGCGGTGTTGTCCAGACTGTTCTTGTCGATTTGCTCGAGCACGCCGTCGTTCAATATGACGATTACGTCGCACAAATCCAGCGCAAGCTCCATGATATGGGTCGAAAAGACAATTATATGCTCGCTTTTCAAGTGACGGAGCAGCTGCTTCATCTCGTCGGCGACGACCACGTCAAAGGAGGTAAGCGGCTCGTCGAGCAGCAGTATGCCGGGATTCGCGATGAAATTGACCAGCATCTGCATCTTGTTCTTCATGCCGTGCGAGTAGTCCTTTATAAGCCGGTCGCGGTCTTCCGGCGCAATGCTGACAAGCTCAAAATACTCGTCTACGCTTTTTTGCCCGTTTATGTGCTCGCGGTTTATATCGCAAAAAAACTGCAAAAACTCGCGTCCCGTGAGAAACTCCGGCACGACCGGCGTTGAAAGCACATAGCCGATGTCGTCGGCGGTTATCGGGCGAACGGTTCCGTCGCACTCGACGGAAAAGGAGCCGGAGTCAATCGGCAAATCCTCGTTTATGCAGTTGAACAGCGTGGTTTTTCCCGCGCCGTTGCGCCCGAGCAGTCCATAGATGCACCCTTGCTCAAATGTGTAGCTTGCGCCCTTGAGCACCTCTTTTTTCTCAAAGCTCTTTTTGATGTCGTTAAGTATCAGTTTCATAGTTTTCCGTTTCCGTCAGTTGTTTTATTTTGCGTTCATGCCCCGCTCAGTGCGCCAAAAAGTAATCCAGCACGCGGCGGTGAAAATCCTTTGCCTGCTCGTACGCGCCGTGTCCGAGCCCCTCGTAGATATACAGCTCGCTGTTTGGGATGCTGTCCGCAAGCTCCCCTGCGGCGTTCGGTCCCACAATCATGTCGCAAGAGCCGCCGAGCACAAGCGTCGGGCATTTAATCATCGGCAGCGACGAGCGCGCGTCGTGCTCAAGACAGGAGCTTGCTTGTGTAATAAAGCGAGCGAAGCTCTTGGGCTTTCCGACAATTCCGAGCGTCGGGTAAAGCCGCCGATACTTTTTCAAATAATCCCCCGTGTACTGCTTTTCGCTGACGTCTATCATCAGATTTTTGTACTCGCCCGCCTTC
>CAYXRE010000126.1:0-6092 GCA_964466125.1 uncultured Oscillospiraceae bacterium
TGGGGTAGAACTCGCAACTAGGCACCTGCTTGAGCGCCGCCGCGTGAAAGACATAGTCCACGCCGCCCATCGCGGTGTTCAGGCTCTCGTAATCGCGCACGTCGCCGATGTAGAATTTGACCTTGTCGTCCATGAGCTTGTGACGCATCTCGTCCTGCTTCTTTTCGTCGCGGGAGAAAATCCTTATCTCCTTCAAGCCGGAATTGAGAAAGCGGCGCAGCACGGCGTTTCCGAACGAACCGGTGCCTCCTGTTATAAGCAGTGTTTTTCCGTCGAACTCGGGTCCTACTCTTTTGTCGATGTTGGCAACTAACATAATGAATTCCTCTTATATTGCAATTTGTTGATTTGATATATTTTATACGTTCAGTATTTTGCAAACTTCTTTATATGACGGCTGTGCCTTGTCCTTGTCGGACAGCAGCACGGGCGCCTCACAGTGCGGCCACGCGACCGCAACGTCGGGGTCGTCGTACTTCATTCCCAGCTCGTCGGTCGGGTCGTAAAGCCGCGTGCATTTATACACGAACTCCGCCGTCTCAGACAGCACAAGGAAGCCGTGCGCAAACCCTTCGGGGATAAACAGCTGCTTTTTGTTGTCCTCGGAGAGTATTTCGCCGTACCACTTGCCGAGCGTCGGGCTGCCCTTTCGCATATCCACGCCCACGTCGAACACTTCTCCCTTGATTACCCGCACCAGCTTGCCCTGCGGGTTGTTCACCTGCATGTGCAGTCCGCGCAGCACCCCGCGGCGCGACTTGGACTGGTTGTCCTGCACGAAGCGTATGACATGACCTGCCTCGTCGAACTCGCGCTCGTTGTAGGTCTCCATGAAATACCCGCGCGCGTCGCCGAACACCGTCGGCTCAACGACGAACATACCGTCGATGCCCGTGTCGATAAACTTAAATTTTCCCACTATGACTTCACTCCTCACTGACGGCGGCTACCGTGCCGAACAGAATTTTGAAATCTCCGAAAAAGGAGAGATTTTGCAGATACTCAAGATTGTACTTCATCTTTTGCGGCAGTATGTCGCGCACATAGACCTCGTCGGGGTCGTCCGCGTGCTCGAGCAGCGCCGCCTCGTCCTTAAATGCGATGCTCGAGCGTGAGGTGACCCCCGCTCGCAGCAGCAGCGTCGCGTTCATCTCGTCGGTGTAGCGCTCAACGTATTTTTCGACCTCGGGGCGGGTACCCACAAAGGTCATGTCGCCCAGCAGCACGTTTATGAGCTGCGGCAGCTCGTCAAGGCGGTATTTGCGCATAAACGCGCCGACTTTGGTTATGCGGCTGTCCTCGCCGACCGTCACGAGCGGACCGAGCTTGTCGGCGTTCGCGACCATCGAGCGGAACTTAAATATACGAAAGCGCCGCATATACTGCGTCACCCGCGTCTGACGGTAAAACACGGGACCCTCGCTGTCCAGCTTGATGGCGAGTGCCAGTATCAGCAGCAGCGGGCTTATCGCCGCGAGCATGACAAAGCTCGCGCAAATGTCGAACGCGCGCTTGCAAAAAAGCGAGCCGCGCTTGTGATTCAATATGTCGAAGTACCGCCTGACCGCTTCGGTGCGCATGGGCGCGGGAAGCCGTTCGAATCGTCTGAACATAGCGTGTCCAATCGGTTTAGTCGCCCAATATTTCCTTGAGCGTATTCGCTGTAAAATCAATCTGCTCGTCGCTAAGGCAGGTATGCAGCGGCAGCGTTATCTCGTTGATAAAAAACTCATAGGCGTTCGGGAAGTCCTTTATATCGAAGCCGAGGTTTTTATACGCGGTCATCATCGGCAGCGGCTTGTAGTGGACGTTCGCGCAGACCTCTTTTTTGGCAAGCTCGGTTATGATCTCGTTTCGCCGCTCGAGCGAAGCGCCGTCGATCCTTGTGATATACAGGTGGTGCGAGCTGCAGAAATCCGCGCCCTCGTGCGCCGTCGGCAGCACCCGCGTACCCTCAAACAGTCTGTCGTAGCGCGCGACCATCTGCTTTCTTCGCGCAAGCATTCCGTCGTAGCGCTCGAGCTGCGCAATGCCGATTGCCGCCATGATGTCGGTCATGTTGCACTTGTAGGCGGGATAGATTATGTCGTACTCCCACGCGCCGAGCTTGGTCTTGGCAAACGCGTCCTTGTTTTGCCCGTGCAGCGACCAGAGCATAAAGCGGCGGTAAATCTCGCTTGCGGGTATGTCGCCGATGTCGCCGAAACAGACTGCGCCGCCCTCGGCGGTCGTGAGGTTCTTGACCGCATGAAAGGAAAAGCAGCAAAAATCCGAAAATCTCGCGGCAGGCTCGCCCTTGTAAAGCGCCCCGAAAGAGTGCGCCGCATCCGCAACGACAGCCACCCGCCCGAGCGCGCGCTGAATGTCGTTTGCAGGCTTGAACAGCCCGCTCTTTTCGCGAACTATCCGATTTATATTCTTGTAGTCGCATGGCACGCCCGCGACGTCCACGGGGATAATCGCCTTGGTGCGTTCGGTCATAGCGTTTTCGAGAAGCGACAGATCCATTTGCAGCGAATCGGGCAGCGTATCGACGAGCACGATTTTTGCGCCGACGTGGTCGATTACGCTCGCGGACGCCGTGTAGGTGTACGCGCTCGTGATGACCTCATCGCCCGCACCCACACCGAGCAGCCGCAGCGTCATTTCCATGGCGGCCGTCGCCGAGGCGAGCACCGCCGCCTTTTTGACGCCGCAGTAATCCTCTATCATCTTTTCAAACTGCTTGCACTTCGGACCTGTCGTTATCCAGCCCGAGAGTATGGCTTCGCTTGCGTACTTTGACTCAAGCTCGCTCATATCTGGAGGAGAAAACGGTACTTGCATAATTCATGCCTTTCAAAACATCGCTCGGATATTTATTTGCTGACCCGCCGGCAAGGTTATTGCCGTGCGGCGATTTTCCCGCGCTTGCTTTGCGCGCGGGTTTCCCTCGCTTGTTGCAGCTTCTGCCAATCGACGGACAGATACATCGCGTACAGCACTCCGACGACGGTGATGTACTGACTGCGGTAGGTGAACCAAAAGTGCATTCCCGAGTGGGTCATAAACGCCGCATACCACAAGTAGGGATAAGCGCTGACAAACAGCAGCGTCGGGATATAAGCGGTCTGTATGCCCTTGCTGCGGTATTTCACGAACAGTACGAGCCACACGACAATTATAGCCACGATAATCGGCAGCGTGACCTTCATCGGCTCAAGCAGGTTGTAGATGTTGTACAAAAACATCTTGCCGTAGCCGAACCACAGCCCGCTGTCTCCCATGAGCCCCGACGCGTTGGAAAACGCGCCCGCGAACTCCGCGCGGGATAAAAACAGTTCGGAGAGCAGCCATTTGCTTGCAAGAATAATCGCGTAGCTTATCGCCCAGACCGCGGAATAGGTGAACGCCTCCAACAGCAGCTTCTTCGGCTTTTCCCTCGCGTTTTCTGCGCGCAGTGCAAGCAGCGCGAGCAGCGGCAGACCGACCGCGAGTGCTGGCGTGGTGAGAAAGTCAAAGAACGCGACCGCCGCGCCGCTTAACAAAAACAGCAGACAGTTGTTCTCCCGCGTGTCCTTCTCTTTAGGGCGAAGCAGTATGATGAGCATCGCGGCGAACGCGATGACGAAGGTGTTGACAAACTGCAGACTCGCCGGCACGGTCATGCCGAACATCTTCACAAAGCCCGCGAGCACAAATGCCGAAAACCACAGATTGATTTTCTTTGCCGCCGCCGCGCACACCGCAAACAGCAAGCCGAATATGACGATGTAGTTGATGTAGCGAATCTCAAAGTAATCGAACGCCAGCAGCAGCGGGCGCAGCACAAGCTGATAGCCGTGCCAGTGATGCGAGCGTCCGCCGGACATGAGTGAAGCGATGAACGGGTTGTCGCTCTCGTCGAGCACGTTGAGCGACAGCATTATCTCGTCGGTGTAGCCGTCCAGCTCGCTTGCGTACCACGGAAAGGGCATCATCGGCCAGTCGGTATCACCGTGAGTTTCCTTCTCGGTTTCAAGCTGCTCAAGCGCTTTCTCGGCGTTGGGCTTGACCCATTCGCTCGGAATGCAGTACACGAGCGTCATGAGCAGCGCGCAGACGGCAAAGACGACGACAATCGCGACAAGCAGCTTTTTGAGCGTCTTAATATCCATAGAAATCGCTCTCCCTGTGCGCCGCTTCCTCGCGCTTGAAGGTCGGGACCATGGTTATGACGGTATCGACGACGCTTGCGCGCGCATTGGAATAAGCCAGCGCTTTTAGCGCGGCGAGCCGCTCGAAGAACTCGTCCTTGTCTATATCTCCGGGGTTGCCGATGAATATCTTCTTCTCCTCGGTGTTCTTGATGCCCTCCTCGGAAAGCAGCAACTCCTCGTACAGCTTCTCGCCCGGGCGAAGTCCTGTAAAGACAATCGGTATATCGCGGTAGGGCAAAAAGCCCGCAAGACGTATGAGATTCTCCGCAAGGTCGAGTATTCGCACCTGGTGTCCCATGTCCAGCACGAATATCTCGCCGCCCTTGGCAATTTGGCTTGCGGTTATCACAAGGCTCACCGCCTCGGAAATGGTCATAAAATAGCGCACGATATCGGGGTGGGTCACCGTCACGGGACCGCCCTTGGCAATTTGCTCTTTGAAAAGCGGAACGACCGAGCCGTTGGAGCCCAGCACGTTGCCGAAGCGCACGGCGACAAAGCGGGTGTCGCTCGTCTTGTCCATCGCCTGCACTATCATCTCGCATATTCGCTTGGTCGCGCCCATGATGCTCGTCGGGTTGACCGCCTTGTCGGTGGAGATGAGCACAAAGGTCTCCACGCCGTACTTTGCCGCGCTCTGGGTAACGTTGAAGGTGCCGCAGACGTTGTTCTTGACCGCTTCCTCGGGGCTGACCTCCATGAGCGGCACGTGCTTGTGCGCCGCCGCGTGAAAGATGATGTTCGGGCGCGTCTCTCCGATGAGCGAGTCCATCTTCTTGGAATCGCGCACCGACGCTATGCGGACGTCAACGTCCAGCGCGTCGCCGTAGTCCATTTTTAGCTTCTGCTGCACCTCATAGGCGCTGTTTTCGTATATATCGACGACCACCAGCTTTTTGGGCGAGGACGCGGCTATCTGAAAGCAAAGCTCGCTGCCTATCGAGCCGCCGCCGCCGGTGACCATGACCACCTTGTCGCGCAAATGCAGATTCTTGGTCGCATCAAGGTCAATCTCCTCGCGCCCGAGCAGGTCCTCGACCTTGACCTCGCGCACGCGCGTCAGCAGGTCCTTGCCGTCGTTTATGAGCTTGCATATATCCGGCAGCATACGCATATTGCACGCGGTCTTTGAGCAAATATCGAGTATGCGCCGCTTTTGCTCCTCCGACGCGGAGGGCACGGCGATGATTATGGTGTCTATGTCGCACTGGGACACGAGCGCGGGAATATCGGCGATGAGCCCCATTATCTTGATCCCCATTATCGACCGCCCGACCTTGCGCTCGTCGTCGTCAACAATGCACACGATGTTGTAGTCGGTGTTCACGTCGCGGAAAATCTCGTGCAGCAGCATGGACGCGGCGTCGCCCGCGCCGACAATCAGCACGCGGCGGCTCTGCTTTCCGGAGTTGGTAATCTGGGTGTTGCGAACCATGCGGTAGGTCAGCCGCACATATAGCGTCAGCGAGACGGCGAACAGTGAGGACATCAAGTAGACCGAAAGCGGTATGCGGCGCTCCTGATAAATTATGAGCGAAAGGGTTATGAACGCCGCGATTGAAATGACCGATGCCAGCGCGCAGCGGAAGAACTCGTATATCTCCGCGTATTTCCACAGGCTGTCGTACATGCCCATTATGACAAAGACTATTATGAAGCAAAGCACGAAAAGAACGCAGCTTGAAAACAGCAAGCTGCGGTACTCGTTGAGCGACGCGCGTCCCGAAATCAGTATCCATGTGATGAGATACGCGGCGGTTATACAGCTCACATCGAGCGCAAGCAGAATCTTTCGACGGTTGCGCTGAATGAACCCTTTATTTGCTTCGTCTTTCATCGCGTTTTCTCCGGTTTCACCGTACTAAAACTGAATTTTGACATTATCTAAAATATTATACATTCTTATGCGCACAA
>CAYXRE010000127.1:0-5948 GCA_964466125.1 uncultured Oscillospiraceae bacterium
CTTATAAAATTGCGCGAGGCGGCGGCGCTGATAAATCTCGTCGAGCACGACAGCCTGACGGGGCTGTACAGCCGCGACTTTTTCTACCGAAACGTCGAGCGGATACTCAGCGCGAGCCCCGAGCAGGACTTTGATATAATCTGCCTTGATATAGACAACTTCAAGCTCGTGAACGACCGCTTCGGCACCAAGACGGGCGACGAGCTGCTTCGCTTTACCGCGCAGACGCTCAACGCCATGCTTCCGCGGCACTTTGTAATCGGCAGGCTCGGAGCGGACAATTTTGCCGCGCTGACCGCCGGACGCGACGAGTATGACAACGAGTATTTCGATGAGATAGCGCAGACCATCGACAGGCATTTCCCCTCCATTCGCATAACCATGCGCTTCGGCATATATAACATCGACGACAAGTCCACCGTCGTAAGCTCGATGTGCGACCGCGCCATACTTGCCGCAAAGTCGATAAAAGGACGCTACGGGCTGATTTACAACGTCTATGACGAGAAGATGCGTGAGCGTATGCTCGAAGAACAGCGCATCGTCGCCAATATGGAACCGGCGCTCAAAAACGGCGAGTTCAAGGTCTATCTTCAGCCGAAATACAACCTTTCGACCGAGCTGATTTCCGGCGCGGAGGCGCTCGTGCGCTGGGTGAAGCCGGACGGCACGGTAATCTCTCCGGGCTTTTTCATACCGCTGTTTGAACAAAACGGCTTTATTTCCACGCTCGACCAATATGTCTGGGAGCAGACCTGCCGCATTATCTCGGACATGAAAAAACAGCATATTGCGACCGTTCCCGTGTCGGTCAATGTGTCGCGCGCGGATATGTTCAACCCAAAGCTGCCCGAGGAGATAGCAGCGCTCGTCAAAAAGTATGAGCTGAGCCCGGAGCAGCTTCATATCGAGATAACCGAAAGCGCCTACACAGACAATCCGCGTCAGATAATCGACGCGCTCAAGCGGCTCAAGGAGCTCGGCTTCATTATCGAAATGGACGACTTCGGCAGCGGCTATTCGTCGCTGAATATGCTAAGCGAGCTGCCCATAGACATATTGAAAATCGATATGAAGTTTATCCAGAACGCCTCGCTTGAGGGCTCCGGACGCAATGTTCTCGGATTTATAATCAGCCTTGCAAAATGGATGGGTCTGAAGGTCATTGCGGAGGGCGTCGAGACGATCGACCAGATTAAGCGGCTGCGCGGCATGGAGTGCGACTATGTGCAGGGCTACTACTACGCAAAGCCGATGCCGGAGAACGACTATGTGCGGCTGCTTGCGACGAGCGAAACCTACAGCGACAGCGTCGAGCGCATTTCTTCGCTCAATCAGGGCGTCGTCGTTACGCGCAACACAAAACGCGGACGCACCATGCTTATCGTGGACGATGCGCAGATAGACCGCAGCGTGCTCGCCAAGACCTTCTCGAACAGCTTCAATATAGCCGAAGCGGAGAACGGCAAGAGCGCGCTGGAGTATTTGTACGAGCATCCGGGCGAGGTCGAGATTGTGCTGCTCGACCTGATAATGCCCGCAATGGACGGCTTTGCAACGCTCTCGAAGATGAAGGACGACCCGACGCTTTGCTCGATACCCGTCATCGTCACCTCGCAAGCGGGCGAGAACAGCGAGCGCAAGGCGTTCGCGCTCGGCGCGGCGGATTACATCAGCAAGCCGTACAATTCCGAAATTTGCACCTGCCGCGTCAACCACGTCTGCGCGTTTTCCCACATGAAGGCGCTCGAGGCGGGACGCGAGAGCCGCAGCGCGCTGCTCGCCGCAGCCTACCGCGATTATCTGACGGGCGTGTACAACCGACGCGGCTTTGACAAGGCGCTCGAGGGAGTCGATTTCAACTCGATTCACGGGTGCTTCGCGCTGTTTATGATCGACCTTGACGACCTGAAAGCCCGCAACGACACCTACGGACACGAGAGCGGCGACGAGATGCTGCGCTCGTTCGGAGAGTATCTGCAAAGCGCGCTTCGTGCGGACGACATTATTGCGCGCGTGGGCGGCGACGAGTTCATGGTGCTGATGAAGAATGTTCCGTCGGCGCAGACAGCCTGCAAGAAGGGCGACCGCCTGTGCCGCGGACTCGGCTGGGAATGGCCGGAGAACGGCGCGGTGAGCTGCTCTGTCGGAATCGCGACCTTCGACGAGCGTCCCGACGACATGAAGGTCATTATTGAAAGAGCGGACAAGGCGCTGTATCGCGCAAAGCAGACGGGCAAGAGCGCGTGCTGCTTGTACGACTCGTCGCTTGACGGCTGACCCCGAAGGTCCGGCTTCGCCGGACCTTCGTTTTTTTGCCGCCGCCCGCGCGGCAAAAACTGCCCGCTGCGCGGGCTGTCAGCCGGCGCAGGGCGCTGCAAACTGCGAGCAGACAAGACAGACGGCGCTCGCAGCGCAAACGAAAGAAAACCGCCGAACCGTCGGCATTGTCCGAACTCACATCGTACCCCAAAGGTCAATCGAAGCCCGTATTACCCGCCGGCAGCGGGTGATACGGGCTTAATATGCTCCGAGTTCAAGCGGGTATGACCGCGTTTTGCTCGTGCCTTCGGCAAGCGCGCGCGGACGTGAAAAAAATTGATAATATGCGGTCGGTATGCTATAATTCTTTAGTTAAGGTGGTGAAGTATAGTTATATGATAATTGCGGGCATCGACCCGGGCTATGCGATAGTCGGCTACGGAGCGGTGGAGTACTCGGGCAGCTCGTTTCGCCCCGTGCATTTCGGCGCCGTACTCACCCAGGCGCACACCCCCTTCACCGACCGCCTTATGCAAATTGACCGCGAGCTCGGCGAGTTTTTTGACAAAATAAAGCCGCAGGCGCTGTCCATTGAAAAGCTGTTCTTCAACTCCAACCGCACCACCGCCATCGACGTCGCACAGGCGCGCGGCGTGACGCTGCTTTGCGCGGCGAAAAGGGGAATACCGATTTATGAATATACGCCGCTTCAGGTCAAGCAGTCGGTCGTCGGCTACGGTCGTGCGGAGAAGCCGCAGGTCATGGAGATGACGCGGCTTATTCTCGGCTTGAAGACGGTGCCAAAGCCGGACGATACCGCCGACGCGCTCGCGCTTGCGATATGCCACGCGCACTGTGCGGCTTCCCAGTTCGGTCAGATATACAACGAGGTCAAAAACAAACGCTGCTGAGGTAACCGATGATATACTCGCTTTCGGGTACGCTGATAAAAAAAGAGCCGTCGCTTGCGGTCATAAGCTGCGGCGGAGTAGGCTTCTCGGTCATGATACCCTCGTCCGTTTACGGACTGCTGCCGAACGAGGGCGGGGAATGCACGCTGTACACATGGCTCAACGTCAAAGAGGACGCGCTTGAGCTGTTCGGCTTTTCGGACGAGCGGGAGCGCGCGAGCTTTCGTATGCTCACGGGGGTGACCGGCGTCGGACCCAAGTCGGCGCTTGCCATTCTCTCGCTGTACTCGCCCGACCGCATAGCGCTCGCCGTCGCCTCAGGCGACTACAAGGCATTCACCGCCTGCTCGGGGGTCGGACCCAAGCTCGCGCAGCGCATTATACTTGAGCTCAAGGACAAGATAAGCGACCTTGGCAGCGTGGACGCGGCGCAGGTGCAAAGTTCGGACGTGCTCGTGCAGGGCGAAGCCGCCTCGGCGCTCGCGGCGCTCGTGTCGCTGGGATTTTCCAACTCGGAGGCGGCGAGCGCGATAGCAAAGCTGCCCGCCGGACTGTCTGCGGAGGAGATAATCGCCCGCTCGCTCAAATCTCTCGCTTAGGGGAATATGAATGTTTGACGACAACAATGATTTTGAGATGGATTCCCGACTCGTCGATACAAACGAGCTGCTTGAGGACTCGGACAACGAGAACTGTCTGCGTCCGAAAACGCTTGCCGAGTACATAGGACAGCAGCAGGCGAAGGAGAATCTGTCGATATATATGCAAGCGGCAAAGGCGCGCGGCGAATCGCTCGACCACCTGCTGCTCTACGGTCCTCCCGGGCTTGGCAAAACGACGCTCGCGCAGATAGTCGCGCACGAGATGGGCGTGAATATCCGCGTCACGAGCGGACCTGCAATCGAAAAACCGGGAGACCTTGCGGCGCTGCTGACCAATCTTGCTGCGGGCGACATATTATTTATCGACGAGATACACCGTCTGTCCCGCGCCGTCGAGGAGGTGCTGTATCCCGCGCTCGAGGACTACGCGCTGGACATCATCATCGGCAAGGGACCCTCGGCGCGCTCGTTTCGCATCAACCTTCAGAAATTCACCCTCATCGGCGCGACGACCAGAGCGGGGCAGCTCACCTCGCCGCTGCGCGACCGCTTCGGGGTGATACTCAAGCTGGAGCTTTACAAAGAAGACGAGATTGCGCAGATTGTGCGCCGCTCGGCGGATATTCTCGAGGTGCCGTGCGACGACGACGGCGCGCGGGAGATAGCCCGTCGCTCGCGCGGAACGCCCCGTGTCGCCAACCGCCTGCTCAAGCGCGTGCGCGACTTTGCGCAGGTGCTCGGGGACGGAACGATAACGCACGACGCCGCGGCGGACGCGCTTTCGAGAATGGATATTGACGAGCTCGGGCTCGACAATATAGACCGCAGACTTATGAAGGCGATTATCGCAAACTACGCCGGAGGACCCGTCGGGCTGGAAACGCTCGCGGCGATGCTCGGCGAGGAGGCGGTCACGCTTGAGGATTTGTGCGAGCCTTATTTAATGCAGCTGGGTTTTCTCAGCCGCACACCGCGCGGGCGCTGCGTAACGCCTGCCGCCTACCGTCATTTAGGGCTGCCACCGCCCGGACAGGACACAGCCGCCCCCCAACAGCAATCTTTATTCGATAAAGGAGAAAATTGAGTTTATGGGAAAACTTTTCGGAACAGACGGAGTAAGAGGAATTGCAAATGCGGATTTGAGCTGTGAGCTTGCGCTCGACCTCGGGCGCGCTGCGGCGTATGTATTGACCCACCACACCGACCACCGCGCGAAGATAATCATCGGCAGAGACACCCGTGTGTCCTCGGATATGCTCGAAAACGCCATGGCTGCGGGAATCTGCTCCGTCGGCGCGGACGCTGTGCTGCTCGGCGTGGTGCCGACCCCCGCCGTCGCGCTGCTCGTCAAAAAGTACGGTGCGGACGCCGGCGTGGTCATCTCCGCTTCCCACAACCCCGTTGAGTTCAACGGCATTAAGATATTCAATTCACTCGGCTACAAGCTGCCCGACGCCATCGAGGACGAAATCGAAAGCTATATGCTCGAAAAAAAGGGCGAGCTTGTGCTTCCTACGCACGGCGACATCGGCTCGGTCTCGCTCAAGCACGACGCCGAGGACGACTATGTGGACTACCTTGCGAACATGGTCGGCGGCGACCTTTCGGGACTTCGCGTCGTGTTCGACTGCGCGAACGGCGCGTCCTTCTCGACTGCGAAAAAGCTGTTTAAGCGCCTGAAGGTTGACGGCATATACATCGGCGACGACCCGGACGGACGCAACATAAACGCCGGCGTCGGCTCTACCCATCTCGACTACCTCAAAAAAGAGGTCGCCGCGGCGGGAGCGGACATCGGCATAGCCTTTGACGGCGACGCCGACCGCTGCCTTGCCGTGGACGAGACGGGCAAGGAGATTGACGGCGACATGATAATCGCCATATTCTCGCGCTATCTGCGCGAGCAGGGCAGACTCGCGCACGACGCGTGCGTCGTGACCGTTATGACCAATCTCGGATTTATGGATTACTGCAAGCAGTACGGCATAACCGCCGTGCGCACCGCCGTCGGCGACCGCTATGTGCTCGAGGAAATGCTGCGCTCGGGCTATGTAATCGGCGGCGAGCAGAGCGGACACATAATATTGACCGACTACTGCACCACCGGAGACGGCGAGATGACCGCCAATTTGCTGCTGCACATCCTCAAGGCGCGCGGCTGCAAGGCGTCCGA
>CAYXRE010000128.1:0-5926 GCA_964466125.1 uncultured Oscillospiraceae bacterium
CGTACTATACCGACGGCACTATTTCTTCCTCCTACGGACAGAAGTATTTTGCGACCTCCATTCGCGGCGAAACCTGTATCGAGCGCGTCAATACCCCCGACACCGGCAGCCCGTTCAAGCTGGTGTTTTCGGTGCCGATTGTCAGCCGCAGCACCTCGCGCATAATCGGCGTCGTCTGCGGCGAGTTTGACCCGGTGCTGCTGCGCCAGCTCATCACGCCGACCATCTACAATCAAAAATGCTATTCATATATCATGGACGCCTCCGGCGATTTGGTGGTCGGAAGCAACAACCCCAGATTCCTCGGTAAGTCGGACAATCTGTTCGAGCTGCTCGAAAGCGCGTCGGAGGACGGAAAGAGCGACGTTGAGTTTCTGCGCGAGGACCTTCGCCGCGGCGCTCAGGAAATCTTCACCTATACGATAGACGGCGTGGAACGCTACATCGTCTTTTGCCCGGTCAATGTCAACAATCTGTACATAGCCATGAGCGTGCCCGGCGAGGTCGTCGAAAGCGAGGTCCGCGCCGAGCTGCTGGGCAGCCTCGGGGTAATGCTGCTCATACTTGCGTTCGTCGTCCTAACGATATTGTATATCCTCTGGCGCGAGCGGGTGACACGCCGCATACTTGAGCAGGAGGCGCAGGCGCTTCGCAAGAGCGAGGAGTTTGCGCGCGTCAAGTCGCTTGAGTACAGCATAGCGGTCAACCGCATGGGCAACGAGGTCGCGACCTACCTTATCGACGAGGACTCCTGCTCGGTCTCCGAAGCGCACGCCAAGCGCTTCGGTCTGCCGCTTACGCTGCACCCCATGCCGGACGCGGTGTTTGAGCGAGGCAAGGTCGCGGCGGACAGCAAGGCGGCTTATGCCCAACTTTTTGAGAGCATGAAGCGCGGCGAACCCGAGGGCTCGGTGGTGGTCAAGACCTACGCGGCGGACGGCGGCGAGGTCTGGCTGGGCATCGACTTTGAGATGATTTTTGACGAGAGCGGCAAGCCGCTGCGCGCGGTGCTTGTATACGAGGACGTCACCGAGCTTCGCGAAAAGGAGCTTGCCTATGAGGTCTGGCGGCAGCAGCTTTCCGAGCTGCCCGAGGAGCGCACGGCGATTTTTGAATACAATCTTGCTGCGGACCGCTGTGACAAGGCGAGCGGAAAGCTGTTTGATTTCGCGAGCGATTACGAGGGCGCGAATTTCAGCGAGCGCGCGCGCAGATTCGTTCGCGACAGGGTCTATTTTGAGGACGTCAAGCGCATCGGCAGGCTGTTCGACCGCGAACGGCTCATAGCGGATTTCCATTCCGGCAGCGCAAGCACGACGGCGGATTTCCGATACATAGTAGACGGCGAACAGACGCGCTGGCTCAACGTATCCGCGCAGCTCGTCGAATATCCCGGCACCGACGAGATAAAGGCGTACATCATTTTCCGCGATATTGACGACGAGATGCAAAGCCGTCTGGCTCTCAAGGCGCGCTCCGAGCAGGACGCGCTGACCGGCATACTCAACCGCGGCGCGTTCGTCGAGCGGGTGCGCGAGCTGCTTGCGCAAAGCACCCGCGAGGACTCCCACGCGCTGCTGATAGTGGACGTTGACCACTTTAAGGCGCTCAACGATACCTGCGGCCATACGGTCGGCGACGAGGTGCTGCGCCGAATAGCCGCCGGACTTCGCACCAAGCTGCGCTCGTCCGACATCGTCGGGCGCATCGGCGGAGACGAGTTTATGGTCTGCCTGCCCGGAATAACCTATGAACCGGCGATTGAGCAGCGCGCAAAGCAGATTTGCGAGATGGTGCGCGGCTGCTTTGCGGGAGATATACCGATAACCGGCAGCGTCGGAATAGCCGTGTTCCCGCGTGACGGCACGAGCTTTGAAACACTGTACGAGAACGCCGACTCGGCGCTTTATAGCGCCAAGGAGGGCGGGCGCAACCGCTACATCTTCTGCGATACCCGTGAGCGTGAAAGCGAAAAGCTCTCGGCGGAGCACCGCAGGCTTATGCTGGTCGTCGATGAGGACGAGCAGCTTCGCGCCTCGCTCACCGACGCGTACTCCGCGAACTTCCGCGTAATCGGCGCAAAGGACGACGAGCAGGCGTTTGCGCTGCTTTCCCGCTACGGTGCGGGCATATCGGTGGCGCTGCTTTGCGCGGACGACGGAGATTTTGCGCAAAGAATACTGAAATATATCGCAAGCAGCCGTGAGCTTGCCGAAATACCCGTGATTGCCATGGTCTCGGAAAACGGCGCGTCGAACGAGCGGCGCGTTCTCGCCGAGGGCGCGCTCGAGTGCATACGCAAGCCGGTCGATACGGCGCTGCTGAACAACAAGCTCAAACGTGCGCTCAAGCGCGCGCGCAAGAGCGACGAACAGTAATCGGACGCTTTGCAGCTGCGCCGATTCAAAAACAAACGTAACGGCTGTTCTCTCGCGTGCGGAGCAAAGGACAGCCGTTTTCCTGTGCGCGGCGCGGGAGCCCGGCCGCCGTTTGCGCGGAATATTGCTTTATTAATAAAAAAATAATATAATCATTTCATATATGCAAAATTGCGGAGGCGCGCGGGAATGGTTTATCTGGACAACGCGGCGACGACCAAGATAAGCGACGGAGCTGTACGGGCGGTGAGCAACACGCTCGAACAGTATTTCGCAAATCCCGGCTCGCTTTACGATATCGGCTTTGAGGCGCAAAAGGCGCTTGAGCGTGCGAGGGAGACGGTGGCGTCGGCGCTCGGCTGCAAAACAGGCGAATTGTACTTCACTTCATCTGGCACCGAGAGCAACAATCTTGCGATTCTCGGCTCGGCTCGGGCGAGAAGCGGCTGGGGCAGCGAAGCGGTCGTGACCGGCTATGAACACCCGAGCGCGGCGAACAGCGTAAAGCAGCTTTCTCGCGAGGGCTTTGAAGTCAAGACGATTATGCCGGGTGCGGACGGAACGGTGGACCCCGACGAGCTGCTTGCGGCGGTCGGCAAAAAGACGGCGCTGGTATGCGTCATGCGGGTCAACAACGAGACGGGAGCCATGCTCGACACGGCGTATCTCGCCGCGCGGGTGCATGAAATCAACAAGCGCACCGCCTTTCACTGTGACAACGTACAGGGTTTTATGAAGCACCCGCTCGCGCTCGCGGGCGGACCGGACACCGTTTCGATAAGCGCTCACAAAATACACGGACCCAAGGGAATCGGCGCGTTGTATGTGCGCGAGGGCTTTCACCTTGAAAATACGCTGTTCGGCGGCAAGCAGGAGCGCGGACTGCGCCCGGGCACCGAGAACCTTGCGTACGCTGCAGGCTTTGTGCAGGCTGTGCGCGAGCACGGCGCGGAAGAGAACGACGTGCGTGAGCTTTGCGATATGCTGCGAGACGGGCTTTCCAAGCTCGGGGGCGCGATAATAAACTCGCCGCTGTCCGCCAGCCCGTATATACTGAACTTTTCACTTATCGGCTACCGCAGCGAGACGCTGCTGCACTTTCTTGCGCAAAAGGGGATATATGTTTCGAGCAGCCGCGGCGAGCGCAGCCACACGCTGACCGCCATGGGACTGTCCGACGCGCGCTGCGACTCGGCGGTGCGGGTTAGCTTTTCAAGCAACACGCCGCAGGACGTAAAACAGCTGCTGGACGCTCTCGCGGCGGCGCAAAAAGAACTTGTGAGAAACGGAAACTGAATGATGAAAGAAATACTGCTTGCAAAATACGGCGAGATTGCGCTCAAGGGGCTGAACAAATCCGGCTTCGAGACGGCGCTCGTCAAGACCATAAGACGGCGCACGGAAAAGCTGGGCGATTTCAAGATATACAAGGCGCAGTCCACTATTTATGTGGAGCCGCTCGACGAGCGCGCGGACGTGGACGCGGCGTGCGACGCGCTCAAGCGGGTGTTCGGCGTGTCCGCGATAAACCGTGCGAGGATAACCGAAAAGAACTTTGAAACGATATGTAAGGACGCGGCGGATTATCTGAAGGACGACCTTGCACGCGCCAAGACCTTCAAGGTCTGCGCCAAGCGCGCAGACAAGAGCTTTCCGATGAACTCGATGGAGATTTCCGCCGAGCTGGGCGGCTACCTGCTCGAACGCTTCCCGAATCTGCGCGCGGATATGGACGAGCCGGAGCTGACCGTTGTCGTCGAGGTGAGGGACTACGCGGCATATATCCATTCCGGCAAGATACCCGCCGCCGGAGGAATGCCGACGGGAACGTCGGGACGCGGCGCGGTCATGCTCTCAGGCGGATTTGACAGCCCCGTCGCGGCGTGGATGATGGCAAAGCGCGGCATGGATATATGCGGGGTGCACTTTATGTCGCCGCCGTACACGAGCGAGCGTGCGCTCGACAAGGCGGACCGTCTCGCGGCGGTCATTGCCCGCTGGTGCGGCAACTTTGCGCTGCTGTGCGTGCCGTTCACCGAAACGCAGGTCGCCATTCGCGACAACTGCCCCGAACAGCTTTTCACGGTGCTCATGCGCCGCTCGATGATACGCATAACCAACCTCATCTGCGAGCGCGAGCACTGCGCGGCGATGATAACCGGCGAAAGCCTCGGGCAGGTCGCGAGCCAGACGATAGGCGCGCTTAAATGCACCGACGACGCGGCGGCGTATCCCGTGTTCCGTCCGCTCATAGGCATGGATAAGCTGGATATAATCGAGCTTTCGCGCAGAATCGGCACTTATGACATTTCCAAGGAGCAGTTTGAGGACTGCTGCACCGTATTTACGCCGAAGCACCCGAAGATATGCCCCAAGCTTGAGGACATACTCAAAGCAGAGGCAATGGTCGACCTTGCGCCCTATGAGCGCGCGGCGGCGGATAATTATCAGGTGCGAATGAAGCATTTCTGGGACTGAAACGGGGGCGAATGAATGAAAGCCGAAATTATCTCGGTCGGTGACGAGCTGCTTGCCGGCAACACCGTAAACACCAACACAGCGTATATCGCCAAGGGGCTGACGAGGCTCGGCTTCACCGTTCACCGTCAGTCGGTGGTGGGTGACAGCGAGAAGGACATCGTCGGCGCGATAAAGACGGCGATAAAGCGCAGCCACGTAATAGTCTTTACGGGCGGGCTCGGACCGACCAAGGACGACCTGACCAAGGAGACGGTGGCGAAGGCGCTGGGCATGACGCTCGTACACGACGAGGAAACCGCCGAGGCGATGAAGGCGTTTTTTGATTCGCGCGGACGCACGATGAGCGAAAACAACCTCAAGCAGGCGATGGTCATCAAGGGAGCGACCGTGCTCAAAAACCCCAACGGCACCGCCCCGGGAATGTTCATCAAAAGCCGCAATCAGGCGATACTGCTTTTCCCCGGACCTCCGCGCGAGACCGAGCCGATGTTTGACAACGAGGCGACGCCGCTGCTAGAGGAGATGTGCGACGACAAGTGCGCGACGACGACGCTGCACGTTTTCGGCATAGCGGAGTCCTCGCTTGAGGTGCAGTGCAAAGACCTGCTTTACGGCGACAACCCGACCTCCGCGCTGTACGCCAAGACGGGCGAGGTGCACATCACGATAACCGCCCGCGCCAAGAGCGAGGCTCTCGCGCGCGAGCTTATGGACAAAAAGGCTGCGCAGTACCGCGAGCTTGTAGGGGACAACGTCTACTCGGACGACGGCAAATCCCTCGGCGAGACGGTGGTCGCCATGCTGCAAAAAGCGGGCACCAAGGTCGCCGTCGCCGAGAGCATAACGGGAGGCGGTATCTGCTCGCTGATAACCGCCGTGCCGCGCGCGTCCAAGGCATTTGACCTCGGCATAGTCGCCTATTCGGACAAGTGCAAGAGCACAGTGCTTTCCGTTGACCATGCGATAATCAAAAAATACTCCAGCGTTTCCGCCGCAGTCGCCGCCGAGATGGCGAAATGCGCCGCGCAAAAGGCACATTCGGCGCTCGGACTCGGCATAACCGGAAT
>CAYXRE010000129.1:0-5904 GCA_964466125.1 uncultured Oscillospiraceae bacterium
CATGTGTTAGGCGCGCCGCCAGCGTTCGTCCTGAGCCAGGATCAAACTCTTAATCTCTGGTATATCTAAGCACGCGTTTGCGTGCCCAAATATCTTGCTCAGTACGTCATTACTGACGTCCTTCTTTACTTTGCAGCTCTCTCTGCTGCTCTCCGTCCGGTCGCTCTCACTCTCGCTTGAGCCCCGCCGGAGCCCTTGAAAAGGGTCCTTCAAGTTCCAATATTGTTTAATTTTCAAGGTCCTTTGCGCGTCACCTTTTGGAGTGGCGTGCGAACGTTATTTTAACATCCTGCTACGAGAATGTCAACACTATTTTCAAAACAATTTACACTTAATTTTTGTTATATTTACATTTGGCGACAGATTGCTCTATTCCGCCATCAGCTCGCGCAGCTTGATGATAATGCGTCGCTCTCTGCGCGATATCTGAACCTGCGTCGTGTTGAATATCTTTGCGGTCTGCGACTGTGTTTTGTTGACGAAAAAGCGCAGCCGCACTAACTCGCGCTCGTCGCGTTCCAGCCGCTCGACGGCGCTTATCAGCGTCAGGCGGTCCGAGCAGCTGCCCGAGTCGTCCACCACGGGTATATCGAGCACTCGCCATTCGTCCTCGTCGTCCACTGTCAGCGAAACGGACGGACGTGCGGCGCAGACTGCCTCCACCACCTCCTGCTCCCCGCATTCCAGCCGCTCGGCAATCTGGCTGCTTGTCGCCTCCTCGCCCGTTTCCATAAATATGTCGCTCGCTGCGCGTGAAACGCGTACCGACAGCTCCTTTAGCTTTCTGCTCACCTTGACCGAGCCGCCGTCGCGGAACAGCCGCTTTATCTCGCCGAGAATGACCGGCACGGCGTAGGTGGAAAGCCTGTTGCCAAGAGACGCGTCAAAGCGCTTGCACGCCTTCACAAGCCCCATACAGCCCGCCTGAAAGAGGTCCTCATACTCGATCCCTTTGCCCGAGAAACGTTTTGCACAGGAATGAACAAGCCCGAGGTTGTCGCTTACCAACTGCTCGAGCTCGTTTCGGTCCTGTGTTTTTTCAAGCGTTTCGTGAGTCATTCAGCTTTCTGCCTTGCCGATTCTTTTGGTCATTGTGACCACCGTTCCCTTGCCGACACTTGAGCGCACACGCAGTGTGTCCATGAAGGTCGCCATTACAGAGAATCCGAGCCCCGCCCGCTCGTTTGCGGAATCGGTCGTATAGGTTGGCTCCATTGCCTTCTCGATGTTCTCTATGCCGCAGCCTCGGTCACGAACAACTATCTCCAGCTTTTTTCCCGTAAGCAGCTTCATCGTTATGTAGATGCTGCCTATGCGATCTTTGTACGCGTGAACAACGCAGTTTGTGACCGCTTCGCTCACGGCGGTTTTAACGTCGATTATCTCATCGAGAGTCGGGTCGAGCGCGGCGGCAAAGGCGGCAACGCTTGTCCGCGCGAACGCCTCGTTGCACGAACGGCTGGAAAGACTGATTTTTGCGTAATTCATCGTGTTTCTCATTGTTCGCTCCTAACCATTTCGACTATTGACAGTATTCCCGACATCTCCACAAGACGGCGGCAGCGCTCGTTAAGCCCGCTTATGCGCAGCTTTGCGCCGTATGAACTCAGCAGCTTGTATCGTCCAAGTATCAGTCCTATGCCGGAGCTGTCCATAAAAGCCGTGCCGTCAAAATTCAACATGAGTGTTCGCGGCTTTTTCTCAATAATTATCTCGTCTATTTCGTTTCGAAGCGACGAGGCGTTGTGGTGGTCAATGTCACATTCGATATAAACGGTAAGCACATTTTTATCGCCGCCAATCGCGAGTTTCCCCATAAGCTCACCTCCGAAGCTATTATATTTTTCGCCCGCGCGGTAATTGCTCATAAAGCGTCGAACGCAAAAAAAGCCGCCCGCTGAATTCAGCGGGCGGCTTTGATAATTTGTTATGCTATTTTAAGTTCGCTATGCTCTGCTCGACGATTGCCTTCTTCTCAAGCGCTTTTTGAAGCTTCTCGCGCTCAAGCTCTATTATCTTCGCGGGAGCTTTGGATGTGAACTGTTCGTTGGACAGCCTGCCGTTTACAAGCTCAATGTCCTTTTGGACGTTTGCAAGCTCCTTGTTCAGACGCGCGAGCTCCTTTTCGGTGTCGACCAATTCCGCCATGGGAATGAGGATTCTCGCGCAGTGGGTCAGCGCCGTGACGCAGCCGTCGGACGGGAAGCTCGCGGCGATGTTTACCGCGTCCGCGCTCGCAAGACGCTTGAAGAAATCGGTGCCCTGCGAAAAGATGTCGGCAAACTGCGTTTCAATGTTCAGCGTCGCCTTTTTGCTCGGCGGAACGTTCATGTCCGCGCGAACGGCACGAACCGCCTTTATCGCGTCCATTATCTTGTTGAAGTCCTCCTCGTCGGCGGAAAAGTCCAGCTTCTCGTCGTACACGGGGAACTTGGAAATCATTATGCTCTCGCACGAATGAGGTATCGCGCCGTAAATCTCCTCGGTAATGAAGGGCATGAACGGGTGCAGCAGCTTGAGTATATTGGTAAGAACATACACGAGCACCGTCTTGCAGCTGCGCTTCTGCTGCTCATCTGTGCCGTTCAAGCGCAGCTTGGCAAGCTCAATGTACCAGTCGCAGAAAACGTCCCAGATGAAGTCGTAGACCTTCTCTGCGGCAAGTCCCAGCTCGAACTTGTCAAGATTGTCCGTCGCGTCCTTGACAAGGCGGTTGAGCTTGGAAACGACCCAGCGCTCCTCAATCGTCAGCGTGTCGGGCAGCGTATCCGGCTTTACGTCGGCGACGTCGTTCATAAGCACAAAGCGTGCGGCGTTCCACAGCTTGTTTGCAAAGTTGCGGCACGCGCGGACCTTCTCCTCGGAAAAGCGCATATCGTTGCCGGGAGTGGTTCCGCTTGCGAGCATATAACGCAGCGCGTCCGCGCCGTACTGGTCGATGATAATGAGCGGGTCGATGCCGTTGCCCAGCGACTTGGACATCTTGCGTCCTTCCGCGTCGCGGACGATTCCGTGAATGAAAACCGTCTTGAACGGCTCAACGCCCATGTGCTCTATGCCGGAGAATATCATTCTCGCGACCCAAAAGAAGATGATGTCGTAACCGGTGACGAGAGTATCGGTGGGATAGAAATACTTCAGCTCGGGCGTCTTGTCAGGCCAACCTAGCGTCGAGAACGGCCAGAGTGCCGAGGAGAACCAGGTATCGAGGGTGTCCTCGTCCTGATGCATGGCGCCGCCGCACTTCGGGCATTTGTCCGGCGCGTCCTTGGATACGACCATCTCTCCGCACTGTTCGCAGTAGTACGCGGGTATGCGGTGTCCCCACCACAGCTGACGCGATATGCACCAGTCGCGGATATTGTTCATCCAGTTGAAGTATATCTTGTCGAAGCGCTCAGGCACAAATTTCGTGCGTCCCTCCTCGATCGCTTTTATTGCGGGCTCGGCGAGCGGCTTCATCTTTACGAACCACTGTTTGGACAGTCTGGGCTCGACGAGCGTACCGCAGCGATAGCATGAACCGACGTTGTGCTTTATCGGCTCGACGCGCACGAGATAACCGCCGTCCTCGAGGTCCTTGACAATCGCCTTGCGGCATTCCTCACGGCTCATGCCCTGATATTTGCCGCCGTTTTCGTTTATCGTCGCATTCTCGTTGAATACGTTTATGACCGGCAGATTGTGGCGAAGCCCGACCTCGTAGTCGTTGGGATCATGCGCGGGGGTTATTTTGACAACGCCGGTGCCGAAGTCCATTTCGACATATTCGTCCGCGACGACCGGTATCTCCTTGCCGACGAGCGGCAGAATGAGCATTTTGCCCACCATGTCCTTATAGCGCTCGTCGTCGGGATGCACCGCGACGGCGGTATCGCCGAGCATGGTCTCGGGGCGGGTGGTCGCAAGCTCAAGCCAGCCGCTGCCGTCCGCGAACGGATAGCGCAGATGCCAGAAGCTGCCGTCGCTTTCCTTGAAATCGACCTCGGCGTCGGATATGCTCGTCAGGCAGTGAGGACACCAGTTGATGATGCGCTCGCCGCGATAGATGAGCCCTTTATTATAGAGATTGACAAAGACCTCTTTGACCGCCTTGTTGCAGCCCTCGTCCATGGTGAAGCGCTCGCGCTCCCAGTCGCAGGACGAACCGAGCTTTTTGAGCTGGTTGACTATGCGTCCGCCGTACTCCTTTTTCCACTTCCACGCGCGCTCCAGAAAAGCATCGCGTCCGATGTCGTCCTTCGTTATGCCCTCGGCGCGCATAGCCTCGACTATCTTGGCTTCGGTCGCTATGGACGCGTGATCGGTTCCGGGAAGCCACAGCGCGCTGTAACCCTGCATACGCTTGGTGCGTATTAGGATGTCCTGCAGTGTCTCGTCGAGCGCGTGCCCCATGTGAAGCTGTCCTGTAATGTTGGGAGGCGGAATAACTATCGTGTAGGGCGTCTTGCTCTCGTCTACCTCGGCGTGGAAATAGCCGTTTTTCTCCCATTGGTCGTAGATTTTATCCTCGACCGCCTTGGGGTCGTACTGTTTGTCTAATTCTTTCATCTTTCCTCCGAAAATAAAAAGCCCGATACTCGACGTATCGGGACGATTGTAAACCGCGGTGCCACCCAAATTGTCCGCAAAAAAGCGAACCACTCGATTCCTTAACGCGGAAAACGCGAACGGCTGACTTGTTTCACCGTTCGGGCTCGGAAACGACCATGCGCGCGTCGGGCAGACGGCTTTCACCATAATCCGTCTCGCTTTGTGCTTTCGTGTGCGCAACCTTTTCTTCAAAGCCGCTTGCTTATTGATAGCTATTTTATAGTTTCCCCGCCGCTTTGTCAATAGACGCTCAAAGCGGCGCAGTGAGCAGCTTGTTGCCGTTGGATTCTATGAGCGAGACGAGCTGCGCATAGGACAGGAACACGCTTGCGTCGTTTTCGCACGGGTGTACTCCGAGCGGAGTGCCGCAGTCCAGCTCGGAATCGAGCAGCACCTCGACGGCGGCGTTCGCGTCATACATCACGCCCAGCGGGGTCACCGCGCCCTTGGTCAGATTCAAATACTTCGCAAGCCGTTCCTCTGACGCGAAGCTCAAATGCGCGCCGAGCTTTTCGCCGATGCTTTTCAAATCCGCCTGCTTGTCCGAGCGAAGCACCACGAGAAAGTGCCGCTTTCCCTTAGCGTCGCGCAAAAACAGATTCTTGCAGATTATGCCGTGGCTGTCCACGCCCATTCGCAGTATGTCGTCAACGGTGTACGCCGGCTCGTGCTTGACAAGCTCATAGTTTATCCCCTTGTCGTCCAGCCATTTCAGACATTCGTCAGTCTTGCTCATTTATCCTCCCGATGGCACGCCGTCGTGCCGAATACTTTTACTCCGCCGGAGCGGTAAGCTCTATGTGATTACCCTCGCTGTCCTCAAACTCGCTCACCCAGTTTGCGCCGATTTTTGTGAGCTCAAAGACAGTCTTTTTGCCCTCCAGCTTGCGCTTGAGCGTTTCAAGCGAGTCAACGCTGACGCTCGGCAGGCTGTTGGAGCCGAAGGTGTGGGATTCATTCATGCGCTCATACGCAAAAAGCCCAAGGCGAAAGCCGGAAACGTCAAACACGCTGTATATCTCGCTGCGCTCGCTTACCGGCTGCTCGAAGAACTCCTCATAAAACGCAATCGCCCTGTCCATGTCCCGCACGCACAAATACATCGAGTTTATGGCGCATTTCATTCGAGCATCCCCTTTCGCGAAATCACCGCATGGCGATATTATACCAAACGCCGCAAGAAGATGTCACGGCAAAATACTCTGGCAGCGTTATTGCATGAAAAAAGCACACCCGTACGGGTATGCTTTTGAGTGCTGGTCGGAGTGGCGAGATTCGAACTCGCGGCCTCTTGGTCCCGAACCAAGCGCT
>CAYXRE010000130.1:0-5484 GCA_964466125.1 uncultured Oscillospiraceae bacterium
ACCGGACGCGCGGGGTTGGACGGCAGCGCGATAAGCCTTTGCGCGAGCGACGAGCTGCTGGACTGGTGGGCAATCGAGAAGCTCATAGGGCTGAAGGTTCCCGTGGCGCAGTGCACGTACAGCGTAGAAAATATGCGCCCGACCGAGAAGCCGAAAAAGCTGCCCCGCCCGCCGAGAAGCGAGCGCGCGGCGACGACGCAGCAGCAAAGCGCTAAGCCCAAGGCTTCCGCGCATGAAGGCGGAGCGGCGAAACAAAGCGCACAGCGCCGCACCGGCTCCCGCACACATTCCCACAGGCATTGACGAACAACAGCCGGTCATCATGCGATGACCGGCTGTACTTGTGCTTGCAGGCTTTGTTCAAACAAAAGGTGAACGCGCCTATTGCTTTTGCACACATATCTTACTGTCGCCCAAGCCGCCAGCAAAATCCCAAGCGCGGCGAGAACCGTGCCGAGCACTGCGGTGTTTGCGCCGGAGTTTGCGGCGAGCAGCACGAAGAACACGCCCAAGCACATGAGCAGCACGCCAAAGCAGACGGCAAATACTGTCTGCATACCGACCCCTCCCCGCTGCTGCTTGTCGCGAAGCATTGCAAGCAAACTGCCGCCTGCCGCCACGGCAAAGGAGAGCACGCCGCAAAATAAAAGCAGAAACGCTGCGGGGAGCAGGAAGAAGTTTTCGTGCAAAACGCCCTGCGCATCGACGTATTCGACAGACGCTGCCTTTATCCCAAGCAGCGCCGCGCCCAAGAGCAGCAGCGCGAACCCCACACAGACGCACACGGCGTTGAATTTTGCCCGTCGGGTCTCGCTTGTGTCCTTGATGAGCTTTTGAGTCATGTTGTTCATTTTTTCATCTCCCGTAATCAGCTTGTCGAGGGAGACGTTGAAGGTCTTGGAAATGTCTATGAGCAGCCCGATGTCCGGCAGGTTTTTGTTGTTTTCCCAGTTTGAGACCGCCTGCCGTGAGACGTGCAGCCGCAGCGCCATCTGCTCTTGTGTAAGACCGTTGTCCGTTCTGACGGTTTTGATTTGTTCGCCGAAATCCATGTTTCACATCTCCTCCCGACGAGCTCAGCTTACGGCACACGGCGGTTGATTGCAAGCAAGCGCTGCTTGCGGCGGCGAAAAGCGGCGGCTTTCGGGCAAAATCAATCCAGCTTGCTTTGAGGGTCTATCGGCTCTCCGTCCTGCCGCAGCTCAAAGTGCAAATGGTTTCCCGTGGAGTTGCCCGTTGAGCCGACCTTCGCAATATGCTGCCCGCGCTCGACATAATCCCCTGCCGAGACAAGGTTCACGCTGTTGTGCGCATAAAGGCTCACGAAATCGCCGTGGTCTATGACGACAAGCAGTCCGTAGCCTGTTTCGTAATCGTCCCCTGCCTGCGGGTAACCGGAGAAAATAACCGTACCGCTGTTTGCGGCAAATATCGGCTCGCCCTCGCTTGCGGCAAAGTCGATTCCGCTGTGTTTGTCGGAAAATTCCCGCGAGACGGCGCCGTTTGCAAGCGGCGTTAAAAACACGGCTTCCGCGACGCTTTGCGGCGTGTCGTTTTTGTGCGCTTCGATGAAGCCCTCGACGTCGCCGCCGCGCATATCCACATAGTCGTTGTCTGTCCGATACTGCACGGAATCCACACGCAAATTCACATACATCGGCGGGTCGCTTGTCAACCCTCCGCCAATCCACACCGAGAACAGTTCGTCGATTCTGTACACGCGGATATACAGTCCCGAGCCCGTCTCGATATATTTATATAAATCAAAGTCGCTCCATGTGAGCGCGCTGCCTTTTTTCGCAAGCAGCCGCACGTCGTCGAGCGTCAGCAGCCGTTCGCCCTCCGGCGAGCCCTCCTTAATCCAGCGCTTATATGCCCATTGCAGCGCCTCGGAATCCAACGTGTTCAGGTCAATCGGCGTGCCGCAAATCTCATAGACGTAAAAGCTGTCCGCATCTTTGGGGTTGGTATAATACTTGCAGCCCTCAAGCCCCGTGTCGTTCGCCTGCTGCGTGCTGAGCTCGCCCGCAAGCGCATAGCCGTAGGGCAGCGAGGACAACGGCATATACGGGTCAACATAGGCTTCGCCGCCCAACACGAGCGTCGGACGCTCGGCCCAATTAATGCTTTCCTCCTTCTTGGGATCGGTGAGAAAACAGACCGCCGTGACAACGCACGCGGCGAGCGCCGCCGCAATTATCCAAAACGCGGGCTTTTTGTAGCTCAAGGCGTTTTTTATCCGCTGCCTTACTCCCACCTCGCCGAAGGCAAGCGGACAGGCTGTGAGTGCCGCTTTCGGCGCGCTGAACGCAAGCAGCGCCTCGGAGTAGCCGATTACTTCCTCTTTTTCAAGTGAGCTGATGACCTTTTCGTCGCACGCAAGCTCGATGTCACGGCACAGCAGAGCGAACGCGAGCCAGCACAGCGGATTGAACCAATAGACCGCAAGCAGCACGAACCCTAACGGCTTCCAGCAGTGGTCGCGGCGCTTGAGATGCGCCCGCTCGTGAGCTAAAACGCAGCTGCGCTGTGCTGCGCTCATTGTGCTCGGAAGATAGATTCGCGGCTTGAACGCTCCCAAAATGAACGGGGTGTCTATCTCGTCGCACTCCCATACGCCCTCGGCGACGCATATCGCCGCGCCGACCGACTTTTTGAGCCGCCAAAAGCTCACCGCGGCATAAACCAGCATGACCGCCGCGCCCATGAGCCACACATAACCGGCAAGATCGGCATATATCGAAAGAGGATTTGCGCTTGCGCCGACCGTCGGCGCGAAGACGTCCGCTATCATTGGATTGACGGCGTTGTTGAACGCGTCAAAGCCGCTGGTGACGGCGGGAGCTTCGGCGTAAAGCGCGGCGGGATTCACCGTTTCGGCGCTCGGCACGAGACTGAGCGCGCTTTGCAGCGAAAACGGGCAAATCAGTCTCAGCGCGAGAACGCCCCACAAAACGCAGCTTATCCATTTCGGGGCGCGCTTGAGCAACAGTCGCAGCACCGCCGCCGCGAGTACCAGCCAGCTCGCCGCAATGCTCATATTGAGCACTTTCAGAAATACCGCTCCCATCGCCTACTCCTTTCGCGCCGCATCGAGCATCTGACGTATCTCGGCGACCTCCTCGTTTGTCAGCGCCTTGCGCCGGGTAAAGGCGGCAATAAAGGCGGGCAGCGAACCCTCAAAAGTCTCATCAACAAACTGCTCGCTTTGCGCGGCGAAAAACTCCTTTCGAGTCAGCACGCTGGACACGACGCCGCCCTCGTTCTTGAATATTCCCCGCTCGCACAGCTTGCGCAAAACGGTGTAGGTTGTCGAGCGATTCCAGCTCAGCTCCCGCTCGCACAGCGCCACCAGCTCGCGCGAATGAAGCGGCTCGTTCGCCCAGATTATTTCCGCGAAGCGGGATTCGACCGCTCCGAGCTTGATTTCCTGCATGATGTGCCTCCCGCCAGTTTATCGTCAGTAAACTAGCACTAGTTTACTCTCAGTAAACCGCTTTGTCAATACGCCTATGTTTCCCCCGAGCGCAGCTGCTCAATCGTTATGCGGCGTTCGCACGCCGAACTCAAAGCCGTAAGCGAAATCGAATAACAAATCCCCGCTTTAGGCGGGGACTTGGATTACAGATATTTGGACGCCTCGCGAACGCTCAGCTTGTCGAGACGGTCCTTGTGCTCCAATATAAAGCCGCGTACCCATTCTGGGTTCGTCTTTGAATACTCACGCAGACTCCAGCCTATCGCCTTGTTGATGAAAAATTCGCTGCTGCCAAGATTGTTTTCGATTATCTGCGTCAGCTGCTTTTCGTTCGTCCTTTCCTTGAAGCGCTGCTGATAATCAATGGACACGCGTCGCAGCCACATATTGTCGCTTTGCGACCATGAAAGCATCTGCCGCTCCAATTCGGGGCTTTGCAGCACAAGTTCGCCGACAAAGCCGTCCAGCGTATCGGCAGTCTCCCACCACGACTTGTGTGTTATCAATTCCTCAAGCCTCGGCAGGTCGGCAGCGGTCAGTTTCTTTTGCACCTTTGCGAGATATTCGAGCGCGATGTACTGCGCCTCGCGCCAGTCCTTATGCCAGCAGACGCCGACAAACTCCCAATCGGGCTGCTCGTGCTTTACCGCGCGAAGATACGGCTTAATCGCTCCCATGAGCTTGGGCTTCGGCACGCCGAGAAAGGGGAAGCGGTTCTTCATGTACGCGGACATCTTCGCCGATTGCTCCGCATCAGAGAGCGCCTCAACGCTCGAGAGCATTTCGTCGTACCAATGCACAGCGTCGATTTGTGATAATACCGTGCTCATATTATCCTCCATTAGTCTTCGTAAAGATATTATGCGCCGCACCGTAAGTACTGTCAAATCACTGTTCACAAATCGGAATCACTTTTAATCTTATATTCCCTGTCGATATTTGCAGAATGCCGACATACATTGTATCTTATAATATGATAAAATAGAGTTACTAAAAAAGCGGAGGAAATCATGTACACGGTATATTTGTATGTTCTCGACACGATGGCGGACTGGGAGACGGGGTACGTTACGGCAGAGCTGAACTCGGGACGTTTTTTCAAAAAGGACGCGCCGTCTGTATCCTTCAAAACGGTCGGTTTGACGGCAGACACAATCAAAACCATGGGCGGACTGACGGTCTCGCCCGAATGCACGCTCACTGACATCGCCGTTGACAAAAACAGCGTTTTGCTGCTGCCCGGCTCAAACGAATGGAGCGACCCAAAGCACGGCGCAGTACTCAAAACCGCAAGCGAGCTGCTTGGCGCAGGCGGAACGGTGTGCGCCATATGTGGGGCTACCACCGCGCTCGCGGGAATCGGAGCTCTGGACGCACGCCCGCACACCAGCAACGGCGCGGGATTTCTTGATATGTTTGTTCCCGTCTACAAGGGACAGAGCTTTTATGTGGACGAGCCGTCCGTCGCAGACGGAAACCTGATTACCGCAAGCTCCACCGGCGGTCTGCTGTGGGCAAAGCAAATCATCGAACGTCTTGGTGTTTTTGCGCCTGATACGCTCGAGGCGTGGTATGCGTACTTTTCGACCGGCAAGGCGGAGCATTTCTTTGCGCTCATGCAGTCGCTGCCGCCCCAAGGCTGATTTTTCGCGAATACGAAAAAGCACACTCTGCGGAGTGTGCTTTTCTATTTATGCCGCGTATTTTTCGCCTATCCGTTCACGCCCGTGACGGGATTCGTTCTGCCCGGCGCGGAGGGTGAGGGCACCGCGCTGACGGTGAAGCGGACAGGTACGCCGGCGCCTGCATATCCCGTTCCCTTCAAGTATACCGTGGCGGTGTGCGTGCCGATTGGCAGACTGTTGAGATATGTGCGCTTGAACGTGAGTATTATTGAGCCGTCCGCCGCCGTGACCTGCGTGTTTGTGAGCGTCACGCCGCCGAGCTCGGTGCGGTCGTAGTTGGTCGTCGCGTTGAAACCGTCGATTCCCGCTCCAATCGTGAAC
>CAYXRE010000130.1:5494-5780 GCA_964466125.1 uncultured Oscillospiraceae bacterium
CGACCTCGGCGGCTGGGGGGGCTGGGTCAACATGCGCGGCGTCTCCGACGACAAAAGTGCTGCTGCCGCCGCTGAGCACGACATTCGGCGTTATGGTGTATGCAGCGCTCGCCGTGCTGCTGTCGGTCATGCCGCTCTTGAACGCCTTTGCCTTGAGAGTGGTGGTGGCTGAAATCGAGATGGGTGTGCCGGACACAAACGCCGTACTGCTGCTTGTCGGCTCGCTGTTGTCGGTGGTGTAGCGTATGGTCGCGCCCGAGGTCGCGCAGGAAAGCGTCACCCTCTG
>CAYXRE010000131.1:0-5634 GCA_964466125.1 uncultured Oscillospiraceae bacterium
TTCCTCGATGTAGCGCTGCTCAACGCCGTCCAGCCAAAGCACCTGCGCGTAGCCCGCCTTCTCCGCTTTTTC
The DNA here is from genome assembly GCA_964466125.1 of uncultured Oscillospiraceae bacterium. Taxonomy (GTDB): domain Bacteria; phylum Bacillota; class Clostridia; order Oscillospirales; family Ruminococcaceae; genus JAUNBN01. Next base: position 73 of record CAYXRE010000131.1, read on the forward strand.
GGAGGCGCGCAGCGACGCGGCATAGTTGCCGCCGCACTTTGCATAGCCTGTGCCGCCGCGGACAGCGCGCACGTCGTGGTTCTCGATTGCAATCGACACGGGCGCAAGACCGCTCGCGTAGTAGCTGCCCGACGGGCTGAGAATGACGGCATAAAGGGATTCCTTGGACGCGTGCACGCCCAAAAACGGGTCTACAGCCATCATGAACGGGCGGATATAAAGCGAGGTGTTCGGGTCGCTCGGGACCCAGTCCTTCTCGATTTTCAGCAGCTCGATGAGAGCTTTGAGCGCAAAATCGGTGTCCAGCTGCGGCAGGCAAAGGCGCTCTGCGGAGTTGTTCATGCGCAGGAAGTTCTGCTCGGGGCGGAACAGACGAATCCTGCCGTCCTCGCCGCGATATGCCTTCATGCCCTCAAATATCTCGCAGCCGTAGTGGAACACCGACGCTGCCGGTGACAGCGAGAGATTGCCGAACGGAACTATGCGCGCGTCCTGCCAGCCGGTGGACTGTTTGTAGTCCATGAGGAACATATAGTCGGTGAAGATGTGACCGAAGCCGAGCGGAGTGCCGGGCGCGGGCTTTGCCTTGAGCGCGGTGTTTTGCACGAATTTTATATCAGCCATAATTGTTCCCTTTCGTTTAGTCTTTATAGTTGAAGCCGGTCTCGATAGCCTTTAAGTTGAGCCCGAGCAGCTCGGCGCGCTTGGCGGAGACGACCTTGCTCAGCGCATATTCCATGTTTTCGTGGCTCACGGCGTCGCATTCGCGAATGAGCGCGCCCATCATAATCATGTTCGCGAGCGTCGGTATGCCCGAATCGTTCGCAAGACGCGTCGCAGGTATGTAGACGGTCGTGACGTCGGTGCGCGCGACCTTCTGCGCGATGAGCGTGGAATCGACGAGGATAAGCCCGCCGGGTACGACGGAATCGACGTATTTCGTCAGCGAGGGCAGATTCATTGCCACAAGGCAGTCGGGGTTGGAGATTATCGGCGAGCCGATAGGGTCGTCGCTGACTATCACGCTGCAATTCGCCGTGCCGCCGCGCATTTCCGGTCCGTAGGACGGAAGCCAGCTGACCTGCTTGTCCTCGCAAAGGCTTTTGTAGGCGATGAACTTGCCTGCGAACAGTACGCCCTGTCCGCCGAAGCCGGCGATAAGGATGCTTGTCGTTTTCATTTCTCAGCCCTCCTTGCTTTGTGCCGAACGGTCCTTGTAAACGCCGAGCGGATAGTAGGGAATCATGTTGTCGTCTATCCACTCAAGCGCCTTTTGCGGCGTCAAGCCCCAGTTGGTCGGGCAGCTGGAGATGACCTCGATGAGCGAGAAGCCCTTGTTTTGCATCTGGTTCTCGAATGCTTTCTTTATCGCGCGGCGGGCGGTGTTCACATTCTTGACGTTGTTGACCGCGACGCGCTCAAGGTACTCGGGACCCTCGAGCTGGGAGAGCATTTCGCATATTTTGACGGGATAGCCGCACAGATTCACGTCGCGCCCGTACGGCGAGGTCTGCGTGACCTGACCGGGCAGCGAGGTGGGCGCCATCTGTCCGCCCGTCATGCCGTAAATCGCGTTGTTGACGAAGATTATCGTTATGTTCTCGTTGCGCGTGGCGGCGTGGACGGTCTCCGCCATGCCGATGGACGCAAGGTCGCCGTCGCCCTGATAGGTGAACACTATGTTCTCGGGCAGCGAGCGCTTGATGCCGGTCGCGACGGCGGGCGCTCTGCCGTGAGCCGCCTCGACCATGTCGCAAGCAAAGTAGTTGTACGCCATGACCGCACAGCCGACGGGGGCGACGCCTATCGTCTTTCCCTCGATTCCAAGCTCGTCGATTGCCTGCGCGACAAGACGGTGGATTATGCCGTGGGTGCAGCCCGGGCAGTAGTGCAGCGGCGCGTCGGTCAGGGATTTCGGCTTATCGAATACTACCATCAGTTGTTGCCTCCTTTTTGAGCCGCCCGCAGCGATTCAAGCACCTGCTCGGGCGAGGGTATCATACCGCCGACGCGGTTGCACAGCGTCACGGGACGGCGGCAGTCGGTCGCAAGGCGCACGTCCTCAATCATCTGTCCCATGGACAGCTCGACGCATACAAACGCCTTAGCCTTGTCCGCCGCGGCGGCGAGCGCCTTTGTCGGGAACGGCCAGAGGGTAATCGGGCGTATCATGCCCGCCTTGATGCCCTCGGCGCGCGCGGCGATTATCGCGTTCTTGGACACGCGCGAGGCTATGCCGAAGGACACGACGCAGACGTCCGCGTCCTCCATCATGAACTCCTCGTACATGACCTCGTCGCGCTCGATGACCTTGTATCTTTCAAAGCGCTCGAAGTTGGTCTTTTCCAGCTCCTCGGGGTCGAGGAACAGCGAGTTTACTATGTTATGTTTCCGTGCGCAGTTGGTTCCCGTCAGCGCCCACGGCTTTTCGTAGGATGTGACCGCCGCTTCCTCAAGCGACACCGGCTCCATCATCTGACCGAGCGTGCCGTCCGCAAAAATCATCGCGGTCATGCGGTATTTGTCCGCAAGGTCGAAGCCCTTGACGGTCAGCGCCGCCATCTCCTGCACGGAGGACGGTGCGAGCACTATCATGCGGTAGTCGCCGTGACCGCCGCCCTTGGTCGCCTGAAAATAGTCCGACTGCGAGGGCTGGATTCCGCCGAGTCCGGGACCGCCGCGCTGGACGTTGACGATGAGCGCGGGAAGGTCGCTGCCCGCAAGGTAGGAAAGTCCCTCCTGCTTGAGCGAGATTCCGGGGCTTGAGGAGCTGGTCATCACCCGCTTGCCGGTGGACGAGACGCCGTAGACCATATTTATCGCCGCAATCTCGCTTTCCGCTTGCAAAAACACGCCGCCTATCTTGGGCATACGCTTTGCCATGTACGCGGCAATCTCGGTCTGCGGAGTTATCGGGTAGCCGAAGTAATGCCGGCAGCCCGCGAGTATCGCCGCTTCGGCGATAGCCTCGTTGCCCTTCATAAGTACCTTTTCAGCCATTTCTCTACCTCACTTTTCCACAGTAATTATGCAGTCGGGGCACATCGTCGCGCAGAACGCGCAGCCGATGCACTGGCTTTCGTCAGTCATCTCGACCGGCGAATGCCCCTTCTTGTTTATCTTGTCCTTCGCGATGATGAGCAGCTTTTTCGGGCACGCGTCCACGCACAGCCCGCAGCCCTTGCAAAGGTCGGTCTTGAATGTCAGTTTTGCCATTTAGATACCTCCGTTTATGTCATAATATTTCTTCTGTAAAGTCAGCTCAAGGAGATTGGGTATTTGACCTTCAAGCTGTTTGCATACCTGTGTCTGCGCCGAGGTGAAAAGCAGCGGCAGCGAGCTTATTTCGCACAGCTCCCGCACGAACGGTACGCTGTCGAGCACCGTCTTTGCGCTCGTTTCACCCGCGAGATTGGAGTTGTTGACGACCGCCGTGAACGGCAGACCGCACGCGCGCTCGATTTCACGCATCACCTCAAGCGCCTGCGCGGGCGTCTTGGTCAGCGGACGATAGGCGTTCGCGACGTAAATCATCTCAAAGTCGTTTTCCTCAAGCAATTCGGGCGTCAGCCGTCCGAGCGCCACCGCGCCGCGGTCGTCCCCGCCGACGTCCACCACCGCACGACAGCTTTTGTCCTCGCTTATGCGATACATCTCCTGCGGCAGCGCGGGAATGTCCAGACTGGTGTTCGCATACATCGAACAAACGAGGTCAATGCCCGCGTCCTTGAGCTCCCGCTCGCTGTCCTTGGTGCGAAAATACGGGTTGACGATGTCGAGATCGGCAATGAGCACCCGCTCGTATTGCTTTCGCAGCATAAACGCAAGGTTCACGGCGATATTCGTTTTTCCGCTGCCATAGTGTCCGGCGAGCAGCGTCACCCGTTTGTTTGTCATATTTTCTCCGTGTTTACAGCGCGCTTCGGATTATCTTTCCGCTCGTCGTCTTGGGCAGCTCGTCGCGGAAAACCACTATGCGCGGATATTTGTACGGCGCGGTGTGCGCCTTGACGTAGTCCTGTATCTCTTTTTTGAGCTGTTCGGTCGGCTTGGCGCCCTTGACAAGCACTATACTCGCCTTGACGACCTGTCCGCGCACGTCGTCCGGCGCGGGGGAAACGCCGCATTCGAGCACGTAGGGCAGCTCCATGATAACGCTTTCTATCTCAAAGGGTCCTATGCGGTAGCCGGAGGATTTGATAACGTCGTCCGCCCGCCCGACGTACCAGTAAAATCCGTCCTCGTCGCGGTAGGCGACGTCGCCTGTGTGGTACATTCCGTCGTGCCAGACCTCGGCGGTCTTTTCCTCGTCGCGGTAGTATCCAGTGAACAGTCCGCACGGACTGCCCTTGTCGGTGCGAATGACAATCTCGCCGTTTTCGCCGTCCGCGACCGGCTCGCCGTTCGCGTCCACCAAATCCACGTCGTATATCGGCACCGGCTTGCCCATTGCGCCCAACTTATGCGTTGCGCCGAACAGATTGCCGATGACCAGCGTCGTCTCCGACTGTCCGAAGCCCTCCATGACCTGAAGTCCGGTGGTCTTTTCGATTTGGCGGAATACCTCGGGATTGAGCGCCTCGCCCGCTATCGTCGCGCGCTCGACCGAGGACATATCGTACTTGGTCAAGTCCTCTTTTATCATCATGCGGTACATGGTCGGCGGCGCGCAGAAGGTGGTGATGTTGTATTTTTTGAACAGCGGCAGAATGTCGGAGGCGTCAAAGCGCTCGAAGTCGTAAACGAAGGTCGCCGCCTCGCACAGCCACTGACCGTACAGCTTTCCCCACAGCGCCTTTGCCCAGCCGGTGTCGGATATGGTCAGGTGCAGCCCGTTGGGGTCGACGCAGTGCCAGTAGTTCGCGGTGTGGAAATGCCCGAGGGGGTATTTATATGAATGAGCGGCTATCTTGGGGTAGCCGGTCGTGCCGGAGGTGAAGAACATGAGCATGGTGTCGTCGCCGCACGGCGCGTCGTCCGCGCGCTCGAAGCGCTCGTTGAAAAGACTGTAATTGTCATAGTCCTGCCAGCCGTCCCGGGAGCCGCCGACGAGTATCTTGGTTTTGAGCGTCGGGCTGTCCTTCTCTGCGCTCTCGACGCGCTGCGGAATGTCGTCGTCCGCGCAGCAGATTATCGCGCTGACCCCCGCCGCGTTGAAGCGGTAGGTATAGTCGTGCTCCTGCAGCAGGTTGGACGCGGGAATGGCTATCGCGCCGAGCTTGTGCAGACCGAGTATCGCAAACCAGAACTGGTAGTGCCGCTTGAGCACCAGCATGACGCGGTCGCCGCGTTTGATGCCGAGCGATTTGAAGTAGTTCGCGCTTTGGGAGGATGCGCGGCTCATATCGGAAAAGGAAAAGCGCCGTTCGGTCTTGTCCTTTGACAGGTAAAGCATTGCGAGCTTGTCGGGAGATTTTTTCGCAAGCCCGTCCACGATGTCGAACGCAAAGTTAAACTGCTCCTCGCCGATAAAGCGGATCGACTGCATACAGCCCTGCTCGTCGGTTTCGGTCTCAAGAAAGCGGCGGTGCTCATCCCAAATCGGCTTGATGGCAGCTGTAC
>CAYXRE010000132.1:0-1717 GCA_964466125.1 uncultured Oscillospiraceae bacterium
CGCGCCGCCTCGGCGGCGACGAGCGGCTGATGTTCGATTTTCTCGCGCTGCGGGAGTTTTACCGCGAGCGCCGCACCGAACTGGAGGGTATTTTCAACTCTCGCGGCTATCGAATCGCCCGGCGGGTCTCGTCGGTTCTCGGGAGGCGCGGACAATGAGAAAATACGACGTTTCGGTGATAATGCCCGTTTACAACAAGGAAGAATATCTGCCGCGCGCGCTGGGAAGCCTGCGCGAGCAGACGATAGGCTTTGAGAAAATTCAGCTTGTCGCGTGTGACGACTGCTCGAGTGACCGCTCGGGCGAGCTGCTGCGCGAGTTTGCGGCGCAGTACGACAACGTGACCGCACTTTGCACAAAGCACAACTCCGGCTACGCGGGAGCGCCGCGCAACCTTGCGCTCGAACAAGCGAGCGGCGAGTTTGTTATGTTCCTCGACGCGGACGATTTTTTCGAGCCGAACGCCTGCGAGACGCTGCTTTTCGCGCAGTCGCTTTGCGGTGCGGACGTCGTGTCGGGCTATTATTCCGAGACCTCCGAGCGCGGCGCGACGATTCGCGAGCGCGGCGAGGCGTACACAAAGCTGCGCAGCGGAGAATATGACCTTTCGAACGGCTTTGCGGACTTTATGGGCGCGAGCGATTCACTGTGGTGTAAGCTGTACAAAAAGAGCGTTATCGACCAAAACGCCCTTCGCTTCGACGAGGATTTTCCTGGCGAGGACGCGCTGTTTTTGGCAAAGTATCTGCTGTGCTGCAAAAACGGATACTACGTTGACAAGCGCATCGTCAACTACCGTGTTTTGAGCGAGTCGGTGTCTCACGGCGTCAATGCCCGCTTTATTGAGCGCACGGCGGTTTTTTATGATCGACTTCTCGCCGAGCTGCGCGAGCGGGGACACGAGGAGCTGTTCAAGCTCAATCTTAGCAGCTTTTCTCCCGTCGATTTCTTTATCGGCAGAATGTTCGAGCCCGACGAGCCGCTTTGCGAAGCGGACGCGAACAGCATACTGGGGGCATGGAAAACGGTGTTTTCCTACGCGCTCGGGCACGGCGTGAAAATTCATTCGCCGCTCGTACGTATGCTCGCGTATGCTGCCGTGAACGGCGGTGCTGCGGATGCGGCGGCGCTTTACGCGCAGCTGTTTCGGCTGAATTCACAGCGCCGCACCGAAAAGAACAACATACTTAGCTCAAACACCTACAAGCTCGCAAGCCGCCTCTCGGGGCTGTTTGGCGGAGGACGCGCATGAAAAGTGTGGAGTATTTCGACATATTCGCGCCGCTCGCCGAGTGCGAAACGGCGGCGTTTTGCCCGCCGCTCGACGACGGCTCGCTCGCCGCGCTCCAAAGCGCCGAAGGCGACGCCTTTGTGCTTCGAACTTCACCATGCGAGGCAATGTGCTGCACCGACCCCATAGACGGCGCGGCGCTGTTTGCGTATAACACCGCCTTTGCCGCGCGAAGCGCTGCGCTACGCGAGATCGGCGGCATTGACAAAAAGATGGGCTGCGCGGCGGCGACCGACGCAGTGCTGCGGCTTGCCGCGGTCGGCAAAAAGACCGTCTACCTGCCGGAGTGCACTGCCAGCGCAGAGCAAAGTCCGCGCCCCGATTACGGCGAGCGGCTGTTCGGAGTTTTGAAGCTGCGCGCGCGCTTCGGTTCGCTCGGCGACGTCGGTGAGGGTGCGGCCCCAGCTCACGCCGAGCACACGCGGC
>CAYXRE010000132.1:1727-5598 GCA_964466125.1 uncultured Oscillospiraceae bacterium
GCATAGTGCTTGCGCTCAAATGTCTGCTGCACCCGCGAGATTACGGTGTGGAACGTTCGCATTGGTTCGGACTGTTTTTTAAGAATTTCGGCGCGCTGTTCGCGCTGCTTTGCCAAAGGGCGGGACGCGGCAGACAATACAAAAACACAGTGCGCGAGTGGTTCGGCGCGGACTTCGGCTTTTTCCGCGGAGAGCACTGCGCGGTCGAAGACACGGTCGAGCGCCCGCTCGTTTCAATAATCACCCGCACCTGCAAGCGCCCCGAGACGCTGAGAAAAACGCTGGAATCGCTGCGGCGGCAGACATACAAGCGGCTTGAGATTGTGGTCATCGAGGACGGCGAACCGCTTGCGCGGGAAATGATTAAAAAGGACTTTGCCGACCTGCCTATTGTTTACCGCGCGACTGGCGAAAATATCGGGCGCGCGGCGGCGGCGAATCTCGGCTTTTCGGTTGCATCCGGAGAGTTTTTGAACCTGCTCGACGACGACGATTACCTCTTTCCCGAGTACGCCGAGCTTGCGGTGAAAAGAGCGCTCGAAAAGCGCGCGGACGTTGTGTTCACGCGCGGCGTCGCATACAGAATCGACAAGCTGTCCGAAAGCCCTTACGAGTTCGCGGTTCGAGGTCGGAGCCTGCTTGATTTTCCGCGGGTGGACGAGTTCACAATGGTGCGACGGTGTGTCACGACGCAAAACGGCGTGCTGTTTTCGCGTTCGCTCTGTGAACGGGTCGGCGGTATGCGCACCGAGCTCGGCGCGCACGAGGACTGGAATTTGTTCTTGCGGCTGATGACGGCTGGGAGCTTTACGACGCTTGACTACGCAAGCTGCGTGTATATCGTGCCTGCGGACGAGAACGCCGAGCGCGAACGGCTCGCAAGGTACTCAAAATTCGATTCCGAGCTGCTGCGCGACGAAAAACTTGTGTTTGCGCTCAGTGATGAAAAGCTCGAGAGCTGGTACGACAGCGTGATACGCGATTTGATGTATCTGCACACGCTCGGGCAGGACATAGGCTATTTGCGAAGCGAAAGCGAGCGCGCGGCAAGGTTTCTTGAAGGACGCGAGCGTCCGATGAGCTTTGCGCGGGTAAGGACGGATAAGCCTCCGTCGCTTACGGGCGAACAGCTCAAGGAGCTTTACTGCACGCTTATCTGCGAGCTGAAAGCCAAGGCGGACGCGGGAGAATACGACGCGCTTTTGCATTCGGAACACGAACGGATAATCAAGAAATGAATAAAACCACCCGCGTGCGGCAGAATAACTGCGAGCGGGTGGTTTTTGCTTACATAAATTCGGGAGGAAGAAAGATGGATTATGTCAAGGCGTTCGTTGTCGGCGGGCTTATCTGCGTGATAGGTCAGCTGCTGATTGATTATACCAAGCTCACACCCGCGCGCATACTGACCGGTTTCGTCGTCGCGGGAGTGGTGCTGTCCGCCGTGGGGCTGTATCCGATGCTGGTCGAATACGCGGGCGCTGGCGCGAGCGTGCCGATAGTCGGCTTCGGCAATATGCTCTTTGAGGGCGTCAAGGAGGCGGTGCAGCGCGACGGCGTGCTCGGCGCGCTGACGGGAGGACTGACGGCGGCATCCGGCGGAATTGCGGCGACGCTGCTTTTCGCGCTGCTCGTCGCGGTGATTTTTAAGTCCAAGGACCAGAGCTGACGGCATCGTCTGCTGACCGCGCCCGACCTTCCCGCCCCGCGGGAGTGTCGGGCGCTTTTTCGCGGCAAAACCCGCAAATTACAGTCAATCCCCGCGCAAAGGGATATGAATGGTACAATTTGTGTGGTAATATACAGTTGACGGTGAACGAAGAGCCGTCGATGTATTCAATCGAAACGGTGCTGAAGGACTTTCAGACGCAAAAGTGTTTCCACGAGATTGGGGACATAACAAATCTATCGGATTAAGGGGACGATGTGGAAGACATAATTAGTGAATTTGACAGGGTTCGGATTAAAACAACGGAGTGACAGGTATCGTTGTTGATATAACAGTTTGTGACGGCGAAAAATGGTACATCGTAGAGGATGATGTTCGCGATAAGAAAGGTTACTATAATATTTACGATTGCAAAAGTGCCGATATTGAACTATTAGCCAAGGGCTGACGATCTTATGTTAACACAACGATAGTAAACTATAGTATCTTTGAAAGGAGCACGATTATGGGACTGTTCGGCGGCAAGGACGGCGATTTCAGCGGTTTGCTCGACGACCCTGCGGTGCACGATTTGGATTTTGACGGCAAGATAGACGGCTTTGAGGCGGCGCTCGGAATGGACGAGGAACAAAGGGAGATGCGGCAGATACTCGGCAAAGTCAAAGGCTCTTGTCTTTCCGACGACTTCGATGAGGACGGCGACGATTGTGATGAAGATGATGACGACTTCGACGACGATGACGACGACTTCGATGAAGATGATGACGACTTCGATGAAGACGACGATGACTTCGATGAAGATGACGACGACTTCGACGAAGATGACGATGAGTTCGACGAGGATGACGATTTTTGAGTTAAGCTGGTAAAACAGCGCGGCAGTAACCGAAAATATGCAGCAGCTGACCGCGTACAGAGAATCGAACATAGAAGGCTGCTTTCCGCGCCGCGCGGGAAGCAGCCCTTTTTCGGTGCACCGTATTGCGCCGCGCTTTACACAAATGCTTTGATGTAATATAATAATGAGCATCATTGCAAGACGGAGGAAAGCATGGCGAGCGCTATCGACTGCACCGTTATCGTTTCGACAAACGACGGCTACCGCGACCTGTGGACTCCGTTTTTTACGCTGCTGAAAAAGAACTGGGACGTGCCGTTCCCGATAATCCTTAACACCGAAAGCGACAGCTTTTCCTTTGAAGGACTTGACATTCGCTCGCTTGCGCTTTACAAAAAGGGCGACAAGCCCGCGTGGAGCGAACGGCTGATAAAGACGCTTGAGAGCATAGACACCGAATATGTCCTGACGCTGCTCGAGGACTTTTTCCTCACCGCTCCTGTCGATACCGCGCGGCTCGACGACGTGTTTCGGTGGATGGATGCGGACAAAAACATCGCCGTCTTTTCCTTCCTGCCCGCGCCGGGCGACAACATCAAAAGCGACAGATACCCCGGCTTCGAGCTACGCGCACAGCGCGCGCCCTATCGCTTCAACGCGCAGGCGGCGGTCTGGCGGCGCGAACGGCTGATTGACTTTCTGCGACCCGACGAATCGGCATGGGAGTGGGAGCACAACGGCAACGAGCGCTCATTTGCGCTGCAAGACGAGTTTTACAGCGCGCTGCAAAACGAGCCGCAGGTCTTTCCATACGACCCGTTCGAGCACGGCGTTTACAACGGGCGGTGGCTGACGGCGGTGCCGGCGCTGTTCGCAAAAAACGGCATTGACATGGATTTTTCCGTGCGCGGCTTTTTTGATGAAAAGCAGCGCGCGCTGCACCCGCAGGTGGGGGTCGATTTCAAAAACGACGCGGCGCTCTACCTTGACTTCGGCGCCGGCTTTGACGAGAGCAGCGTTATAATGACGGAAAACCCCGACGAGTCGGACAAAACGGACGTGCGCTTCGAGGGTCTGGACAGGCTCGGGAGCTTTTCGCCCTCGCTGCGGCTGGACCCGACGACGAGCGGATATTGTATGTACGAAAAATTGACGCTCACGCTCGGCTACGGCGACGGCACGAGCGAAACGCTCGGCGTGAAATCACTTTCGGGCAACGGTATACATTACGGCAGCTCGCTTGTGTTCTTCAACGCCGACCCGCAGATTTTGTTTGACGCGCAGCCGAAAAAACAGCTGTGCTCGCTGCGGCTGACCGGCACGAATCGGCGGCGCATACCCGAGAACGTCATCGACGCGGTGCT
>CAYXRE010000133.1:0-5583 GCA_964466125.1 uncultured Oscillospiraceae bacterium
TGCACATCACGCAAAAGGCTTATGCGCTCCTCACTTGTGAGCGCTTCGTCGTTCTCAATGACCGCCGAGGTTGCGCCGAGAATTGACGTGAGCGGCGTTCGCAGGTCGTGCGAGACCGCCCGCAGCAGATTTCCGCGCATCTTTTCCTTTTCGGCAAGCAGCTTTATGCGCTCGCTTTTCTTGGTGTTCGTCGTAAGCGCGCTGGTGGCGAGCGAGACTGCGAGCATACAAAGCATAGTCAGCGGGTAGCCCGCCAACGTGAAATTGAAATGAAAATACGGGTAGGTGAATATGTAGTTTACCGCCAGCACGCTCAAAACCGAGGCGATAATCCCGCACAGATATCCGCTCGTGAAGCGCGCGCACATAAACACGGCTAGAATGAATATCATCGACGCCGCACTGTCCGAGCTGCCGCTGGCGCGAAGCAGCGCGCATATCTGGCACGCCACCGCCAGAATCGCAAGCGTAAGCGGTATATCCCACACGCGTATTTGCAGTAAATCGCGAAGTCGCTCTCGCTGCGCGCGGCGTTTTGCGGCGCTCATACTCATCCCCCGTTCTTCTTTTTTGTAATTATACCATATCACCCCAAGCGCTTTGAACCCATAGGTCGTCAATCGCCGCGATATATCTCATTCTTAACGCACGCTTAACTACGCCCCTCTTATCGCGCCGTACAAGCACGGAAAAGCCGCGCAGCTAAGAGCTGCGCGGCTCGCGTGTTGCTTAGGTCTCGTTTTCGGTTAAGTCGGGCAACTTCTTCAGCGCTTCAATCGAAGGCGCGTCCGTCTCCTGCTCGCGCAAACCTTTTTTAATTCTCAGATAAATCCCGAGCTCGCCGCTGAGCGCGACAATCAGAAATTGAGATATAAAGAGTATAAAACTGAAAGTGTAGTCGGTTATGTTGTCCTTAAACAAATCAGATACAAAACAAAAGATGTAGAAATTCGCCCAGAGCCCACCGAACATAACAGCGAGAATCGACGCCGTCCAGCTTTTTACGAGAAAAACCAAAACAACGGTAAGCGCACAAAAGGGCAGTCCATGCGTTAGCATAAGTTCGTATCCATCGTCAAAAAAAGGCATAAAACAAAGTGAATACAAGTACGCCACGATATACCCGATTGCGATGAACTCCTCAAGAATTACTCTTGCCCATATCGGCAGCTTTCCCAATTCTCTCTTGCCTCCTTCGCACTCACCTTGGCTTCGCTTGTGTTTTGTCATTATATATCATTTGCCGTATTTTGAAAACAGAACAGCGGCGGGGCACTCCGCCCCGCCGCTGCCGCCCTTCCGTTATCTGCCGTGCCAGTTGAGTATATAGGTCTTTTTCATGTTCGGTACTCCGCGGCCTGTCCCGACGAGCGCCGAAGGGTCAACATACTGCCCGACCTCCTTGGTTTTCTGCTCGCTCGCGCTTGTGTTGCCCGACGAGCCGCTTGACCTGCGTGTCGAGGAACGCGAGGTCGTCTTTTGAGCCTTGAGCGCTTCGTTGTAGTCCTCCAGCGCCGCTTTAGCGTTGTATTCGTCAACGGCAAGCTGCATCAGCCGGTTCTGCTTTGCGACGACCGCCTTGTATGCCGCGATGAACTCCCGCTGCGAGCGCTTATAGTCGTTCATCCTGCCCTCATAGTCCATCGTCAGACCCTCAAGGTCGAGCTCCTGCACGCCCCCGCTCATACCGAGCGAGCGAATATATTGCGGGCGGTCGCGAAGCCCGTTCATCTTGTCCACGTACGCGTCGCGCACATCCAGGTCATACTGCTTCTGCTTCGCCTCTTTATCCCGCCTCGCCTCGTCGATAATGTCCAGATACTTCTGCCTAAGCGCCGCGATATGCGCCTGGCGAATCTCCTCTTTGTAGCTCATTCGTTTTCTCCTTTCAGCGCTTCAAGCGCGATTTGCGCTATGCGCTCAAGCGCCGGCGTCAGATTATCCCGCTGCGGGAGCGCTTCAATCTCCGGCTCGAGCCGAGTGCAGCCGTCTATGAGCGCCGTCCACCATTTTCCCAGCGGCGTGTCGATGAGCGCCCAGCGGTTTTTTGCGTCCCCGTCGCCGGTTTCGCAATAAGCGCTTGCCGCAAACTCCCGCGCGTCAAACAGCTCTGCGAGCGTGTCCTTTCCTCTGTCCGAGCCGCCCATTACAAGCGGTGTGTAGTCGGTGAACGGCACCAGCCGCACCCGCACTCTGCCGTCGCTCACGACAAGCCGTGTGCCATCCGCAAGCGCCGTCAGCTTGTCCGGCTGCGGCTCGGGATAGGGAATTCCCTGCTTGAAGAAGGTGTCCTCGTCGCACACAAAGGTCTGCGAGTTCAGCAAATGACACACGCTCAGCGGGTCAACCGAGTATTTTGAGCGGTCGGTGCAGCGGTATGTATAGTTCTTCGGCACCAGCCACGTCTCAAAGTGCAGATGCCGCCCGAAGCACGCCGTTCCGGTAGCCCCCTGCGCGCCGATAAGCTGCCCTTGATTCACCGTCTGCCCCAAGGAGACCTTGCGCGACGCAAGATGCGCGTAGCGGGTCAATACATCGGCCTGCTCGTTGAACTCCCCGAGCAGCGCAAGCATATTTCCCCCCGCCGTGTCATAACAGCTCATCACCACTTTTCCCGCGTGCGCAGCGGCGACGTTCGCGTTGCTTTGCGAGCAGATGTCGCAGCCGTAGTGGGGCTTGCGCTCACCGTTGACGGTGTACGGACCATAAGGCGCGGTTATCGCAATGCGGTTCATCGGAAAGCATACCGCGCTCAAAGCTCGCCCTCCGTTTGGGCTTCCTCATACGGTGTTCCGCCGCCCGCATACCCGAACAGCTCGTTCACGCTCGCTTCGATTACCGCATCGTCCACCGTGATGTTGCGGCTCGCAAGATACTCCATAACATATTTCTTTTTCTCCTGACCGGCGCCCGAGCCGAAATACTGCTCAGCCGCCTGCACGGCGATTCGCGTCCAAAGCTCGACGTTTCCGTCGCTCTCGTTTTTGCGTTTCGCCTTAATCCACGGCACAACAAATGTCGTTATAACCGCCGCAAGCAGCACCAGCAGCGCGTTCGCAAGCTCGGTTATGTCAATCGGCGCTGCCGTCTCAACCGCGCCGCCTGCCGCGAGCACGCCTCCCGCAAGCGCCGATATGAGCACGGCGTAAATGATGATTGACGCAAACAGTCTTTTCATTTCTGACCCTCCCTTTCTCTTTCCAAGTCCTCGATTCGGTGATTTATGACCCTTATCTGTTCTTCAACGACCGGCATTCGCGCGGCGAAGTTGTTGTGTTTATCGACCTTTTTCTCCAGCTGCTCGACTCGATAGCTCGTCAGCTTATAGCCGCTGAAAGACCCGAGCGCCGTACCCAGCAGCGATATAATCGCCACGACAATTACCTCGGACAATCCCTTTCCCTCCTTTTCACTGCATTAACTCCCTGTATTTCACCCAAAGCCTCACGCGGTCGGCGCGGCAATCGCGCTCGCCTCGGACTGTGTGATGAAGCCCTTGTCAACAAAACTCGCCAGCGCCGCAGCGTCGATTTGTCCGCTGTCGTACAGGTACTTAATCCTTGCGAGTATTATCGGATTGCTCATGCGCTTTCACCTCCCGCCGCCGCAAGCAGCAGCTCGTCCACCGCGGCAACTGCCGCGATGTATTGCTGCTCGATGTATGCCGCCTGCGCCCGTTCAAGCCCAATGCTGTCCACTGCGGGGCAAATCATCGGTCCGTGAAAATCGTGTCCGTCCCAGCGCGTCCAAGTCTCGCCTTGCGGGACAAAGCGCCAGCCCTCGATGTATTCGTCGCACTTGCCGTCAAACGCATCCGTCTGTACCGCTGTTCGCCCCTCGGCGTTATCTGTGTGACAGCGATAATCGCTGTCGATGTATATCGTTCTCATTCTGCCCTCCTCAGCTCAAGACCAGTTCGCTCAGCGTGCATTCGGTTGTGCCTGCCCATCCGGAGCTTAACCCGGCATAGATGTACTGCTCACCGGTGAGCGCAGTTATATCAACTGTCAGCATCTTGTCGGATATGCTGTCCCCGCCAAACACTTCGAATTCCGTCAACGTCGTCGGCTTTCGGCGTGTGGTGATTGCATTTGGGTCTGCACCGACTATAAGCAATCCTTTTTGCGCACTCGTGCCGCCGCCTTCGACGCTCGCGAACAACGCCGTGAGCGTCGTGAAATCGGTAAGGTCAATCTTATCCGTCGGTCCTGCGTATTCACACACTACTCCGTTTCGCGTAATTGTGATTGCGCTCGTGCCGAAAGTCACACTGCCGCTGCCGGTGTCCGCGCCTTGGTACTGCTGCATGGGAACGAACTGCTCTCCGTTGAGATACAGATAATTCACAATGCGCTCCCACGCTGCGTCACGGTATATCTGCGCGTCCTTCGCGACCCATGTTGTTCCGCTGTACTGATACACCTTCATCGGATAAGCCATCAGACCGTTCTTTTTCAGCGCGTTGAAATGAATCCCCGCGCTCGTTGCCGTCTTGAGCCAGACCTCTCCGCCTCTTAGAGCTGTTCCGTCGGTTCGTGTCGTCGGCTGTGCAGCGTTAAAATCCCAGTCGGTGATTTCGACATCGGTATTTACCCACAGCGTGTTTTCTTTCGGATTGCTTGGCTGCGTCGTGCCGCCGAGCACCGTTACGTTGAGAATGCTCGCGCCGCCGCTGCCGTACAAAAACGCCGCGCCCATCAGCGTATCACCTCGATTTGCAGGTCAATCGCAACAGTCGGCTTGTCCTCAAAGCAGGTGAACGTAACCTTTCCCGCTCCCGCCTCCGCCTTGCTGACGTTCGCCCATGCTTCCTTTTGAGCAATCGCCGTCGCAAGCGTCGAGGAGTAAACGGGAGTTATATGCGGCTCGTCGGTCGCAAGCATACCCGTCACCGCGACCTCCTGCGTATAAGGCGCGCTGTCGCCCGTCCACGCCGTTGTGAGCTGTCCGCTCGCCGTCAGCCTGTGCGTGTACCACTGTGTGTCGTTGTCCGCCGCCGACGCCTTGCAAAGCACCTGCCCCGCCGCACCGCCGAGCGGCATATTGCCAGCCGCGAGCACCGCCGCGTCGAGGTCGTCCTTTACTTCGCTTATCGCGTCGCCTACCGTCTGCGCAGTGATGTCCGCGTCACAAAAGCCTATCTCCTGTGCGCCGCTCGCCGCCTCAAGCGCGTCGATGAGCCCGTTGAACTTGGGCACGATAACGTCGGTCGCCAGCTCGTCGAGCTTTTCCTGCATGGCAAGCGTCGAAAGCTCGGGACAGTCCGCCAGACCGATTACTCCCTTGCCGTCGAGGTCCGCGCTTTCGATTCTTAATTCACTCATATTTCTCTCCTATCTGATTTTTCCGTTAATCTGATATTCCAGCCCGTAGTTATACAATCCGAACGGTTCGTTCAGCTGCCCGTTTTCAAAGCGGAATCGAATTTTATCCGTCCGCGCGAGACGCAGCTTTCGCCCGAATGCCTTGGGGGTCGCGTCGCACGAAAAGGTGAGCTTGGAAAACACCAGGTTAGAAAAAGACATGTAGCGCAGCCGCGTCGATTCCGAGCCGGCGCCGCGCCTCGGCCTTGTCGACCGGGGC
>CAYXRE010000134.1:0-5578 GCA_964466125.1 uncultured Oscillospiraceae bacterium
AGGAGGAGAACGCCTGCGCGCCCGCCCATTCGTTTTGCATGATTCCAAGGAAGTTGACCATCTGGTTGCAAAGGGAAACCAGATGCTTTGCCGGCGCGGAGGTTATCTTGCCCGGTACGCCGCCCAGACCCTCCTGAATGAGCTGCCGCAGCGACCAGCCGGCACAGTAGCCGGTCAGCATGGAAAGGTCGTGGATGTGTATGTCGGCGTTGCGGTGGGCGTTGGCTATTTCCTCGTCGTATATTTCGCTCAGCCAGTAGTTCGCCGTTATCGCGCCCGAGTTGCTCAAAATCAGTCCGCCGACCGAGTAGGTGACGGTGGAGTTTTCCTTGACGCGCCAGTCGCGCAGATGCACATAGCTGTCCACCAGCTCCTTGTAGTCTAGAATGGTGGACTTCATGTTGCGTATCTTCTCGCGTTGCTTGCGGTAAAGGATGTAAGCGCGCGCGACGTCCGCATAGCCCGCCTCGCTCAGCACCGTTTCAACGCTGTCCTGAATGTCCTCAACGCCCACCTTGCCGTCAACTATCTTGGTCTGATAGTCGGCGGTGACCTTGAGCGCAAGCAGGTCGATTATATCCGGATTGTACTGTTTATCTGTAGCTTCGAACGCCTTTGTGATAGCGACCGAGATTTTTGAAATGTTAAAGTCTGTCTCCTGTCCGTCCCTCTTTATGACCTTATACATAGTCTGTTCCCCCGTGAATGAGTTGTGTGCGAAAACCGCCCTTAAGCGGAACCTTAACCAAGTATAATTATATCGCAGGGGTGAAAGATGTCAATATTAAAAGACACTATATATAGTGTCTTTTTTTAGGTTATATTTACGAACGAACGCAATATGCAGTTTATACTCCGCGTAGATATACGTCGTCAAAAAACGGAGCGACGACCTGCCGCAGCTGCTGCATTTCCTGCTTTGAAAAGCCGTGAAGCCCCTGTTTAATGAGGTTTCCGGAATCGACAAAGTTTTGCAGATAAAGCCGCTTTGCGCCGCGAAGCCATTCGCCCAGCTCGCGCAGGCTCTGCTCGTCATGCAGCTCGCGCACGAGCGTCGTGCGAAATTCATACTCCACCGTGCCGCTCATGAGAAACTGCGCCGAGCGGCGTATTGAAAGCAAATCGACCGATTCCACCCCGACGGTTTTTGCGTACATCGCAAGGCTGTTCTTGATGTCCATGGCGACGTAATCGACCAGTCCCGCGCCGACGAGCGAGATGAGTTTGTCGGGGAAGCTGCCGTTGGTGTCCAGCTTGATTGAAAAGCCCAGTTCCCTGACCTTTGTGAGAAACTCCGCAACGTCCTTTTGCATAAGCGGCTCTCCGCCGGACAGGCATATCCCGTCCAGCAGCCCGCGCCGCGTTTTGAGAAACTCCAGCACCTCGTCCTCGTTTATCTCCTGCGCGCTTGCAAGCTCGGTCACGAGCGGGGCGTTGTGGCAAAACGGGCAGCGGTAGTTGCACCCGCCGGTGAAAATCGTCGCGGCGAGCTTGTCGGGATAATCGACCAAAGAGAGCTTTTGAAGTCCGCAGATTAGCATTGAATGCACCTTATTTCCAACAGCTGATATTTATAGTCATACCCTCGTCCGACAGCGAGCATTCGCAGCCGAGCGCTTCGAGAGCGTCCAGCGCGCCGCTGTCGTCGTCCGAGCGAAAGGGAACAAGTCCGTCTGACAAAGCGAGCGGAATGCTTTTGCCGCCGCGCTCGAGCGCAGAGCCGTCCGAAGAAAGCGCGCCGCCGCAAAAAGCCGCTATGTCCGCAAGCTGGTCGGGCGTGAGAGTCTTGCCGTCGTTGCTGCGCTCACCCGTAAAGACGGCGTTTCTCCCGTTGACAAAGACGCGCAGCGCGGGGTCGAAGTCGTATTTGCCGAGCGTTTCGTCCGCGAGCACGGCGGGCACGCCGTAGACCTCGTCGAGCGCGAGCGAGAACAGATACTCGCTGAAGGGGTTTGCCCAGTAGTCGGACAGCTCGAACACCGCCGAAAAGCGGTGGTAGACGTTGCGCGAATAGTTAACGAGATAGCCGCCAAAGGATTCGAGCGGTTCGTCGCCGAAATCCGCGTAGCCGGTCTCGGCGCAAAGCCGCTGCGCGGTCTGCTTGAAGGGAGCGCCGTCCCATTGGTCGTCGTCCCAGTAAATTACGTTGCCGTAGATATGAAAATCCCCGAGCATACAGTAGGGGGTGTTTTTCATCAGCGCGAGCATCGCCTGAGTTTCGCTTTCGCTGCCCGCGGACGGACCGTGGTAAAACTTTGAGCTTGGGATGTAGACTCCGTTCGCGTTCCACCACATGAAGGGGAAGTTGCGGTTCAAATCGACGCCGTTCGCGTTCGCCTTCCAGCCGTAATAGCCGGCGCTTCGCAAATCCATGGAATAGGTTCGTTTCGGGTCGGCGGAGCCCTCGGGACCAAGCTGGGCTATCTTCACGCCGTCGGGATTGAGCATGGGCACGACGATGAACTTCACGCCGTCGAGCAGCTCGCGGTAGGACATTCCCTCGTATTCGTCGTCGTTGACATAGCCCGCCGCGTAGCGGTCAACAATCGTCATGAGCACCGTGGTGGTGACAAACTCGCTTGCGTGTATCGAGCCGACAAGGATTATCTCCCGTGCGCCGCGTCCGAAGCTGAACGCCTTCAGCTCGCGCCCCTCCTCGGAGGCGCCGATGCAAAAGGAGGTGATGAGCTGCGGGTACTGCGCTTCCAGCTCGTCGATGTCCATGCACATCTGCTCGTATGTATAGTCCTCAAAAAACTCAACACAGCTTTTCACGCTTGCCGTCTGCGTCGCCGCGGCCTTGTCGGTAAAGCCCTGCGCGTTGCCCAGCCGAAGCGCATAGGAACGCAGTGCGTCGCCGGAGAAATTTGCCTTGGCGGTCGCGATGACAAACACCCCGCCGCAAACGGTCAGCTCTAGCGAGAGCGCCGAGCAAAGCAGCGAAACAGGGTAGCACAGCACGCCGTCGGCAATGACCGCCGCTTCTCCCGTTTCGGAAACGGAGAACTGCTTGGAACCGACGCTCACCAGCAGCGCGCCGCCGTTGTCCGTGCAGCTGCCGCCGAGCGAAAGCGCCGTGAATTCCACGGGGACGTAGCCGACCCCGTCCATAACGAAGGGCGCGCAGTCGGCCTGCTTCTTTGCGCCGTTCACAAGGGCGTTTTCGCAGTCCATGGAATAGATTATCGTTTCGCTCTGCGGTATGTCGCAGCCGCCCAAAAGCGCGCAAAGCAGCGCCAAGGCGAGCAGCAGCGACAGGATTCTTTTTGAGTTGCGCGAAAAAGTCATAGATACCATCCGTTTTTCGACTCTACGGCGCGCCGAACGCCGATGAAAAAGCTAAATTATATTACAGTATATTGCAAATCGCTTAATTTGTGCTGAAAACCGCCTCGCGGCCTGCGCATTTCCGTATGCTTCGCTGCGGCGCTCGGGTGAGGCTCAAACGGCCGTGTCAGCAAAAACAAGCCCAAAACTGTCAATAGCCGTCTTATCACCGCCGAAAAGCGGGAATAAAACGGCTACATACAATCGAATTCGCCCGAAAAGCGGTTAGCGCCGGAAAGGCAACCGCCGCCGCCCGTCCCTGCGCGCTTACTGATTCTTGGGGTTAACGATATTGCGCCAGTCGAGGTCGCCGCGCTCAAGACCGTGGATTAGCACCTCGGCGGTCGCGATGTTGGTCGCCACGGGGATGTTGTGCACGTCGCACTGGTGCAACAGCGTCATCTCGTTGGGCTCAAATTCCTTTTTGCCGATGGGGTCGCGGAACATGAGCAGCAGGTCTATCTCGTTGCAGGAAATGCGCGCGCTTATCTGCTGGTCGCCGCCCTGTCTGCCGGACATGAACTTTTGAATATTCAGCCCCGTCGCCTCGCTTACGAGCTTGCCGGTCGTGCCCGTCGCGCAGATGTTGTGGCGCGAAAGCACACCGCAGTACGCTATGCAAAACTGCACCATAAGCTCCTTTTTGGAATCGTGGGCTATCAAAGCAATATTCATCTATTTCTCCTTCAAGTCGTTATGACGTGTTTGGTTAATCCATCGCGAGCGGAACGTCGTTTCCGCAAAGCCGCTGCGCGAGATTGTTGAAAATGAGGCGGCACTGGCTCTTTGTGTCCAGCGGAACGCCCTTAGCGCACGCAAGCGCTATCTCGTCGTCTTCCGGCACTACGCCGATGAGCCGCAGCCCGACGCTGTCAATGCACACGTCGAGGTTTGCGACGATTCCCTCGCGCACCCTTGAGGGAACCACCCTCGTGATGAGAAGCCTTGCGTTGGGCACGGACAAATCGCCGAGGCGTTCTGCAAGTATGCGCCCTTCGCGTATCGCAAGCGGGTCGGGGGTGACGAGCAGCATCGCGTTCATGGCGACGGTGCTCGCGGCGACAATCGCGCCGGTGTGGTTGGACGTGTCGATTATGACGTGGTCGTACTGCTCGCTGAGCGCCGTGCACAGCCGCACGAATTGTTCACCGCTGACCGGCTCGTTTTTGTACGGCGCGGTCATAACGTATATCTCGCGGCGGGGCGACGGGGCGCGAACGATTGCCTGCTCAGGCTCGCAGCGTCCGGAAATGGCGTCAAAGATGTCGTAGACCGTCTGTCCGTAGCTGCCGGACATTATGTCGAGACTGCGGTGACCGGTATCGAGTTCGATGATGAGAGTGCGTTTTCCAAGCGCATCCAGCGCGTCGGCGAGCATCATGCAGACGGTGGACTTTCCGGCTCCGTCCTTGCCGGACGTCACCATTGTAATCATTCCCATATCGTTACCTCGAAAATACCTTAATCGTTATTATAACAGAATCAGTCGATTATTACAATAAATTATATGTGTAGAATAACCAATATTTATAGAATCCCGTGTGCGCGAAGGGCGTTGAAGATGCGTGAAACGGGCAGTCCGACGATGTTGAAATAGTCCCCGTCAATGCGCTTGAGCCATCGGGACGCCGCGCCCTGTATCCCGTATGCGCCCGCCTTGTCGTAGGGCTCGTCGGTGTCGGCATAGGCGTTCATGTCCTCGTCGCTTATCGCAAAGAACTCCACATCGGACGCACAGACAAAGCTTTCGAGCGGCTCGTCGTGCGAAATTATGCAAACGCCTGTGTAGACGGTGTGCCGCGCGCTGGAAAGCAAGGAGAGCATACGAAGCGCGTCGGCGCGGTCGGCGGGCTTTTCGAGAATCTCGCCGTTTACGCAAACCACGGTGTCGCAGCCGACGGTCACCGCTTCCGGGTGGCGTTTCGCCGCCGATTCGCATTTTCCTCTTGCAAGTGCCTTTGCCCGCTCGCTCGCGTCGGCACAGCGCAGCGCGCTTTCGTCAAAATGCGCGTCCTCACACTCGTAATCGGGGCATATCAAAGCGAAAAGCTCGCGTCTGCGCGGGCTTTTCGAGGCAAGTATCAGCTTTTCCATTCACTTGACACCCGTTGAGCCGAAGCCGCCCGAGCCGCGCTTGTGATCGATTATCGTTCCGGCACATTCCCCGCGGACGGTAAAGCTGACTGATGCCGAAACGAAGCTGACCGCGCAGACAAAGCTTGCCCCGCGCTCCGTTATGCCGCTCATGTTC
>CAYXRE010000135.1:0-1657 GCA_964466125.1 uncultured Oscillospiraceae bacterium
GCGCACCCTAATCGACGACTACATCGCACCGCTGCTGCTCACCGAGACCGCGGATTTTTCGGGACTGTGGGGCGCGCTCGGCTCGATGGCGTGCATATTCCTCGTGGGCATAATCAGCGGGTTCCTGTTCAACCGCGTTATGGTCGTCATGGCGCAGAGCATACTCAAGGACATTCGTGACGAGATGTTTGCGCATATGCAGACGCTGCCGATTAAGTACTTCGACTCGCACACCCACGGCGACCTCATGAGCCGCTACACCAACGACGCGGACACCCTCAACCAGATGATTTCCCAGAGCCTTCCGCAGGTGTTCTCGTCGCTCATAACCATAGTTATGGTGTTCTTCGCCATGCTCAGCACCAGCGTGTGGCTGACGCTGTTCGTCATCGTCTTCATACTGCTCATGTTCAACGTCACAGGAAAAGTAGCGAGCAACTCCGGCAAATACTTTGTCGGTATGCAGCGCTCTCTCGGCGACGTCAACGGCTACATCGAGGAGATGATTAACGGGCAGCGGGTGGTCAAGGTCTTTTGCCATGAGGAAAAGGCAAAGGAGATTTTCGACCAAAAGAACGGCGAGCTGCGCAATAACGCAACGCTCGCGCACAAATACGCCAACATTCTCATGCCGATTATGGGCAACCTCGGCTACTTGCTGTATGTACTCATCGCGATTGTCGGCGGCGCGCTCGCAATCAACGGCGTGACCAACATCACGCTTGCCGGCGCAGGCGTACTGACGCTCGGCGCTATCGCCTCCTTTTTACAGCTCTCCCGCTCCTTCATGCAGCCGATAAGCCAGGTCTCCCAGCAGCTCAACTCGGTCGCTATGGCGCTCGCTGGCGCAGGACGCATCTTTGAGCTGCTCGACGAGCAAAGCGAGGTGGACGACGGCTATGTCACGCTCGTCAACGCATCGCGCGACGAGAACGGCGAGCTTGTCGAGAGTGCCGCGCGCACGGGACTGTGGGCATGGAAGCACCCGCACGGCGACGGCTCTCTGACCTACACCGAGCTTCGCGGCGATATACAGATGTACAATGTGGACTTCGCCTACGTCGAGGGCAAAAACGTCCTCAACGACATTACGCTCTACGCCGAACCCGGGCAGAAGGTCGCCTTCGTCGGCGCAACGGGCGCGGGCAAGACGACCATCACAAATCTCATAAATCGCTTTTACGACATTGCCGACGGCAAGATACGCTACGACGGCATAAACATCAACAAAATCAAAAAGGACGACCTGCGCCGCTCGCTGGGCGTCGTGCTTCAGGACGTCAACCTGTTCACCGGCACGGTAATGGACAACATCCGCTACGGCAAGCTGGACGCGACCGACGAGGAGTGTATCGCCGCCGCAAAGCTCGCGAACGCCGACGACTTCATTCGCCGACTGCCGGACGGCTACGACACGCTGCTTTCCGGCGACGGCTCGGGGCTTTCGCAGGGTCAGCGCCAGCTTATCTCCATTGCGCGCGCCGCCGTCGCGGACCCGCCCGTCATGATACTCGATGAGGCGACCAGCTCGATTGATACCAGAACCGAGGCGATAGTGCAGCGCGGCATGGACTCGCTCATGAAAGGGCGCACCGTGTTCGTAATCGCCCACCGGCTGTCCACCGTCAAGAACGCCGACGTAATAATGGTGCTTGAC
>CAYXRE010000135.1:1667-5536 GCA_964466125.1 uncultured Oscillospiraceae bacterium
CCACGGCAGCATTGTCGAGCGCGGCACCCACGAAATGCTCATCGCCGAAAGCGGGCTGTACCATCAGCTTTACACAGGAATAACCGAACTGGAATGACCACAGGTCAGTAATTCGGCTTAAAAAAGTCCTTTCCTCCTTCAGGAGGAAAGGACTTTTATATTTACTATTGCTAGAAGGACTTGAGCAGCAGACCGTTCTCTCTTCCGGGGTGCTTTTTTGTGACTGCCCGCTTGAGCAGACCGATAAGCTCGCCGAGCAATATTGAAACGACGACCACGCCTAGAGTGCGCGCGAGCACATAGACCCACGACATAACGGGGTCGCTGACCCACCAATTCGCGAACGCAAAGCGCAATATGACAAAATTCAGCGGGTCGTGGAAGAGATAGACGTAGATGCTGTCCCGCTCGAGCATACGAAGAAAACTGCTGTCCGCAACGGCGGGAATGCGCGAAGCAAGCTCGCACAGCGCAAGCAGGAACACCGCGACGCACAGCGCAAGCTGCAAATCGGGAATGAAAACATAGTACATATCAAACAGCAACAGCGCGCCGAACGCCGCCGCAACGACGGCGAGCACCCAGCTCTTGATGCTTGCGAGCTTTTTATAACACAGCGCGTTGAACGCATAGCCGAGCGCGAACCAGATGAGCATTGAAAAGCCGGTGCGAAGTCCGAAAAAATCCGCGTCGCCGAGCGCGGGATAGGCAATGCTCGCAAGAGTGCAGCCGAACAGCGTTGCGCACGCGCCGAAGCGGGAAAGCCCGCGGTTGATGAGCGAGAAAATCATGAAGCACCAGAACAGCGCCGTCAAAAACCACAGATGACCCGATTCGTCGCCGATGAGGAATCCGCGGACGGCGGCGGGAAAGGTCTCAGCGGTGTAATAGCCGCCGAGCAGCTTCATGGGCAGCATAAACAGCAGACCGTAGATGAAAAACGGGGCGACCAACCGCTCCGCCTTTTTTGCGGCGAGCGTGTTGAAGGGAATTTCCTCGTTCTTGCTCGAAAGGCTGTACACTGCGCCCGAGAGCATAAAGAACAGCGGCATATGGAAGTTGTTGACGCGAGAGGAAAGGAACTCGAGCACCTTGTAAAAGCCGGTCGAGAACACTGCCGCCGCATTTTCCGGCATGGCGTAATTCACGGCACCTGAAATGCTCGCCATGGAAAGATAGGTGCTGTGACCGATGACCACGAACAGAATGATTATCAAGCGAAACAAGCTGTATGTATTTATCTTTCTCAAAACGCGCCCGCCCTTCATTTTTCTGCTTTGTATGATACCACAAAGCGGGGTTTTCGCCAACAAGCAAGAGCAGTCGTTTCCCCCGCCTGCGGCGGGAGAAAGACGGCGAATGATTCCCGCCCTTCGACATTATACTGTCGTACGCTCCCGCAAAGCCGGTGAATCGCCAGCAAAGAGAGCAGTCGTTTCCCCCGCCGCGGCGGGTCGTTACTTGTGGCGGCGCTGATACTTCCCGAACAGCTCGCCTGCCGCGAGAATATGCCCGTCCATAGCGGCGAGCAGCGCAGGCTTGTCGGCGTCCGCACCAAGTGAAAGCGAGCAGTCCAGCGCATAAACGGTGAAGCGGTAGTCATGCAGCCAGTTGAACGGCGGCTTGGGTCCGCGATAGCGGTGTTTGCCGTAAGCCATGCCCTGCTCGATATGTATCGGCGCTTCAACGAGCGCACCCGTCGGGATTCCCTCGGGTATTACGCTCACGGCGGGCAGATTCCACGCGACCCAGTGGTTGTAGCCGGGAAAAATCGGGTGTCCCATGTCGTCGAGCGTCACGGCAAGCGTCACCGCGCCCTCAGCGCCCTCAACGCGCAGCTCGGGCGAAATGTCTTTGTCATACCCGCAGTGGCGCGCGGGTATCCAATCTCCCGGAGCAAACGCCGGACTTGTTATTTTCAGCTCATTCATTGAAATTCCTCTTTCATTTTCATTTATTCAAATACACGTCGTCCCCAAAAGCTCTACCAACCGAAAACATCGCTGCCAACGATGAGCCATTAAACACCGCCCTCACGCCGAATACGTTTGTGCTCTTGCGCCGATTTTTGTCTGTGCTCCGCCGACCGCGACGCGCCCGAATAGATAATGAATAGTGCAGCGAGCGCTCCATACGTCATTGCATTGCAGCGGTTATATTATATCACCACATTTCAGGCAACTCCACAAGGAGCCCTTAAAATTAGCATTATGTCGGCTGTGAAAATTATTTTGTCGTGAATACTTGACATTATGTAATCATCGTGATATACTCACCTCAACAAAACACAAGGAGGAAATCAACAACAATCATGGAACTTTCGACAGAAGCAAAATTCGGTTTTTTGGTGGGAATCATTATAGGGCTTGCCATCGTGGCAATTGCGATGGCTTTGAAAAAGAAGAAGTGGGTCTTTGACGAGCGTCAGCAGCTCGCGCGCGGAAAGGCGTTTAAGGCGGCATACATTACATTGCTCATATCCATGTTCTTACTGCGCCTTGTGCAGGAGTTTGCAGACGCAGTTATCTTCGGAACATTTATGGTAGAGCTCGTCGCGCTGTTCATCTCGCTTGCGGTGTTCGCGATTGTGTGCATTTTCAACGACGCGTATCTGTCGCTCAACGAACGTCCGAAGACGGTCATGCTCGTCGCAAGCGGCATTGCGCTGCTCAATCTCGGTATCGGACTTATGAACATTCACAATATGGGTGCCGCTGAGAAGGCTGCGCTTCCGCTTGTTTCGATAAACCTGATTTGCGCCGGTGTGCTCGCCGCTATCGTGATTGTGTTCGGCGTGCGCACGGCGATAGTACACAAGAGAATGGGGGCGGGCGCTGATGAAGAATCTGAGGCTTAAATCCGCACGCGCGGCGCTGGATATGTCCCAGCAGCAGCTCGCAGACGCCGTCGGCGTCTCCCGCCAGACGATAAACTCTATTGAGATGGGCGACTACAACCCAACGATAAAGCTGTGCACGGCAATTTGTCAGGTCCTCGGCAAGACGCTCAACGACCTGTTCTGGGAATCGTAAAACCGTCTTTGCGGCGCGGGAATAAAGCAAAGCAATGACAGCGGCAAGGCGGCAGACACGGCAGTGTCTGCCGCCTTCTTGTTACCGCGCACTTGCCCGCGTTTAGCTGCGTTGGGCAAGACTTCGGACGACTGTGTACAAAGCGTCTGCGGTGAAATACTCAGCTAAAAAGCAGCTCCCGCCGAGTTCACGGCGGGAGCTGCTTAATTCTAAAACTTATTCGAGCGGCAAAAGCGATTGCTCGCTTTTACTTGCTCTTTGTGCTCGCCGTTTTCTTTGCAGCGGGCTTTTTGGCGGCTTCCTTCTTTTCTTCAGCGGGTGCGGCTTCCTTTGCGGGAGCTTCGCTCGGCGCGTCCACTATCTCAAGCGGCGCTGCGGAGAGCACTCCGCCGTTCTTCTCCATCTCCTCCTGCTCGAGCTTGCGGAAGTTGACCTTGCCGACCAGCGTCTTGGGCAGCACCTCGCGGAACTCGATGTCATAAGGCAGCGCGTACTTCGCAATGTGCTTTTTGCAGTATTCCATCAGCTTTGCGCGGGTGTCATCGTCGGCAGGTACGTTCTCCTTGAGCATTACGAACGCCTTGACCTTCTGCATTTTGTACGGGTCGGGCACGCCGATTATGCAGCTCATGTGCACCAGCTCGTTCGCGTCGAGGATGTTCTCAAGCTGACCGGGATATATGTTGTAGCCGGAGCTTACTATCATGCGCTTGATGCGTCCCTTGAAGTAGACAAAGCCCTCCGAGTCCATCATTCCCAGGTCGCCCGTGTAGACCCATGTCAGTCCGTCGGCGTGCTCGCGCAGCGTCTGGGCGGTCTCGACGGGGTGGTTGGCGT
>CAYXRE010000136.1:0-5389 GCA_964466125.1 uncultured Oscillospiraceae bacterium
ATATCAGCTCGTCGATGCCTTCGTTGTAGTAGCGACGGGCAAATTCATTTGGGTCGCCGAGCTTCCGAAGTCCCTCTAGCTGTATTCCTTTGACCAGATAGTTGTTTTTGACGTCGAGCCGCGCCGCCAGTCGGATTTTGTTACTCATATCAATATACCGTTTTGCGCAGCTTCCATTCTCCGTTTTCATACATCCAGATATGGGGCGAACGGAAGCGGTCGGCGAGGTGGTCGAAGTATTCTCGGTCCATCGTCGGCTGCTCGAAGCACTTGGAAGCGACAGGGAAGTTCTTTTCGTCAATGGACAAATACTTGAATATTTCATCGGCGAAGCGCAGCGGATACTCGCCGTCAAACTTCTTTACAAGCGCGACGCCCTCCTCACGGGTGATTTCTTCATTCCGTATTTGTATTTAAGCACATGACTTGCATAGAAGCTGTCTTTTCCGCCGGAGCCGGGCACGAGGCAATCATAGCTGCCGTCGGTTTTGCGAAAGCGGTCGCATAGCTCGATAAGCTCTTTTTCACGAAGCGACCAGTCGATGTTTCCGTCTTTCTTTTGGTCGTTGGCGCGGCAGGCGTCGCATATTCCGTCGCTTTCATCAATGTGCATACTATGCTTTTTGCTGTCGATTGTGTGCTCAAATTCACTGCACGAATTCGGCTTCTGGTTGCTCATCACGCAGCGCTCGCAGTAGCGAACCTGCTCCGGTAAGCCGTATTTGACTTCCGGGTGCCGCAGCTCGGGGGCGTATTTGGTATAGTCGATGTCAACGTATCTTTTGAGTTTTTCCATTTTGACCTCCAAAATTGTAAATAGAAAAAGCGCCGACGACAGAAAGCCTGTCGTCGACGCCTTTGTCAACACAAGTAAAGATGTTTGATATAAATCAGATTACGGCGCTGTGCTTTGAAAGAATCTGCTTTGCAACTTCCGCGCGGCTTATGCGCAAATCCATTGCGAGCTTTTCGATACGCCTGTGCGCTTCGCTCTCACAAAGACCCTCGTGCTCGATAAGCGCCCATTTGGCGCGCTCGATGAGTTTGATTTCATCGAGTTTCAAAAGCAGCTGTCGGTTTTCCGAAAGCAGCGTTGCGCTGCGTTTTGCACTTGCCAGCGCAAGACGAAAGGCCTGATGAAAAGCAATTTTGTTTATTGGCTTGGCGACGCAAAGCACGCCCGAATCCATGACCTTTTCGCTGACTTCGTCAAAGAAGTCGGATTTTACGAACATGATTGTTTCTGTTTGCTTTTCCGCACTGATGAAGCAGGCGAGGGAGATACCGTTCTCATCGCCGAGCGGAGTGTTGATAACGGCGATATCAAACGCCTCGCTCATGAGAATTCGTCGGGCTTCGCCTGCGTTTTTTGCCCAAACGATGTCGAATCGTCCCTCGCTTGCGAGCAGCGACGAGGTTATTTCAAACCCCTTCTGCGCCGCTGTCACCAGGAATACCCGAAGTGATTTATCGCATAACGGCATCTATCGAATGCCCTTTGCGCTTTTTTCTTCTCCGCCGTTGAGTAAATAGCTTTTGATTATGCTTTGCGGTATGACGCGCTTGACCAGCTCGCTTTTTGCCATAAGTCCGAGCGCTTCGCTGCGACTGGCGGGGAGCGACCTCAATGACGAGAGCTTTGCGGTGGATGCGGAGTTCACGTCTCCGACGAATTCCGACGGCAGAGAAAGAGAATTCTCAATGCCGTCAAGACCGGAGTGTATGATGAGCGCAAAGGCAAGATAGGGAGAAGCGAGGTTGTCTGCGCAGCGCAGCTCCAGTCGCTCGCTTGCGTCCGTCGTGAGAGGAACGCGCACAAGCGCGGAGCGATTGCCTCGCGACCATGTGACATAGCGCGGAGCCTTGTATGCTCCAAGGCGTTTGTACGAGCTTTCGGCAGGGTTCAGAAAAGCGGTGATTTCAGGAATGCGAAGCAGCACTCCTGCGAGGAACATGGCACGCAGACGGTCGGTGTCCGTATCGCTTTTCAGCGATATGTTTATATGAAAGCCGTTTCCGCTTTCAAGCGGCAGCGGCTTGGGCTCAAAGCTCGCATAAAGTCCGTTCCTTGCGGCGACCGAGCTTACCGCCGCTTTGAAAGCGACGACGTTGTCCGCACAGCTGAGCGGGTCGGAAAAACGAAAGTCGATTTCGTTTTGACCCGGTCCTTCCTCATGATGAGACCGCTCAACGGACATACCCATCTCGGAGAGGGTCAGGCATATCTCGCGGCGAACGTTTTCTCCCGCGTCCTGCGGCGCGGCGGCGATATAACCTGCGTTGTCGAGCGGCTGGTCGGTCGGGAGTCCGTTTTCGTCCGTCTTGAACAGATAGAACTCGCTTTCGGCGCCGATGCCGAGAGTTATGCCCTTGCTTGCGGCGCGCGAAACGGCGGTGCGGAGAATTGCTCTTGAATCCGCCTCAAACGGGCGCCTGTCCGCATACTTCACGTCGCAAAAGAACCTTGCGACGCGTCCGGAGGAGGGTCGCCACGGAAGCAGGCACAAGGAGGATTTGTCGGGAAAGAGAAACAGGTCGCTGTTGGCGACGTCGGAAAAACCGGTGACTGCGGAAGCGTCAAAGGAAACGCCGTTTTCAAAGGCGTTTTCGAGCGCGGGTCTCATTATAGATATATTTCTTTGCTGTCCGAATGCGTCACAGAAAGCGAGCTTGAAAAACTGAACGTCATTTTCGTCGCAGAATCGCAGAACCTCGTTGTCTATTTCAGCCATAATACCCTCCGTTTTCCCTCATTTACTCAATTTTATATTCGCGAGCTGTTTATGTCAATTTAAGCGTTGACATACATCTGCTTGTAGGGGTTTTCCGTATTGGGCGTTAGAAGAATGTATTCAAGCGACAGCAGCTCGTCGGCATCTTTGGAGAAAGCGTCGGCGAAGGCTCTCAGGGAGCTTTCGACGGACTCAATGTCGGATTGCTGTGCCCAGCGCCATGAAAGCTGTTGAGGAAGCTGTTTTGGCGCAGTGAGGCGATGAATAAATACGCGACCGCCGTACATCCCAACTGAAGTGAAGTCGCCGGTCGGTTCCTCAATGTTATCGCAGTTGAGTACAACGATGTCTCCGCCGGCTTGATATTCTCCCAAAAAACTGCCGGTGATTCCGCCGATGATGATTTGCGGGGTCATGTCACCGTAGGACTTCATGTGAATGCCCGCGCGGTAGCCGACGTCGTGCTCAATGAGTATGCAGCCGCCCCGCATAGCGTAGCCCGCTGTATCTCCGCAGCTTCCGTGTATAATAATTTGCCCGCCGTTCATCGTGTCGCCCGTCTGGTCCTGTGCGTTTCCGAAAAGCTCTATCCTGCCGCTGTCCAGATAAGCTCCGAGCGCGTTTCCCGCCGTTCCCGCCAGCTTCAGCGAAACGTTTTGTCCGCCGCACCCCAAATATCTTTGACCGTTTACAGTTTCCATTTATTCGCCCGCCTGTTTGATTCCGAGCACAGACAGCTCTCTGTCAGTCAGGTCAACGCCGCGCAGCATTCGCCGATTTCCGCGAAGTGCTTCAACGGCGTTTATACCCATTGCTCCCATGAATTCTTTTATCTCATTTGTCCATGCAGTGACGAGATTGATGAGCCGCTCGGTGCCTTGCTGCACGTCAAGACGAGTCGCAAGGTCGGGACGGACGGTCGCTATGCCCCAGTTGCACAGTCCTGACTGACAGCTTGCGCAAAGATGACAGCCAAGCGCCATGAGCGCGGCTGTGCCGATATATACAGCGTCTGCGCCGAGCGCCAGCGCCTTGACAACGTCCGCGCTGCTTCTTATCGAGCCGCCCGCCACGAGAGATACCCTGTCCCGAATGCCCTCGTTTCGCAGCCGCTCGTCTATGCACGCGAGCGCCAGCTCGATTGGTATGCCGACGTTGTCGCGAATCGCGCACGGCGCCGCGCCTGTTCCGCCGCGAAAGCCGTCTATCGCGATGACGTCTGCTCCGCTTCGGGCTATGCCGGAGGCGATCTCCGCCGCGTTGTGAACCGCCGCTATCTTGACGATAACTGGTTTCTTTCCGCCTGTCGCAGCCTTGAGCGACATTACCAGCTGCCTCAGGTCCTCAATGGAGTATATGTCGTGGTGAGGGGCGGGGGATATTGCGTCCGAGTGTTCGGGAACCATTCTCGTGCGGGAAACGTCTCCCGTCATTTTTGCGCCGGGAAGATGTCCTCCGATACCCGGCTTTGCGCCCTGTCCGATTTTGATTTC
This sequence comes from uncultured Oscillospiraceae bacterium, assembly GCA_964466125.1. GTDB lineage: Bacteria > Bacillota > Clostridia > Oscillospirales > Ruminococcaceae > JAUNBN01. The sequence goes on from CAYXRE010000136.1 coordinate 4,226, forward strand.
GACGGCGGCTCCCGCGTCAAGGTATCCTCTGTGAACTCCGAAACGTCCGGAAGCGACCTGAACGATTGTGTTTGCCTTGTATTCATAAAGCTCCTCGTGCAGTCCGCCCTCACCGCAGTTATAGTATGTTCCGAGGGCTTGCGCCGCGCGCGCAAGACAGCAGTGGGCGTTGAAGCTAATCGAGCCGAAGGACATGGCAGAGAACATTATTGGAGTAGACAGTGTCAAATTCGGACCGAGATTGGGCTTTATGGCGCCGTCGCTGTTTCTTTGTATGGAAACCTTTCGACTTCCGAGAAAGGTTCTGGTTTCCATAGGCTCGCGCAGCGGGTCAATGGACGGATTAGTGACCTGCGAGGCATTCAGCAGCATTTTATCGAAGTAAACCGGAACGCTGTCCTTTTGTGTTCCCATGGATGAAAGCAGCATACCGCCGCTTTCCGCTTGCCGATAGATACCGAGTATGTCGCTTTTGGAGAAATTACCGAGATTTTTGTAGGTATTGCCGCTTTTGACGATTTTGAGCGCGGAAGTCGGACAGCAATCGACGCATCTGTGGCAGACAACACATTTTGAGTTGTCCGCAAGCATTCTTTTTGTGTTCTCATCAAAGCTGTGAACGCCGTTCGCACATTGCTTTTCGCATATCCTGCAAGAGCAGCAAAGCGAAGCGTCCCTTACGATTTCATAATCGGGATAGAAGCTGTTGATTTTCATTCCTGCCTCCCGTGCACGGTATAGATAACCGCTTCACCTGCTCCCGGAGAGAATATCCTGTCCGGCGCGGGTTCAACGGCGCGTATTGCCGCTTCCTCGCTCGCGATATAGACCGAATCTCCCTTTTCGGCGACAGACATCGAGCGCAGCTTCAACCTGTCGTTGAGCGCCATAATGCCGGATTCAAAACCGACGATTATGGAAAACGGTCCGGTTATCAACAGCGACGCGAACCTGTCGCGCAGGTAGGTCATGCGTTCGCGCTGTGCGTCCGGCATTGCGTCGATTTTGCTCCAGAACGGGGCGGCTATGACCTGCGCGGCTTCTTCATAGCTCAGCTTTTCCTTGCGGGTCAGTCCGTCGAGAATATAGGCGATGACCTCCGTGTCGGTCAAAAGACTGCACTTGTAACCGAACATCTCAATATATCTGCGGTTTGCGTCATAC
>CAYXRE010000137.1:0-1755 GCA_964466125.1 uncultured Oscillospiraceae bacterium
CTATGTCCGGTACATCCAATGCTTTCGGTGAGACATCCAGTATATTGGCCAGAGCTTTTGTCAAGTCCGCTTTTGGGGTTCTCGTTCCAGTTTCGTACTGAGCAAGACGAACATCGGCAGATTTTTCAGGGAAGCCCAACAAGGTTCCAAGATATTTCTGTGTCATACCTCGCAGTGTGCGAAAAAAGTGAATACGTTCGCCGATTGCCATAATTACTATCTCCTGTGTCGAGCGTCATCTGATAATGAGCATAGCATATATGTTTAAGGACGTCAAGAAAATTATAACATATTTGTTTAATATTTTCCTGTAAACCCTCTTGACTTAAACAAAATTGTATAGTATACTAAGTACAATCTAAACAATTATGCTTAGCAAATAGAATAACTGCCGCACGCCGCAGAATCGGTGTGTCCGCCCGGGCGAATCGGATGGCGGCCAGAAAGTAATCCGACACTAAACAAGTATTACTATACAAAAAAGGAGGAGCGCCTATGGAAAACAACAATTTTATGAGAGTGGAAGATGTGGCAAAGGAGTTGGGAATATCTAAATCCCATGCCTACAAAATTGTGCAGAAACTAAATGCAGATCTTCGGGCAAAGGGATTTCTGACAATCTCAGGTAGAATCAACCGGAAGTACTTTCTGGAGAAATTCTGTTACGGTACAGTTGAAAGGAGTGAATCATAGTGGCGGTCTACAAATAGGAAAAGACCAACTCATGGCGGGTACTTTACCGCTATGTCGATTGGACGGGTGAAAAGAAACAGACGCAGAAGCGTGGCTTTAAAACCAAGCGCGAGGCACAGGCGTGGGAGCGTGAGCAGCTTACAAGGCGGCAAGTGATCTGGATATGAGCTTTGCGAGCTTCGTAGAGCATTACTCAAAAGATATGAAAACCCGAATTAAGGAAAACACGTGGGCGACAAAAGAGCATATCATCCGCACCAAGCTGCTGCCCTACTTTGGCAAGCTGAAAATGAACAACATCACCGCCCAGCAAATCATCACGTGGCAAAATGAATTATTGAATCACAAAGACGAGAGTAGCAAGCGTTATTCGCCGGTCTACCTGAAAACCGTTCACAACCAACTCAGTGCCATCTTCAACCATGCGATCAGGTATACAACCTCAGAGAGAATCCTTGCAAGAAAGCCGGCAGTATGGGAAAAAAGAAAAACCGAGAAATGCTGTTCTGGACAAAGGAAGAATACTTGCGATTTGCAGATGTCATGATGGATAAGCCGCTATCATTCTACGCTTTTGAGATGCTCTATTGGTGCGGTATCCGAGAGGGGGAGCTCCTGGCGCTTACTCCGGTGGATTTTGATTTCGAAAAGTGTACGGTCACAATCAACAAATCCTATCAGAGGCTCAACAAGCAGGATGTCATCACGACACCCAAGACAGAGAAAAGTAATCGCACCATCAAAATGCCGCAGTTTCTGACAGATGAGATTCAAGACTATCAGAAAATGCTCTACGACGTCGGGGATAATGACCGGATGTTCACTGTCACCAAAGCTTATTGCGCCTGTTTGAGAAGTGGTGGCGCAAGGAGTCTTTGATTATCTTACAGGAAAAAACAGACGAACTATATCCTATAATAGGCAAGTACGGAATTGACGAACCGAAAATAGCGTTGAGAAAAATGAAGACCCTTTGGGGAAGCTGCAGTGTCAATCGAAAAACGATCACATTCAATCAGTATTTGATAAAGGCAAGGCCGGCTTGCATAGAGTATGTTGTTT
>CAYXRE010000137.1:1813-5388 GCA_964466125.1 uncultured Oscillospiraceae bacterium
GAACTGATTCACTTTATCTATCCTAACCACAGCAAACAGTTCTATGACTTTCTGAGCATACAAATGCCGGACTGGAGAGAGCGCAAGAGGATTCTTGATTTAGATGTGGTACACGGTTTATAATATCCATAGCACTAACGAATCTTGGCAACGCCATGGCAACTAAAAATCAGATAGCCAGTACTTTTTGGATAATGAAAACAATGTAAATACTCTGAGCTAAATTCCATAAACAAAACTGTTTAGAATATGCTAAACAGGAGCGAGTGGGAATAAGCATCGAATCAATAGGTGTCACGATTAACCGCAACGATAACTGCTAGTCAGTAAAGTAGTATGTATGATTGACTGACGAATGACAAATTGTTTCATCGCACAACAACTCTGGGGAAGGTAAAAGATGCATATGGACATAGGTACAATAGTTGATGAAGATAGAGCACAGGAAGTACTTGAAAAAGGATATGCAAATGCAGAAACCATTTTAGAAGATGAAGATAAGATTGAGCGATTTTTACAGCGATTGGAGAAAAAACTCAGAACAGTTCCTGTGGCAGGTGAAAGACTTGCAGATGTCCCGATAATGGCATCTTTACTTCGCAACTACGTAAGAAAAGAATACACAGATATCCCCATAGGAACTATAATTGCAATTATTAGTGCATTGGTGTATTTTGTATCACCTATTGACATAGTTCCAGACAGTATACCCGCATTAGGATATATTGATGATGCTGCAGTGATTGCGGTGTGTTGGAAATTTGTAGAGTCTGATGTTGCGGAATATATTAAATGGCGAGATGATAATGGTAAAACGCTCGATATATGAGTTTTTAGATATTTGTTTAAGTTATACAATCAAAATGAAACAGTATTTGTAGTAATTCTTAATATTGGATTATTACGATATGATTACTGCGGCTCGCGCGCTCTTGCCGCCTAAGTATTGCGCTCAAAGCAGCTGAGTATGCGTGCTGTCAATTGTCCGAACGGTTTTCAAATAAAACCCCACGCCCGCCCTTCGCCAAAACGAAGGGCGGGTATTCTGCTCTCGTGGTTTTGTGTTGCATCGGAGAATGTCGCTGCGAGAACCTATTTTTGCGACTTTGATATTTCTTTCACATAAATATTGACATTCATCGTCTTATGAATATAATAGTATACAGTTTCGAGGCGGGGTGAGATTCCCCACCGGCGGTACAGCCCGCAAGCCAGAGATGGCACGAACCGGTGAGATTCCGGTGCCGACGGTCATAGTCCGGACGAGAGAAACACACTGCGGCAGCGCTTTTGCGTTGCCGGTGCTTCGCGCCTTGAGACCTCAAGGGGCGTTTTTTTGTGCCCCAAAACACAGAAAAGAGGTTTCACAAATGAAGAATCAAAAAGTCCGCACCCTGACCCGCCTTGCGATGCTGTGCGCGCTGTCCGTCGTGCTCGTCGCAATAATTCACTTTCCTCTCATTCCCGCCGCTCCTTTTCTCGAGTACGACCCCGCAAATATCCCGATTCTCATCGCCGCGTTTCTCTACGGTCCGTGGTGCGGCGTCGCCGTCACGGCAGTGGTAAGCGTGATTCAGGGCGTGACGGTGAGCGCGTCGTCGGGTATAATCGGAATCGTCATGCACTTCCTCGCGACGGGCGTCTACTGTATCGTCGCCGGAAGCATCTACCAAAAGAACAAGAGCATAAAGACCGCCGTGCTTGGACTTGTCTGCGGCGGAATAGCGATGACGGCGGTGATGTGCGCGTGCAATCTTTTGCTCACGCCTATGTTCATGGGAGTTCCCGTCGAGTCGGTGGTCGGAATGCTGCTGCCGATTATCGTTCCCTTCAATCTGCTCAAAGCGGCGATAAACTCGGTCGTCACCTTCTTTGTTTACAAGCCGATAAGCCGGCTGTTCGCGCCGAAGCAGGAAGCGGCGGTCAAATCCTCGGAAAATGCAGGAAAAACCGCGTAGAACCCCCGAATCGCGCGAATAGCGTCTTGACAGTGCGCGCAAAACATATATAATTAATTTACAACCAAATACTTATCGAGAGCGGCTGAGGGAACAGGCCCTGTGAAGCCCGGCAACCTGCGAAAGCAAGGTGCTAAATCCTGCGGCTTGGCCGGAAGATAAGTTTATTATCGGACGTTCGGTATATAGCCGAACGCCCTTATTTTTTACTCAGGAGAAACTAAAATGAAGAGAAGCTACTTTACGTCCGAATCGGTGACCGAGGGACATCCCGACAAGGTCTGCGACATCATTTCCGACTCGATACTCGACGCGCTGCTGGCGCTCGACCCGTATTCCCGCGTCGGCTGCGAGACGGTGGTCAAAAACAACGAGGTCTTTCTCGTCGGAGAAATAACCTCAAAGGCAAAGGTCGATTACGAGAAGATAGTGCGCGATGTTATCCGCTCGATTGGCTATACCGACGAGGAAATCGGTTTTTGCGCGGACAGCTGCAACGTGCATGTCTACCTCGACGAGCAGTCGCCCGACATCGCGCTGGGCGTGGACAACTCGCTTGAGGAAAAGCAGGGCGGCGACGACGGCAACGGCGCGGGCGACCAGGGAATGATGTTCGGCTTTGCCTGCCGCGAGACGGACGAGCTCATGCCGTGGCCCATCATGCTCTCCCACAATCTTGTCAAACGCCTGAGCGACGCGCGCAGAGCGAACGAGCTTGGCTTTCTGCGTCCGGACGGCAAGGCTCAGGTGACGGTCGAGTACGAGGACGGCAAGCCGCTTCGCATTGACACCGTCGTCGTAAGCACACAGCATGACCCCGACGTCGATATGCAGACGCTGCGCGACGAGGTCAAGGAAAAGATAATACTGCCCGCGCTGCCCAAAAAGCTGCTCGACGAGAACACCAAGTTCTTCATAAATCCCACAGGGCGCTTTGTGATAGGCGGTCCCGTCGGGGACAGCGGACTTACCGGACGCAAGATAATCGTCGATACCTACGGCGGCTATTCCCGCCACGGCGGCGGATGCTTCTCGGGCAAGGACGCGACCAAGGTGGACCGCAGCGCGACTTACATGGCAAGGTATATCGCCAAAAACATCGTCGCGGCGAATCTCGCCGACAAGTGCGAGGTGCAAATAGCCTATGCAATCGGCGTCGCAAAGCCGGTCTCGGTGCTCGTGGAGACCTTCGGCACCGAAAAAGTACCGACAGAAAAAATCGAGAATGCCGTCAACAAGGTGTTCGATATGCGTCCGAGCGCGATAATCCGCGAGCTGGGACTGCGCAAGCCCGGCTTTGCAAAGCTCGCCGCCTACGGCCACGTCGGACGCGAGGATTTGGGCGTGAAATGGGAGCAGACCGACAAGGCGGAGGCTCTGCGCGCCGCGATAGATTAAGTAACACTTCTCCGCGCCGCGCCATAGTATATGGCGAAGCGGAACGGGGGAGGGAAGCTTTTGACGCTGTTGATAGTGATTCTGTGCGCGCTCGCCGCCGCGGGGACCTGCTCGCTGGTGATGTACGCATACGCGCTGTGCTTTCGCAAGCAGACCGACAAGGTGATAGCGGTGCTGCCGGTGTACGACCGCACGGCGCCGCTGCGCGAGACGCTCGGA
>CAYXRE010000138.1:0-5316 GCA_964466125.1 uncultured Oscillospiraceae bacterium
GCACCGTGATGACCGCTTCGGTGACCTTCTCGCCGAGATAAGCCTCGGCGTCGGATTTCAGCTTTTGAAGGATCATCGCGGAGATCTCCTGCGGCGAATACTTCTTGCCGTCGATGTCTATCTTGCGGTCGGAGCCCATGTCGCGCTTGATGGAGCTTATGGTGCGCTCGGGGTTGGTGATTGCCTGCCGCTTCGCGACCTGACCGACCATGCGCTCGCCGGTCTTGGAAAACGCAACGACGGACGGCGTGGTGCGCGCGCCTTCGGGATTGGGGATAACTACGGGTTCTCCGCCTTCCATGACGGCGACGCAGGAATTGGTGGTGCCAAGGTCGATACCGATTATTTTACTCATGATTTGTCTCCTCTTTTCGGATTTATGTGTTGGATTTTGTTAACTTATATTATTGTGCTACGGCGACCATCGCGGGACGTATGACCCGCTCGCCGAGCTTGTAGCCTTTTTGAAGCACCATGGCGACGTCGCCGCTTTGGTACTCGTCCGTCTCAAGATTCTGCACCGCATTCTGGCAATGGGGGTCGAACGGCTTGCCGAGCGCGTCTATCTCCTTGACGCCTATGCGCTCGAGTGCGGACACGAACATTCCCAGCGTCATCTCAACGCCCTTTTTGTAGTCTGCGTCCTTGCTTTCCGCCGACACCGCGCGTTCGAGCGCGTCCATGGCGGGCAGCAGCTTTTCGATTGCCGACGCCGCTCCGTTACCGGCGCTCTCCAGCTTCTCGCGTTCGGTACGCTTGCGGTAGTTGTCGTACTCCGCCGCCGTGCGCAGCAGCTTATCCTTTATATTGTCCAATTCCGCCGACAGCTTGTCGAAGTCCTCGGCGCACACGACAATCTCCGGCTCCACGGGCTCTTCTTCCTTCGCTTCGCCCTTGGAGTTCTTTGCGCGTTCCTTTTTCTGCGCTCCCTTTGCGGGCTTGGGCTCCTGTTTTTCTACGGTCTCGGTTTCGCTTTCGAGCTGCGGCTGCTGCGGCGTTTCTTCCGCGGTATCTTGTGCCGATTCAATCTGGTCCAAAATGTCCTGTAAATCGTCCTTGCGTTTTTCTTCCATCATTCTGCCTTTCCTCACGCACCCGGGCTGGTCAGTATCGCGCTGACCGCGTCGCGGAAATATGCGACGCGCGGGATTATGAAAGAGTAATTCATTCTAACGGGTCCTGCGACCGCGAGCGCTCCGTAGCGACCGCCCGCCGCGCGATAGCGTCCGACGACCAGTCCCAGGTCGTCGCAGCCGAGCATTCCGTCCTCGTCTCCGACAAAAACCTTGAGCGGTTCGTTGGGCTCAAGCAGCGGCATTATGCTGCTCGTATTCGCAAAAAGCTCGAGCAGCTGACGGATGTGCGCGTCCAGCTCGGGGTAGCGAAGCAGCTGCTCGAGACCGTCGGTGTAAACGCGAATGTCCGCTGCGCTTTTCATGAGCGCGAGCACCGCGTCGATGAGCGGCTTGAACATCTTTTCGGTGAGCCCCGTCGCACCGCGCAGCGCGTCGATTTCGACGGCGCTCACGTCCTCGGGACACACGAAGCAAAGCTGTCGGTTGAGCGCCTGAGCGCATTCGCATATCTTTTTCTCGTCCAGCTCCTTGGGGAGCCTGCAAACTCTCGTCTTTACGCCGCCGACGCTCGTTATGCCGAGCACGGCGATGTTGTACTTGCCGGTCTTTATCAGCTCGAAGTGGGTGAACTGCACGGCGCCGCCGCGCGGGGTGGTCGTTATCGCCGCAAGCCCCGTGATCTCCGCGAGCGCCCTCGCCGCTTCGTCGGCGGCACGGTCGGGGTCGGAGTCAATGTTCGCGACCGACTCGTCGATGCACTCGCGCTCCTCTTTGGAAAGCGCGCGTACGGTGAGCAGGTTGTCAACGTAGTAGCGGTAGCCCTCGGTAGTCGGCACGCGTCCCGCCGAGGTGTGCGGCTGCATTAGCAGCCCGAGCGAGGTAAGCTCCGCCATCTCGTTGCGCAGCGTTGCGGTCGAGACCGAGATTTCGTCGAGAAATTCACTGAGTATCTTGGAGCCGACAGGGTCTCCGGAGCCGGTGTACAGCGACACTATACTCGACAGTATCAGGTTCTTGCGTCTGCTGATGTCCATACGTCCGGTCTGCCTTTCCAAGTATTTAGCACTCTCTTACCTTGAGTGCTAATATCATAATACACTTTTTTGCGGAGTTGTCAACACAATTTCCAAAATATTTACCCCTATTGCCGAACAAAACGCCGTTCGAATATAAGTATTCCCGCAAAGCTGCGGAATCATTTTCAAGGTTCGCAAAACCGATTGCGTCTGCGTTCTTTACGCGTCCCGGGTATTGTAATTTTTCTTAAATATCTGCATAATTCAAATATGAATACTTCAAGCAGACCTCTCGGAATATATATCCACATCCCCTTTTGCATTCGTAAGTGCCCGTACTGTGATTTTTATTCGCTGCGGTATGACGAAACAACGCTCGGGAACTACATGGGTGCGCTCGAAAATGAACTGCTCTCCTTCTCGCCGCGCGCGGCGGACACGCTGTACTTCGGCGGCGGCACCCCATCGCTTGCGGACGTGCGGCAGATTTCGCGACTCATCTCGCTTTGCCGCGAGCGCTTCTCGATAGACGACAAAAGCGAGATTACGCTTGAAGCGAACCCCGCAAGCTGCGGCATCGACAAACTGCGTGAGCTGCGCGCGGCGGGGGTGAACCGGCTCTCGGTCGGGGTGCAGTCGCTGGACGACGGGGTTCTTCACGCGGCGGGCAGACTGCACAGCGCGCATGAGGCGGTCGAATTTATATCGGACGCGCAGCGCGCGGGCTTTGACAATCTGAGTGCGGACGTCATGCTCTCGCTGCCCGGCTCGACGCCCGCAACGCTTGAGAAAACCCTGCGGGAGCTGACGGCGCTGGGCATTGCCCACATCTCGGCATATATTCTGAAAATCATGCCCGGCACCCCCTTTGCCGTCCACACGCCGCCCGGGCTTTCGGACGACGACGCGCAGGCGGACGAATACGAGCAGTGCTGCGCTTTTCTCAAAAACGCGGGCTTTTCTCACTATGAAATCTCCAACTTCGCGCGCGAACCGCGCTTTGAAAGCCGACACAACAAAAAGTACTGGGACGGCAGCGAATGGCTCGGACTCGGAGCGGCGGCGCACGGCTGCGTCGGCGCGCGGCGATACAGCTTTCCGCGCGACCTCGGCGCATTCGTACGCGCTTTCGACGCGCCGCTGAGCGAGCGTGAGGCGCTGGAGAAAATGAACTTTGAGGGCGAGCGGGACGCGGCGGAGTACATCATGCTGCGGCTGCGCACGAGCGAAGGTCTGGATCTGTGCGAGCTTTACGATTTGTATAATATTGATTTGTTACAACTGCACGGCGATTTTGTTGATGAGCTGTGCCGCGGCGGGCTTGCAAGTGTGAGCGGCGGCTCGCTGAGGCTGACCGAAAAGGGTTTTCTGGTTTCCAACTCGATAATCGCGTCGCTGATATAGGAGGATCGCCATGCCACAGAAGATCGAGGACTCCGAGCTTGAAAAGTACGGGATACGCTTTTGCCACGAGCGCATGGACAACGGCGAGCTGCGCTTTCGGCTCATATCCGGCGACGGCAGCAGCTACATACGCTGCGAAAACGCCTCGGAGAGCTTTGTGTGGGAAAACAGTCATTCCCACTCGGCGCTGCGCGAAATGATAATCGTTCAGCGCGGCGAGCTCGTGTTCGCGCAATACGAAAACGGGCGCGCGAGCTTTCGGCTGCTGCGCGCGGGGGATTACGCGGTGACCTGCCCGCATATCCCGCACAACGACGGATTGAGCGCTCGCACGGTGGTCCACACGGTCAAGTTCGGCGAGACGGAGAACGGCGACTGGCTGCCCTCGCCCGAGCTGGACGCGCTCACCAAGCCGCTGAGCGAAGAATCGGCAAAAGCGGCGGCAGCGCTCGATTAGTCAGCTGCCATTCGGCGCGGCACCGTGTGTACCGCAAAGCTGTCAGGCTTTTGATAATACAAGAACGTTATGCTTTTCTCCTTGGATTTTGATTAAGTATTGCTAAAGATTCGATTAGTTTTGCGCAAGGTGTGCAAAATGAAGATTCGGCGCAAAAAAGCCCCGAGCCGCTGTGCGGCTCGGGGCTTTCGTTGTCAGATGTTTATTTAGCCTGCGAGAGCGGAGGGGTCAAGGTCGCCGAGCGAGAACTCGGTGAAGCCTGTCGGAATCTCAAACATGGATTCGTCGGCGCCGCTTGAGCACTCGGTTATCTTGGTGACGCTCTTTGTGCCGTCGGACAGCTCGGTCACGAGGTAAACGAGCTTGTCGCCGTCATAGCAAAAGGTCGTGGTATCGCCTTCGTCGTTGGGGAAGGTCTCGGATTCATAGGAAACGCCTTCCACTTCCGTCGTTCCGCTCGTCATATTGGTAAAGTCCTGCTGTGTGCCGAGCGATTCGGCAACGCTCTCCTGAGTGGCTGCCTGGTCGGAAGGAATGCTCATATACATCTTTTGGCTCACGAACACCATATAGCTCATGTCCCCGTCGGTAATAACTCTCATCGACTCCGACGCCATTGTCATGTCCATTGCCATACGCTCGCCGTCCACGTACATAACGACGGGTATCGTCTGTCCCTCATATTCCGTCTCCATGCCGAGGGTGAATTTTCCGGTGCTGAAAACGTCCTTCCAGAATTTTTCCGTCTTGCTGCCCGAGCCGGAAGCGGCGGGGGCGGGAGCGGGCGCTGCGGGCTGGTCGGCTGCGGGCTGGTCGGCTGCAGGCTGGTCGTCTGCGGGCTGGTTTGCGCCGCCGCAGGAAGCGAAGGTGAACGCGAGAACGAGCACAAGTACAAGTGCGAGCAGCTTTTTCATCTTTTTCTCCTTTAATCTGCGGACGCTCGGTGCGCCCTCTTAATATTTGTATAACATATATTCCACTTTAGCGCAATAGCTACTCGTCCAGCTTGAGCACGGCGGTAAACGCCTCGGAGGGCACCTCGACCGAGCCGAGCTGCCTCATGCGCTTTTTGCCTTCCTTCTGCTTTTCAAGCAGTTTCTTCTTTCGTGTAATATCTCCGCCGTAGCACTTTGCAAGCACGTCCTTGCGCAGCGCCTTGACCGTCTCGCGGGCGATTATTTTGCCGCCGATTGCCGCTTGAATGGGCACCTCGAACAGCTGGCGCGGAATATGTTCGAGCAGCTTTTCGCATATCTTTCTGCCGCGCGAATATGCCTTGTCCGCGTGGACGATGAGCGAGAGCGCGTCGCACGGCTCGCCGTTGATGAGAATGTCCAGACGGACGAGCTTGCTTTCCACAAAG
>CAYXRE010000139.1:0-5308 GCA_964466125.1 uncultured Oscillospiraceae bacterium
TATCATTTGCTGTCGCTCAAAACAGATTTGCCCAATACAGCAAATAGGAAAGCACTATGAACGCCGCGGGAATCGCGAGCATAAAGAAAACGCCGACCCAGCTTCTCTTTTTCTCCCTTTTTGCGGACAAAAGCCCGTACGGCTCCTTCCACAGCCGCGTCACCGTCAGCAGGATGTATATCGCCCAGTATGCGCAGGATGGTATTGCCGCATAGCCTGTCCATTCCGAACCTCTCAGCACGGTCTGTCTTTCAAAAAAGACAAAGCTGATTATCGAGACAATCGGGCAGATATAGTGCAGCAAAAGGTTTGCCGTTTTGGGGTCTGCGCCGCAGAATATATCGCCGCCGGACTTGCCGCCCGAGGACTTGTAGCGCGGCGCGAGAATCACCGCAAAGACAAACATCGTCGCGGCAAGCCCGCAGCTCGCAGTATATCGAAGTCCCTTGACAAGCATGGGTATCTCCTGCCCGAGCGCGAGCAAACGCACCGCAAACACGCAGAATACGGCGCTTACCGCGAGCGCGATGAAATTCTGCAAAAAGGTATAGTACTTGAAAACGTTGGACTTGTCTTTAACTCTTGTCAGAACCCACAGCTCGCACACGACAAGCCCGAGATTCAGCGCAAGCGCGATGTACAGTGTAATGTCCATGCTCTCCTCCGCAAATTAACTGTCCTGCTTTCAATTATGAACTCGCACGGCAGATACGTCAAGCTGTGCCGGCGGCACGGCACGAACCGCCGCAATCTGCCCTTGCGTTCGACACTTCCGGCGCACGGTTACAGCTATCGCTCGGTTTTGCGCAAATCGAGCCCGAGCGGCGTTTCACGACTGCTCCCACGCGGTATCCGAGCTCAATAAAACGCATATAAAAGCCCGCCTGTGTGAAAACAGGCGGGCTTTTGCGTCGGATTTGTTGCTGCGCTGCTTTTACAGCTTCATTGCGACGTCCCACGCGTTCCAAACAACGGTGCGCAGGTTGCCTATCTTGTCCGCGTCGCCGACGAGGTGTATCTTGCCCTCGGCGGGAGCGAGCGGCATAGGCTTGTAGCCGACGGACATGATAACGCTGTCGCCGTCGAGCTTGAAGGTCTTGCCGTCCTTGTCGGTGACCATGACGCCGTCCTTGAGGACCTCGGCGAGCTTGGTCTCGAGATATACGGGAACCTTGTTCGCCTCGAAGAAATCGCGCAGATAGCTGGTGTTCGCAAGGCACACGCCCTTGACCGCGATAAGGTCGTTCTTCATCTCAACGATGGTCGGCTTCTTACCCTGCAAGTACAGGTCGTAGGCTATCTCGCAGCCGGTGAGTCCGCCACCGACGATGATGACGTTCTCGCCGACCGGCTTTTTGCCCAGCAGGTAATCAACGGCTTCGATGCCGTATTCCTTCACGCCGGTGACGGGAATGGTGCGCGCGGCAGAGCCGGTCGCAACGATTATCTCGTCCGCGTCAAGCGACTTTGCGTCCTTGACCTCGGTGTTCAGCTTGACGGTGATGTTGCCAAGCTTTCCTATCTCGCGCTTGTACCACTCGATGAGCGCGCGGTCCTTCTCCTTGAAGGAGGGAGCCGCCGCCGCGATGAAGATACCGCCCAGACGGTCGCTCTTTTCGTAAATGGTCACGTTGTGACCGCGCAGCGCCGCGACGCGCGCGACCTCCATGCCGCCGATACCGCCGCCGATGACCGCGATGTTCTTCTTGACGGTGGCGGGGACAATCTTGTACTTGGTGGTCTGCATGGTCTCGGGGTTGAGCGCGCAGCGCGCCATGCCCTTGGTGTCGCTCATATCCTGGTCGTTGGCGACGCCCTTATAGTGGCACATATTGAAGCAGCCGTTGTGGCAGCAAATGCAGGGCTGAATGTCCTCGAGCTTGCCGCTCATGAGCTTGGTTATCCAAGCGGGGTCGGTCAGGAACTGGCGCGCGACGCCCATTGCGTCTATGCGTCCGTCCTTAATCGCCTGTGCCGCAACGTCCGGCTCCATGCGTCCTGCGCAGACGACGGGGATATCGACGAACTTGCGGATGTGCGCGACGTCCTCGAGGTTGCAGTTTTGCGGCATATATTGCGGCGGATGCGCCCAGTACCAAGCGTCGTAGGTTCCGTTGTCCGAGTTGAGCATATCGTAGCCCGCGTCCTGAAGGTACTTCGCCGCCTTTTCGCTTTCAGCCATATCGCGTCCGACCTCGACGAATTCCTCGCCGGGCACCGCGCCCTTGCCGAAGCCCTTGGTCTTGGAGACGACCGAGTAGCGCAGCGATACGGGGAAGTCCTTGCCGCACTCCGCCTTTATCGCCTTGACGATGTCGGTCGGGAAACGGTAGCGGTTCTCGAACGAGCCGCCGTATTCGTCGGTGCGCTTGTTGGTGTAGCCATAGGTGAACTGGTCGATGAGGTAGCCCTCGTGCACCGCGTGCACCTCCACGCCGTCGACGCCCGCATCCATGCACAGCTTTGCGGTCTTGGCGAACGCCTCGACCATGTGCTCGATTTCCTTGACGGTCAGCGCGCGGCAGGTGACGGACTCGTCCCAGCGGTTGGGCAGCTCGCTCGGGCTCGCGCAAAGCAGCTGCGCGTTCACGACCGGGCTTGCAATCGCGCCGATGACCTTGTTTTTCATGAGCATGACGAGCGGCTTGGTGATGGCGAAAGAACGTCCAAAGCCTGCGGTCAGCTGCACAAACAGCTTGGCGCCGGTCTTGTGGAACTCGGTCATGTACTCCTTGAGCTCCTTGAACATTCCCTTGTTTTGATAAAGCCAACGGCAGCCAATCGTGTCCATGAGCGGCGCGATGCCGGGCAGAATCAGTCCGACGTTGTTCTTCGCGCGCTCCATGAAGAAGTTTGCTGCCTCCTTGTCAAAATGGTTCGGCTCCATCCAACCGAACAGAGACGTGCCGCCCATCGAGGTCAGTACGATGCGGTTTTTTATTTCCACATTGCCGATTTTCCATGGGGTGAACAATGGTTCGTATTGCTTGTCCATGCGGTTTGCTCCTTTCAATAATAACGGATTACTTTTCCGTTTCGTACTCGTAATGCGGCTTGTCCATGCCGTACGCCGCCTTGAGCGGGTCGCGGCGCTCGAGCTTGTCGTAGCGCTTGCACAGCGCGGGCTCAATGACATTGTACAGCAGCTTGCCGTCCAAGTCGAAGTAGAACACGACGAACAGCAGCACATACAGCGCCGCCAGAACTATCGCAATAATACCGATAACCTTTAATGCAATCAACATATCGTCTCTCCTCCCTTACCAGCTCTCGGAGTCGTCGAAGTCGAGCAGCGACGGGTCCAGCGGTTGTTCGTGCATGACGGTGAACATATACTCGTTGACGATGCGGCGTATCTCGGCACGGGAAACGGTGCGCTTGTCGGGTAGCGAGTGCGGCATCCAAATTGCGTGGATGTTGCGCGCGCGGAACTCGTCCTCGAACAGTCCGTGGACTCCCTGCATTCCCTTGCACTGCAGCTGGTCGTACATCATGACCATGTCGCAGTTGAAGCGCTCCATGTTCTCCCACAGCTCGAAGATGTGCTTCATGCCGCCGACAGCCATGCGGCGCATGGGCGCCCATTCGTGATAGGTGGCGATATCCGTCAGGGTGTGCTCGTACTCGTCGGTGCGAATGGTCATGTCGAACATGAGCGAGTCCATATTGATCACGCAGTTGATGCCCCAGCAGTTGTACGCCCAGGTGCACCAGTTGGAGTAATACAGCGGCGCGCAGGACCAGGCGATCATGCGGTGCCGGGTCTTCGGGAAACAATCGATCTTCTGACCGACGGTTTTTTCCATGAGCGCGCGCACTTTTTTATCCACAAAGTGCCAGATGGGAAGATCGCCGAACTGGCTTTGATAGATGCGGTAAAGCGCCTGCGAAACGCCGTTGATGGGATAGTAGGGGGTATTGGCCGCCACGTCCCATTTTTCCCATTCGAACCGCTGCAACTCGTTCTGCCGCTCCAGACAACGGCAAAGCTCCGCATAGTCGAAGGGCTCGCCGGTTTGTTCGGTAATAAAGCGCCAGGCCTGCTCGATCTCGTTTTTGCAATACTTCTGCACGAGAGGATCGTCGAACTGCATGGGCTGCGGCATGGCAAACAGGGGCTTGTCGATCAGCCAGTCCTGCAAAATGGAGGTGGCGACGCTGCCGTCGCAAGCTTCGTTGCTGGTGATGACCGCCGTATAGTAATCCGGCACGTCGTCCGCAACGAACAGGCCCGCCTCCGCCTGACACATCGGGCAAGGATCGCCGGGGAGTCCGATGGACTGCACCGCATCAATGTAGTGGAGCACCGTGTGGTTATTGACGTGACAGGTGACAAAATAGGGGATCATTTGCAGCGGTACGTTCGTTACGTTCTTAAATGGATAGAAGATTCCGCCCCAAACGGTCTCGTCATGCGCCATGGTTTTGTCGTGCCGCGCCTTGGAGGCTTTGGACGGATTGGTGATCTGATCGTTCTTGAACATGGTCATGAACTGATAGATGGTAGCGTTGACCATGCCGCGGTAATGCCACGGGCACGCGCGCAGCGCCTTGCCGCGCAGACCCTCCATGCCGCGGTCGAACCAGTGCAGTACCGGCAGATACGTCTGCCCCATCCAACGGTAACGCAGAAGGCCCTTCATGAACACGCCAAGACCGCCGTAGCGAATGATGTCGCTGACCATCATGACGTAGTTGTAGAGCCAGACCTTGTGGAAGTAGTAGAAAGTGTCCTTGACGCCGCGCCATTCGCGGTGTTTATACAGACCGGTCTTGGGCAGATAGAGATCGCCAAGACGGCGTTCGCCATGCGGCTTGCCGTACCAGAAATCCCGCAGAGCTTTCTTCAGCCCGGAGTTCGCCGGCTTCGTTGCTTCGGTCGAATTCATTTCGCTGCACCCTCCTGTATCTTTTTGATTTCGATGCTCTCGACAAACGCCTGGAAACGGGTGCGAAGCTGTCCGGAGGCAGAGTTTAGATACTCCTTCTCAATCGAGCAAACGGGGAATCCAAAGTCGCGTTGCAGCACAACGGTGTCGATAACGCGTTCATAGCTCCAATACTCGCAGAACTTGTTGGACACCACGATGATGCCGTCGGCATGGTATTCCGTGGCCAGGTCGGCGATGTGCTGCTTGCGCGCGCGCATCTCGTCCTGCCCCATAAAGCGCGTGCAGTTGCTGTTTAGAAGATAATGGCGGGCGATGGCGCGCAAAGGCGTTTCGCCCTCCTGGATCTCGATGGGGATGCGGGACTCTGCCGCGCCGTAGCAGTAGCGGTCGGCTACCACCAGCGCGCCGCAGGACTC
>CAYXRE010000140.1:0-5286 GCA_964466125.1 uncultured Oscillospiraceae bacterium
CCCCTCCGGCATTAGGTCTGTGTGTTGGGGTGCAGTCTCTATTTTTGTCGTTGTTGGTGGTGTAGCGTATGGTCGCGCCCGAGGTCGCGCAGGAAAGCGTCACCCTCTGCGTCGCGTGGTAGGTTCCCGCAGCAACGCTGAAAGTCGGCGTGGCGACGGTCTGAGGCGTCCACTTGGCGTAAAGCGTCGTTGCGCTTGTGACCTTGCTTGTCGCGAACGTCCACGGGCTTGAAAGCGCCGAATCGGAATACCAGCCGCCGAACGTGTCCGTTCCTTTCGTTATGGCTGCGGGCGCGCTGGCATACCCATCCTTTATGACCACTTGATCTGCCGGGGCGGGCGTACCTCCGTTGGCATTAAACGATACTGTGAAGAAATCCAGCGTGGTGCTTGCTGCCGCGCCGTTGACCGTGACGCTCTTGCCGGTGGACACGCTGTCTTTGTATATAGTGTATGTTCCGTCCGGCACGGCGCTGTTGGAATATGTGCCGCCCGTTCCGCTGAGTGTATAAACGGCGCCTGTGCCTTGCTGTATCGTGACAGTTCGCCCGGTATAGGAGTTGCCGTCGAGCGTCAGATTGACTGTGACGGCGTAGGTCGCCGCGGGCGCGTTCACGGTGAGGGTGGCTTCATTGCTCGTAACGTTTCCCTGACTGTTAGACACATAGCAGCGGTATTTGTTGCCGCTGTCCGCCATCGAGGTCGCGGCTGTGGTATAGCTTGCGTTTGTCGCACCGGATATGCTCGTCCAGCCGCTGCCGGTGTTGCTCCACCATTGATAGCTCGGCGCGGGGTTTCCGCTGGCAGCAACGCTGAAGGTCGCCGTCTGCCCCGCTTCCACTGTTTGGTTTGCGGGCTGCGTGGTTATGGCGGGCGACGCCGGTGAGCCGACTGTCAGCGTCACATTCATTAGCGCGCTTGAATAGTCGGTTTTTTCATCGCCGTTATACTGCTCATTGAAGATTTTCAACGTATATGTTCCCGCACTCAGCGCGGGTATGGTGACGGCTTGTGTGCCGGAAGCGTCACCGGACAACGCGATGCTTTTCAGTCGTCCGTAGTACAGCACGCTCTCGCTCGTGCCGCTGCCGCTTGTGAGCATGGCGGAAAGGAACTCGTTCGTGCCGTACGCCGCGCCGGAATAGGCGATGCTCACATCACCGCCGGCAGTGGTCACGGACACCGACGTGGTGCTCACGTTGAAGGAGCCGTGCGCGATGCTGTCAGACAGCGTCAGCTTCCATTCCGTTGTGCCGGAAGGGGTCAAATTCGCATTCAGCGCGCCTTTGCCGAGGGCACCGCTTGCCTTGCCGCCTGTGGCGGCAGAAGTGAAGAGGACAGAGCCCAGATTCAAGTTAAAAGCAGGGCGGACGCCGTAGGAGTGAGTTTCTGTTTCAAAGTCCAGCGACCCATTTTCCATCACGACATTCGCGGCGGTTGACCGAAGCCACCATTTTCCGGCGTATGACGTGTTTGTAATATAGTATGCAATGCAGCTTGACTGAGGCAAATTAAAGAATTCGTCGAAAGAGGACATGGGGTAAAGCCATGCTTGGGGAACCGGATCGGCGTCGGGACATTCCAAATTTGTCATCAGCTTTACGGCACCCCGCTCGTTCGAGGTGAATAGCGTTGCCGCGCCGTTATACATGGAATCCATACGATTTCTCAATTCACTCGTATTATAACGCGGATCGAGTGAGGAGAAGCGGCAATCCCCCAACAGATACTTTGACAAAAGAAGCGCCTCGTCCGCGCCTTTGCTTAGCACCTGCCACGGTACGTTATAGGTCGTGCCCTCGGTGTATGTGCCAAAGTATATCTCGTCGTCCGTGCCGATGCCGCCCGTGCCGAGCTGTATGCCGCTTTCACCTGCGGCAAACGCCGAAAAAGGCAGCAGACATACGAGGAGAACCGCCGCAAGCAGCAAAGCCAGCGACTTTTTTGCGAAATCGTTTATCCTCATATAAGCCACCTCTTGTACCGAAATATGGTTAATCGTCGGTTTTATACAAAAGCCGCCAGCGTCAAAGGACGCTAAGCGGCGCTGTGCTGCAAGGATTTGCGCTAAGAATTAACTGCCTGCCGATTGCCGTGCACTCCGAATCAGACAAAACACTGCAAATTTCGCGCAGTTTGCGTATATAACAACGTATATATACTATATTGTTTTCGGAATGTTGTCAATGAATACGCCGCACGGAAAGACGGCGGTTCGCATTAAATAAAGCCTAAAATGATTGCGGCTTCAGCGCAGCAGTAATGCACTATCGACACCGCAAGCAGATTGCGGCTTTTGTGATAAAACATACCGAGCACGCCCATCATGAGCGCAGCGCCTATCATCATGGTGAAGCTGTATGTTACGTGCATGGTGCCGAAAAGCAGCGATAAAATCAATATGCTGAGCCACGCGTTTTTTTCGCCGAATATGTACAGCAGCGTTTCCTGCACGACACTGCGCGCAATAAATTCCTGCATGAGAACACAGGGCAGATACCAATACAGCTCTTTCCATGTGAACTTTCCGAAATTGAAAAACGGGGCGGAATCCGTGACAGACAATACACCGAATCGCACGAGCAGCAGTTTAACAAGGCACATGACGGCAATGATAAGCGCCGTTATGAGCACCCCGTCAAGCACGGATTTTCCCTTCCACGCAAGATGAAGCCGCACCGAGGTCTTTTTGACAAACAGGTAGGACAAAAAGAGCATGATGAACAGCGAAGCCATCGTTATCGTGCTTGGAGGCACAACGCCGGGCAGCACTTTGTCAAAGAACTTGAAAACGAAAATGAAAACGCAGATAAAAGCAAAAAACACCGACGTCAAGAATACAACGTCCTTGTTGTGTTTCAAGGACATTTCACGTTCCGTCACGTCCGAAAGCACGATTATCAGTTCTTTGCGTTCGTCGTCATCTTTGGCATAGGTGGACTTTATGCTTATGATTTTTCTTTCCCCGTCGGGGGTGTAGTAATCGCATAAACTGTGCTCGGATTTGCTTTGTGAATCCAATGCGTCCAGAATCGCCTGAATAAAACCGTCGTTGCGGCTGTCCCCTTGGAATAATTGCACAAAAAATAATTCGTTCCCGTCAGACTTCACCTCGAGCAGTTTCTCCGCCGCGGGATTGATACCCTTCAGCCTGCCTTCCCAATCGACTACGACAAGCCCGTCCGTCATATCCCGCAGAATATATCCGGCGTTTGAGCCGACTATGTAATCCCCGGGCGTTTTTTGCACAGTTTTGCTTTGTTCCATGCGTATTCTCCAATTCTCTGATTCACACAGCACCCGCGCTTGCGCTCAAGTATTCAGTACCTTCGTTTTATATGCCTCCGGACTGATTTCCACATTCGGACCGCAAACGACCTCTTCGAGCTGGTCGCAGCCGCCGAACACCCATGCGTGGATTTTTTTCATTCCTGCGCCGCAAACTACTCTTTTTAGATTTTTGCAGTCTTTGAAAGCGAAGGGCGGAAGCGTGGTCAACTTGTCCGGCAGTATAACTTCTTCAAATCCGCTGCGGCAAAAGGTATAACCCCACAAGGTCGTCAGGGCGGACGGCAGCTCAATTCTGCGAAGATTCTCGCAGCCGTCAAACAGAAATTCACCCATATCGGTAACGGTGTCGGGAATATGAACGGAGGTGATTTCCTTGTGTCCGGCAAACAGTTTATCGAAGAGAATCGTTATATTGCGGTTGTCCGGAATCACGACCTCGGCTTCGTCACCCCGATATTGCATGACACAATAGGTGTCGTCCTCAATTTGTCTGTAGATGAAATCCTGCATATTCCCACCTCTGCATACGTGTTTGTGAAAAAATAAACAAAGTGTTCGAGCTTACTGCGCTGACAGGGAGATAAACCCATCTGTAAACTCGGATTCTCTTTTTGACCTCTGCCTTTTGAGCGGACGACTTCGTTTCGATTGTTTGCCTGCGCTTACCGTCCGAACTCCGTTTTCAAAACTCGGAATGTAAGCCTTTCACGAGCAACGTCTCTGCACCCTCAAATGCGGCGTTTCGTAACCGACATAAACACCCGTCATTACCGATTCCAGTATACCGCACTCACGGCGCATACACAACTTTTAACTATTGCGTTATTGCGTCTTTTTATACAGATTTTGCACGTATTCCATGCCACGATAATGCCACAACAGCCCATAGACAGCAAAAAACCTCCCTATAATAGGGAGGTTAGTTGGTGCGAGTGACGAGACTTGAATTTCCAATATATGGTGTTATAACGGAATCTAACGTGTTCTAACGTAGATATTTTGTGCTATTGTCACAAAAATGGCTAATGACAAAGTTTTTTTTGCAACTATTGTTCGATATTGTGCTCTATTTTTTTCACGCGAATTGCCACAAAAGCCTGTTTTTAGGGCGTTGGCTGGTC
This sequence comes from uncultured Oscillospiraceae bacterium, assembly GCA_964466125.1. Lineage (GTDB taxonomy): Bacteria > Bacillota > Clostridia > Oscillospirales > Ruminococcaceae > JAUNBN01. The sequence continues at coordinate 4,413 of CAYXRE010000140.1, forward strand.
ACTTCAGACAACGAAAAGGAGCCTCTTTCGAAGCTCCTTCCCCATTTTTTTACTCCTTTATTGGTCTGATTTTACCGTTCGGCGTGTCCTTCTTGGACTCAGTACTCTGCGGTGCCAAAGCCGACCTGAGCAAACTGTACTCGCGAATATCCCCTTCGAAAGTATCGACATCTATGTACTTCCGGCTGTAGCTTTCGATACAAGGGAATCCGTTATTCATAAGATTACGGATGAGATTTTCGCTCATTTGAGTATCGGGGTTTTGTTTCTTGAAGTAAGCCGCTGCGCTTCTTGCCGACATATATTTCATTATTCTTTACCCCCATACTCACGGCTGTGAATTTCTATTTGGGTGCTTGCGATGCAGTTTCCAGCATCAGGTTTCTGTTGACAATTGAGCCAATCGCAGAATGGAATGTAATCTGCATATTTTATCGGTTCCGGCAGCTTAGACTTCGCCTCTTTAAGCCACTCAAAGTAGGTGTCATTATTTTTGTGAAACGCATTAATCAACCTCCATTGAAGCAGAATCTCGTCTCTCGATATGTAGCGCTCATCAGAGTGCGATTCAATACAATTCCGATGCCTAATTAAGCGCCACGTTATGCTGTCCTCCAAAGTCTTCGATTCATTGCGGCTGCGATATTCTTTCCTTTTTCGCTCGTTTTCGACAACAGTCTTACACTCGTCGCAGTATTTCGATTTCAAATTCCCCGTCCAAAAGATGTGTTGACAGACATCACATCTTTTTGCTACTGCCCTGTTACCATTTTGCTTCCATGAAGGTACCGTCCGGTAGTAATGAAAAAACCAATCGAGTAGTGCGAGACAGGCAGTGAATATACTGTCGACAATATACTCGACCGTATTAACA
>CAYXRE010000141.1:0-5210 GCA_964466125.1 uncultured Oscillospiraceae bacterium
CTCGTGGCGGCGGAACGGCTCCCTGTTTATCGTTGCGAAAACGCACAGAACGCATTATCTTGTCGAGCAGCGCGGCGGCAAGAGCGTCCGCGTGTCTGACATTGCCGTGCAATCGAACGCCGTTTCTTTGGAAAGCAGCGCGCTTATAAATCGGCGCGAAAGGGCAAGACTAAAGAAAAATTCTAAAGGAGCTTTTACATGGCAAGTATTTTTATCAGTCCGTCAAAGTATATCCAAGGGCGCGGCGAGCTTTCGCGGCTCGCGTGTCACGCGAAACCGCTCGGCGCGAAGCCGCTCGTGCTCATAAGCGAGCAGGGCTACAAGCGCAGCGGAGAGACAATCGAAAAGAGCTTCGGGGAGAAAAAGACCGAACCGCGCTTCGAATACTTTGCCGGGGAGTGCAGCGAAAGCGAGATTGAGCGGCTGTGCGGCGTCGTGGGAGAGAACGGCTGCGACGTGATAATCGGCGTGGGCGGCGGCAAGATACTGGATACTGCCAAGGCGGTCGCTTATTATGAAAAGCTGCCCGTCGTCGTCTGCCCGACCGCCGCGTCCACCGACGCGCCGTGCAGCGCGCTTTCGGTCATATACACCGACGAGGGCGAGTTCGAGCGGTATTTGTTTTTGCCGCGCAACCCCGACGCGGTGATAATGGATTTGGACGTTATAGCCGCTTCGCCCGTCCGGCTTACGGTGAGCGGTATGGGCGACGCGCTCGCGACCTATTTTGAAGCCCGCGCGGCGCACCGAAGCGCGGCGGACAACTGTGCGCACGGCAAGCCGACCAACGCGGCGATGAATCTTGCGCGGCTGTGCTACGATACGCTGATTTCTCAAGGTCTGCTTTGCAAGCTCGCGCTCGAGCGGGACGCCTGCACCAAGGCTGTCGAGAGCGTCGTCGAGGCGAACACGCTGCTCAGCGGCATCGGCTTTGAAAGCGGGGGTCTGGGCGCGGCGCACGCGGTGCACAACGGACTGACGCTGCTAAGCGAGTGTCACAAGCTCTACCACGGTGAAAAGGTCGCGTTCGGCACGCTCACGCAGCTCGTGCTGGAAAACGCGCCCAGCGAGGAGCTGGACGAGGTCGCAAGCTTCTGCGTGTCGGTCGGGCTGCCGCTCACACTCGCGCAGCTCGGTCTGGAGTCGGTCAGCGACAAACAGCTGGACGCCGTGAGCGAGGCTGCCGCCGCGCCGAACGAGACGAGCCACAATATGCCCTTTGAGGTGACGCCGCAGACGCTCAAAGCCGCGATTCTCGGCGCGGACGCCATCGGACATTATTATCTCGACACACAACAGTCCAGCGACCGATAAGCGGACTATGTGAACAGATTTCGGTTGCATTTGCGCCCAAAAGTGAGATAATGATTAAGTACAAAAACAAATTGGAGGGCGACAAATGAAAAAACTTGTTTGTGTATTAATGCTCATTGCGGCGATGTGCCTGCTGTTGGCGGGCTGCTCCGGCGGGAACGCCGAAGGCGAGGTCGGTATGCCGAACCCGATGGTCGAGCACAGCAGCATAGACGATATTGCAAAGCTGCTCGGGGTCAAGATGCAGGCTCCCGACGAGTCTACGAACGTCAAGTATTATCTGATTGGCGACACAATCGGTCAAATCGACTTCACGCTGGACGGCATCGATTACACCTATCGCGGCGGCAGCGCCGACATTGAGAACATGGCTGGCATCTACGGCTCCGACGACGCGGCGACCGTCAGCTACGACGCTGTGTGCGGCGAGTCCATCGTTGTCAGCTCGAATGGGGACGTCTGCGTCGCAAACTGGACTCACAGCGGCGAGACGGTGCAGTATTCACTGTCCGGCAAGGCGAACGCCGACGTGGTCGGCGCGCTTGCTGTCAAGCTGTGCGACGCGCAGTAAGCTGCAAATAAACCACAACAATAACCGCCGCTTTACGTCAGCGTAAAGCGGCGGTTTGTTTTGCGGTGTGGCGACAGGGTGAACATATTCCGCGTTTTCGCGTCATAGAAATATTGTGAACAGCTATTTTTCGGGCTTGCGCCCGTATTTTTATGAGGTGAGCGCGGTATGGACAACATATATTCGGATATTGCCAAGCGGACGAACGGGGACGTTTACATCGGGGTCGTGGGTCCTGTCAGGGCAGGGAAATCGACCTTTATCAAAAAGTTCATGGAAAAACTGGTCATACCCAACATCCCAAGCGAGCAGGCGCGCGAGCGTGCGACAGACGAGCTGCCGCAGTCGGCGGCGGGCAAGACCATAATGACGACCGAACCGAAATTTATCCCCGAGCAGGCGGTCACAATCGAGCTTGAGCAGGGGGTCGGGCTTCGCGTGCGCATGATTGACTGCGTGGGCTATATGGTGGACGGCGCGCTCGGCTCGTTTGAAAACGAGCGTCCGCGCATGGTGGTGTCGCCGTGGTTTGAAGGAGAGGTGCCGTTTGACGTCGCGGCGGAGACGGGCACGCGCAAGGTCATAACCGAGCACTCCACCGTCGGCATAGTGGTGACGACGGACGGCTCGATAAGCGACATTCCCCGCGCGGGGTACGAGAACGCGGAGGAGCGGGTCATCAGCGAGCTGAAGGCAATCGGCAAGCCGTTTGTCGTGCTGCTAAACTGCGTTGAACCCTCAAGTGAGAGCAACCGCGCGCTGGCACAGTCGCTCGCGCAGAAGTATTCGGTGCCCGTCGTCGCGCTCAACTGTCTGGATATTGAGCAAAACGACATCCGCACGCTCATAACGGCGCTGACGCGAGAGTTCCCCGTGCGCCGCGCCGACATCGATATGCCCCGCTGGGTCTGCGCGCTCGAGCGCGAGCACTGGCTGCGAAGCGCGCTGTTCGATTCGCTGCGCAGTTACGCGTCGGCGGTCGGCAAGATGCGGGAGATTGCGGATAACCTGCCGCTGCTCAGCGAGTGCGAGTACGTCAAAAGCGCGCGCCGCGTGTCCGCCGATTTGGGCGAGGGCAGCGCCGTGCTGGATGTGACGCTGCACCCCGACTTGTTCTACCGTATACTCGGCGAGAAAACCGGTCTGGAGATAACCGACGAGGCGAGCCTGATGCCGTGTATAACGGCGCTGTGCGAGACAAAACGCAAGTACGAAAAAATCGCGAGCGCGCTCGAGGAGGTGGAGGCGACCGGCTACGGAATCGTCATGCCGGACATAGACCAGCTGCGGCTTGAGCAGCCCGAGCTTGTGACGCAGGGTTCGCGCCACGGAGTCAAGCTGCGCGCGTCCGCGCCGAGCATACACATGCTGCGCGCCGATATAACCACCGAGGTCAGCCCGATAGTCGGCAGCGAGAAGCAAAGCGAGGAACTGATACTGTATCTGCTCAAGGAATTCGAGGAGGACCCTATAAAAATATGGAGCTCCAACATCTTCGGCAAGTCGCTCAACGAGCTGGTCAACGAGGGGCTGCAAAATAAGCTGTATCATATGCCCGCCGACGCGCGGCTCAAGCTGCAGGAGACTCTTGAGCGGGTCATCAACGACGGCTGCTCGGGTCTGGTGTGCATAATACTGTAAGCTGCTTCAAGAGCGCCGGCGCGATGTATTCGCGCCGGCGGCTTTCACGCATTTAGTTGTGGAATTTTCGGTGCGATATATGGTAATATAAATATATTATCAAGTATAAAGCGCCTATACCGCACCCGAAAAGCGATACACTTCGGAGCAAGGAGCCGCGATGAAACTGCTAATGAAGATGAGACAGATTAAAGATTTGTCTCCGAGCGAACGGCATGTTGTGGACTACATTCTGGACAACACGCATGAGATAACCAACATCGGCATAGTGGAGCTTGCAAAAAAGACCAACACCTCCACGTCAACTCTCAAGCGTCTGTGCAAAAAGCTGGACATCGACAGCTACATTGACTTTCGCTTGCAGCTTTCCATGGAGCTTGCCGAGTATTTGCAGTCCAACATCATGCAGCGCGGCATGGAGCCGGTCGGGCGGTACGATTCTATCGGCGACATAGTCGAAAAGGTCTCCAACACCAACGCAAAGTCGATTATCGACTCAAGCAACCTGCTTGACGCGGAGCTGGTAGGCAGGGTTATTGACATGATGACCAACGCGCGTCAGATAGATTTTTACGGCATGGGTCCGTCCAACCTTGTCGCCATGGACGCGCAGCTCAAATGTATGCGCCTTGGCATAAATGCGACCGCCTACGGCGACTACGTCGAGATGTATATGAACGAGCGCACGAGCGACGCAAAGCATCTCGCGTTCATGATTTCCTATACCGGCGAAACTGCGGAAATACTTGCGATTGCGCGCGACCTCGTCTCCCGTTCGATACCCGTCGTCTCGATTACGGGGCTTTCGGACAACACCCTTTGCAAGCTGTGCCCGATAAACATCTTTGTTGACGCGACCGAGTCGCAAAACCGTCTGGGCGGTATGTCCAGCCGCATTTCGACGCTCAATGTAATCGACATTCTTTTCACGGCGCTCATCAACAGCGACTATGACAAATACACCGCTGTCTCCGAGATGACCAAGGCGCATATGCGCGCGCTGTCAAAGTAGAATCTCATAACTGTAAAACGGCTGTATCACCCGCCGAAAGCGGGGGATACAGCCGTTTGTTGTTTATTCATCTGCACGGTAGAGCACTTTGCCCGCGCAGACGGTCATGAGCAGCTTTTCATCGTCGCACACGATGAAATCTGCCGCCTTGCCGTTCTCAAGCGTGCCGGCAGCGCCGTCCAGTCCGAGCAGCTCGAGCGGGGTGAGACTGACGCAGCGAACGGCGTCCGCCGTGTCGATTTGAGCAAATTTCGCAAGGTTGCGCAGCCCGTCGAATATCCCAAGCGAGCTTCCTGCGCGGGTGCCGCTCGATATGACCTTTACGTCCGCGCCGACCTTGCGCACCGGCACACCGCCCGAGACGTAGTCTCCGTCCGGCATTCCCGCGACGAGCAGCGAGTCGGTTATGCCGCAAAGCCGTTCCTTGCCCTTCACGCGATACAGCATCTTGACTATGTCGCCGCAAAGGTGCACGCCGTCCACGATTGCCTCGCAGTAAGCGCCGCTCATGAGTGCGGCGGCGACTATGGACGCGTCGTGGTGCTCAAGCGGACGCATGGCATTGAAGGTGTGGGTAAAGCCCACCGCTCCCGCGTCAAGGCAGCGCAGCGCCTGCTCGCAGCTTGCGCCCGAGTGTCCGAGCGTGACGCGGACTCCGTCGGCGCTGACGCG
>CAYXRE010000142.1:0-4916 GCA_964466125.1 uncultured Oscillospiraceae bacterium
AAGCGCTAAAATATGTATTGAATTATTAATATTTGCATGGTATAAATTATAATATACGAAATAAGTTAACAAAGTGCGTCGCACGACGTCGTCGCGTTGGGCACAGTAATATGCTGTTTTGCCGTTAAATGTGGATTGACGGCAAACGGTGTTCCTTTCTTTCGCCGGTTATTTTCCACGGCGTTTTTTCTTTCTTTCTTACCGCTTCAATTTCAACGGAGGTGAAGGGTTTGTCAAAAGAAAAAGCCGACAGCGGTCTTGATATTGGTGTGTTCAAAACGCTGATGAAGAATACCGACGACTTTATGTATGTAATCGGCAAAGACCTCACCTTTCTTGCTGTTTCGGACAGTTTTGTGGAATTTCTCGGCTTCAGCTCGTCCGAAAGGGTTGTCGGCAGGCGCGTTTGCGACCTTACGACGGACATGGGTCTCGTGCAGCGCCACGATAAGGACGACATGACGGTGCTCAATGAGGGAAGAAGCCTTGTTGACTTCACGGAGAATTTCCCTGCGCCGAACGGAACTATATATGTCCTTTGCTCAAAATACCCCATTCCGGGCAAGGACGGCAAGCCGTGCGCGGTGCTTTGCATTTCGCGCGACGTAACCGTGCAGTATGAAGCGCAGGAGGACTATGTAGAAGAGCTGCGCTATCTCATGGAGTTCGAGCCGGACGATTATGCAAAGTGGCTGGTGGACGCTACCGCATGGCGTATCGTTGACTATCGCTCCGGTGAGAACGTACCGCTGAAAATCCCGAATTTCAACTCGATTGAGGACTACACGGACTATACCGTCTCCGCTGCGCAGGACAACGATGTCGTGCGCCGCTTTTTCGAGGAATTTTCCGCGGACTCGATTCGCAGATTGTATAAAAGCGGCCGCCGTCGTCAGGACCTCGAGTATTCCGTTCCGCTTGAAGACGGCGGAAGGGCTTGGGTGCATCTCGAAATGCGAATGCTGACCGATTCGGTCTCGGGACACCTCATGCTCGTCATTACGCTTACGAATATAGATAAAGAGAAGTCCGCGCACAGCGAGCTTGTGAAGGCAGCCGAAATCGACGCGATGACCGGCGTGCTCAACCATGACGCGACCTTTCGCCATATAAGCGAATTTCTCAGTACCACAGGCGCTCGCGGCACCCACGCGCTCATAATGGTGGACCGCGACCATTTGAAAGCAATCAACGACACTCTCGGGCATCAGGCGGGCGACGATATCATCGTCGAGACCGCGAATGCCCTGAAGGGTGTTTTTCGCGATACCGACATTATCGGCAGGGTCGGCGGCGACGAGTTTTTGGTGCTGATGAAGGACATCGGCAAGCTGAAGACCGCCAAGCGCAAGACCTCCGAGCTGCTGCAGTCGCTTCACTGTATATGCGGCAGCGGCGACGAGGCGGTCGAGAGCACGGGCAGCATCGGAATCGCGCTGTTCACGGACGGTGACAAGAGCTTTGAAAAGCTGTACGCCGAGGCGGACAACGCGCTTTATCGCGCGAAGGCGGAGGGACGCAACCGCTGCTCTGTGTTCAACATGGAAGCGGACGAAACGGACGATGAGCTCACCGCCCACGAAAAGCTCATCGACACGGTCAATCTGCGCACGCTGCTCAACAGGATTGACGGCGGAATACTCGTGCTTCACGCCGAAGACGGCGGCGAGCTTTCTCCGATATTTTTCTCCGACTCCTTCCTTGTGATGATGGGCGGGCTTTCCCAGCAGGAAGCGTTCGAGCTGTACGGAAACGACATCTTCGACTGCATACACCCTGACGAGCGGGAACGGGTGCGCTCGGAGTACCTTGCGGCGCTCGAAAGCGGCGAGCCGCTTCGCACGAACTATCGGCTCGTCGGCGGCGAGGGCGTATATCGCTGGCTGTCCTGCGGCATGAACATAACCAAAAACGCGAACGGCGTAATAGACGTTTTCGCGGTGCATACAAACATAGAAAAGCTGATGAACCGCGAGGAGAAGCTCGCGTCCGACGAGCTGCTGTTCCGCGTCGCGTTTTCCCAGACCTCCCGCGTGCTGTGCGAGGTCAATATCGCTCAGGCGAGCTTGCTGCTTTACTCCAACACCGAGGGCGGGCACCAGCCGAACACCGAGGTGAGCGGACTGCCGGAATCGGTCATTCGCTCGGGCTTTATCCATGAAAAATCAATTGACGCCTTCCGCGAGTTCTATGCGCATCTCGAAAATGGCAGGCAGGAGGACAAGGGACTGTTCATCTGCCGCTATTTCTCGAACAATCAGTACGACTGGGCGTCCTTCTCTTACCAGATGGTTTTTGACTCAAACGGGAAGCCGCAGAAGGCAATCGGAAGCATCGAGGAGCTGCCCAACATCGCCCGTGCGCGTGAGCGAATAGAACGCGAGGAGCAGCTGTTCAAGTCGGTCGTGGACGACCACCTCGCCGTAATAAAGACCAACCTGTCGCGCAACATCGTCGAAGAATTTCACGCGAGCGAGCGCAGTCCTTTTTCGGGAGAGCAGTTTTCCTCCTACAATGATTTTTATGAGATGGTGTGCGGCGAATCCTCCTTTTCCGAGGACGTCATGCTCATCGAGCTCAATCTCAACCGTGACTCGCTCATTAATTCCTTTGCGCTGGGCAAAAACTGGGTGGCGGTCGAGTACCGCCAAAGCGGCATGAACACGCCGCGTTGGATTAAGGTGTCCGCAAACCTGATCGAGGACCCTGCGACCCATGACCTCATGGCTTACATATATGTTTCCGACGTCGGCAGACGCCGCGCGCCCGAGTCAGTGCTGCCCATTACCGTCGAGCGCGATCCGCTGACCCACCTTTACACTCAATCCACCTGCGAAAAGCTGATTACCGGCATGACCCGCGCGAGCGCAGGGAGCGCATTTTGCTCGCTCGCCATGGTGCGTATGCTTGATTTGCCCTCCTTAGCCGCGCGAATCGGCGCGGAGAACGTTGACCTTGAAAAGATGTATCTGTGCCGTTTCCTGTGCGCGCTGTTCGACCCCTATTGCGTGGTCGGGCGCTACAACGGCGACAGCATAATGATTTTCTGCCCCGATTCCGGCTCCGGCATTCAGATGGCGCAGAGGGTGGAAAACGCGTTCGAGCGCATAGACGCGCTCCAGACTGCGGCGGGAATGACCGATCACGTCAAGCTCGTTTGCGGCATATCCAGCGAGATAATCCGAAACGCATCGCTCGCGGCGATGTTCTCGCAAACGACGAGCATTTGCGATGCGAACCGCGGCGTGGACAAGAGCACGGTTTACACCTTCGAGCAGTTTGTCGATTCTTTCCGAGTCTCGCAGGAGTCGCTCAACGAGAACTCGCTGCTTTCCGTCTCGTCGCTTGAGATGACCCGTCCGCTGTTCGGCGCGGAGAACGCGGCGATGAGCGAATGCATGGCGGCGATGCTCGCTGCGGACAGCTACGATGAATCGGTCAGCGAATCGCTCGGAGTGCTGTGCCGATACTACGACGCGCAGCGGGTATACACTCTCGTGCTGACGAGCAGCGGCTCGTCGGTTTCCGGACTGCACGAGTGGGTAAGCTCGGGACACCACAGCACGCTGCGGCAGATGTCCGGACTTTCGCTGGACAAGCTGCCGATGTTCAAGCGCGCCCTTGCAACGGCGAAGCCGGTCGTGCTGGACAACGGCTCAAGGCAGGAAAAGAATGACACCGAGCTGCCGTGGTGCTTCATCTGTATTCCCGTCATAAGCGAAAGCAAGGTGCAGGGCTTCATGTGCATTGAAAGCCCGAGCAAGCACAAGACCGACATAGCGCTTCCCATAGCGCTCATGCCGATACTGCTGCACGAGCGCCAGCGCTTCGGCTTGGGCGCGTCGGGAATGTCCGTGTCCGGCAAGGACGACCTTACGGGAGTCCCCGACCACAGAGCGTACGAAAACTACATACAGAGCTTTGACGCTTCGGCATACCGAACGGTCGGCGTCGTATATATAAGCGTCGTGAAAATACGCGAGCAGAACCGAATGCACGGCATCGCCTACGTCGATGAAATGCTGGTGTTTGCCGCGCAGATGATGAGCGATACGATAAACAAGGCGAAGGTGTTCCGCATTTCGGCGGACGAGTTCGTCGCCGTGTGCACAAACTGTTCACAGGAAGCGTTCAAGGCGCAGCGCACCCGTTATCAGTGCATTTTGCAGCGCCGATACCCCAAAAATTTCTGCTATGGCGAGGCGTGGCGCGACAAGCCAACTCCCATTCGCCGCCTTATCAGTGAGGCGGAGGAGCTGGCAAAGAGCGGCGCCGAGGTTCCGATGTTAGCGCCCGCAGCCGTGCCCACTGCGCTCTCCGACCCGCAGCAGCTTCGCGCGCTGCTCGGAGAGGAGCGGCTGTTTATACTCATCCAGCCGCAGATGGACATACGCACCGCGAAGATCGTCGGCGGCGAGGTGCTTGCGCGAACGCGCAATTCTTCCGGTGATATGCTGCTGCCCTCCGAGTTCGTCGCCTCCTTTGAGAACAGCGGAATGGTGCGCGAGCTGGACTACGCTATTTTTGACCGCGCGCTTCGGGTGCTTGAGCATTGGCTGTCGCTCGGCTGTTCGCCGCCGCCGCTGTCGGTGAATTTCTCGCAGCAGACGCTGTCCGCGGAAACGGTGCTTGCTTCCGCGCTGGCAGTTCGTAGCCGCTACGACGTGCCGGACGAGCTGGTGAAGATAGAAATATCCGAGTCGATAGGCAAGTACAACTCGGCGGCTATAAGAAAGTCGATTTCGTCAATGAACCGTGCCGGCTTCCGCTTTGTTCTCGACCTCGGCGCGGACTATTCGGGACTCTCGCGGCTCGACGAGATGTCTCTGGATTCCGTCAAGCTCGACCGCGGACTGATAAACAGCTTTTTGTACAATTCGGTGAGCAAGTCGGTCGTCGAGAACGTCGTGGGAATC
>CAYXRE010000142.1:4926-5165 GCA_964466125.1 uncultured Oscillospiraceae bacterium
GCGCGAAAAGCTCGGTAAACTGCATTGCCGAGGGAGTCGAGGCTCAAACACAGCTTGACGCGCTGCTCGAGGCGGGCTGCGTTGTGGCACAAGGGTTCTATTACGCGAAGCCGATGTCGATAGAAGACTTTTTCAAGAAATATCTGCGGGACCAAATCAGTCAGGAGGGAAGCAATGAATAAGGACGCTGTGAACGAAAAAAAGAAACGGGCTCAAAGACCGAGAAGAAAGAAAAGAGC
>CAYXRE010000143.1:0-5143 GCA_964466125.1 uncultured Oscillospiraceae bacterium
AACCCTCGAGACCCGTTAAGGCCTACACGATTTCCAATCGTGCGCCCTCGACCAAACTAGGCGACTTCTCCAAATACAGTCGGGTCAACAACTGCCTTAATATAATAATAAAAAACACTATTAAAGTCAATAGAAAAATGTGCGCCGTTTTAGCTTCCTTGAATGCGGGGCTGTCTTTTGATAAAATGATACAAAAGGCTGGTGAAGATGTTGCGTAATGCAAAAAAAGCGGTGAATCAAACCTTAATAGTCGTGCTGCTGCTTGCGCTTCAATTGCTGCTGATTGTCGCGCTTATGCTGCGTCTTGACGAGAATCTGTTTTTGCTGTCGCTCGTGCTCAGACTGCTGAGTATTTTCGTGGTGCTGTATATCGTCAGCAACAGCAACGAGCCGAATTACAAGCTCGCGTGGATAATACCGATTATGATTTTTCCGCTGTTCGGCGGACTGTTCTATCTTGTGGTTAGAATACAAAGAAGGCTCGGGCGCTTTGACAAGCGGTTCGACTTGCTGCTCGACGAAACGAGCGAGTACTGTGCGCAGGACGCCGAGGTGTTCGAGGAAATCTCCAAGAGTTCGCCTGATAAGCTCGGAATGGTCAGATATTTCAACAATCAAGCGCGCAGCGGCGTCGTTCGCGCGACCTATACCGAGTATTTACCGACAGGCGAGAAAAAATACGCGATTATGCTTGAGCTGCTGCGCTCGGCGAAGCGATACATATTTCTTGAGTACTTCATCGTGCGCGAGGGAAAGATGTGGGACGGCGTACTCGAAATACTCAAAGAAAAGGCGTCGCAGGGCGTTGACGTGCGGCTGATGATGGACGGCGTCGGCAGCAGCGGTTCGTTTTCAAAGCGATATTTTGAGGAGCTTGCGAGTTTTGGTATAAAGGCGCGCGTGTTCAGTCCTTTTGTGCCGTTTCTTTCAGTTCGTCAGAATAATCGCGACCACCGAAAGATATGCGTCGTCGATGGCGTGAGCGCCATAACCGGCGGGGTCAATATTGCGGACGAATACATAAATGAAACAGTGCGCTTCGGGCATTGGGCGGACTCTGCCGTGCTGCTGCGCGGCGACGCGGCGTTTTCCTTTGCGGTTATATTCATGCAAATGTGGCTTGCGTCCTCCGACGAGCCGATGCCGAACTTTGAGCTGCTGCGCCCGACGCCGGACGAGCGCGCGGATTTTGTGAACGACGGATTTGTCTGTGCATATTCGGACAGTCCGAACGACGAAGAAAACGTCGGTGAGAACGTCTATTTGGATATAATCAACGGCGCGAAAAGCTATGTGTGGATACAAACGCCGTATTTGATACTCGACAGCCCAATGTCACGCGCGCTTGAATTTGCCGCAAAGCGCGGGGTTCAGGTGCGGCTGATGATACCCGGCATTCCCGACAAGAGGTATGCCTATTCTGTCGCGAGCTCTTACTTTGAAGAACTGATTGACAACGGCGTCGAGATTTATTCCTACACACCGGGCTTTATGCACTCCAAGACCTTTGTGTGCGACGACAAGCTTGCCGTCGTCGGGAGCATAAACCTCGATTTTCGCAGTCTTTATCTGCACTTTGAGTGCGCTGCGTGGATGCTTGGGAGCACGGCTGTGGGGCAGCTTCGCGACGAATTTCTTTCGCTGCTGCCGCAATGCAAAAAAATAACGAGCGAGGAGTGCCGGAACGTGAGCGTGTTCCGACGTCTCCTCAACTCGCTGCTGCGGCTGTTCGCGCCGCTTATGTGATTTACTGTTTACAGGATTTTATCAGCTCTTGATACCAATAGAAGGAATCCTTGGGAATGCGCTCAAGCGTTTCATAATCGGTAAAGACCATGCCGAAGCGCTCGTTGTAGCCGTTGTTCCACTCAAAGTTGTCCGTGAAGCTCCAGTGAAAATAGCCGCGAATGTCGATTCCGTCCGCTATGCACTTGCCAAGCTCCGCAAGATAGCGGGTGAGGAAGTCGATACGCTCGGGGTCGTGCACCTTTCCGTCGAGGAAAACCCTGTCGTTGCACGCCTGACCGTTCTCGGTGATTATGAGCGGAATGTTGTAGCGCTGCGCGATGAACTGAGGACCGAAGCGCAGTACCTCGGGGCAGACAGGCCATTTGAGCGCTGTGCGGGGGAACCCGGGACCGCGCTTGAGGTCGTTGCCGTGCTCGTCGTTCGCATGGCCGTTGTAGATGTTCAGCCCGAGAAAATCCAGCGGCGCTGTTATTATCTCAAAGTCCTTCGGGTCAATGCTCTTTGCAAAGCCGTTTAACAGCTCGGAGTCGGTTTGGGGATAATGTCCCAAGAAAATGGGGTCAAGTACCCATGTGTGGGTAAACGACCAGTCCGCATCGGTCACGCGGAAGGTGCTCTTTCGTGCGGCTTCGGTATTTTGAGCGTTCGGCACATTGGGGTAGCAAAGCCTGCCGGTCGAGGCTATGCCGACGCTGACGGCGTCCGTGGAGTTGTCGCGAATCGCCTTAGCGGACAGTCCGTGAGCCAAAAGGAGATTGTGCATACAAACGCACTGCTCTTTTTGCTCGAGTTTTCTTCCGGGGGCGTTTATGCATTGATTGTAGCCCAGCCACACGACGCACTGCGGCTCGTTGAGGGTTATGTAGTTGTACACGCGCTTGTCAAAGTGCTTTGCGACAGCCGCAGCATAGACAGCGAACGCTTCGGCGGTGCGGCGGTTTTGCCAGCCGCCGTTTTTTTCGAGTGCTAGCGGCGTGTCCCAGTGATAGAGCGTGAGGTAGGGAGTGATTCCGTTTTCCGACAACAGGTCTATAAGCTCGTCGTAAAACTTAAAGCCTGCCTCGTTCAGTTGCTCGCCGTCCGGAAAAATGCGCGGCCACGACACCGAGAAACGGTAGGCGTCCACGCCGAGCTCTTTGAGCAGCTTTACATCCTGTTTTGCGCGGTGATAGGAGTCGCACGCGACGTCGCCGGTCTCGCCGTTGACGACAACGTTGCTTGTGTGGCAAAACTCGTCCCAGACGGACGATCCCTTTCCGTCTTCATTCCAAGCGCCCTCGGTCTGGTAGCTCGAACAGGCAACGCCGAAGATAAAATCCTTTGAAAACTTCATAATTCCGCTCCTTGAAAGGTTATGGATTTATTGTATCATGCACAAACGAGCGCCGCAACAGCATAAAGCTGTTATCAATATGCAAAAAGGAAGCACCCGCTTTCGCCGCTTGCTTGTTGCAATCTCCGAAAATTTTCTATTTACTCAAAATCCATTGAAAAGACAAAGGAAACAATATACTATAAATAGTATCAAAGACACGAGGGGGGACGTATTATGGTGTGGTTTCACCTTTTGAGCAAAGGCGAGCACGCAATAGCTGCGCCGCGCCTTAGCGTAAAAAAATCTCCCTGTCTGCATAACCTTGAACCGTGAGAACACTGCGCCCTTGCGCGATGTTCTTTTTTATTTTTACATTAACCGACGGAGGTAACGGAAATGGGCGACAAGGTAGCGATCATCATGGGCAGCGACAGCGATTGGCAGACCGCAAAGGACGCGGCGAAACAGCTCAAGGTATGGGACATTCCCTTTGAAGCGCATGTCATGAGCGCACACAGAACGCCGGACGCGGTTCGCGAGTTTGCGCTTGCGGCAAGGGAGAAGGGCTTTGCGGTCATAATCGCTTTTGCGGGCATGGCGGCTCATCTTGCGGGCGCGATTGCGGCAAACACGACACTTCCCGTAATCGGCGTGCCGATTCGTGCGCAGCAAGCCGACGGACTGGATTCGCTGCTTTCGACCGTGCAGATGCCCTCGGGTATTCCTGTTGCGACTGTCGCACTGGACGGCGCGAAGAACGCGGCTATCCTCGCCGCGCAGATACTCGCCGTCAGCGACAAGCGCATAGCCATTCTGCTCTCTGAAGCGCGCAGAGACATGAAGGAAAGCATCGCCCGCAAGGACGAAAAAATAAACAAAGAGCTAATAGATTTGCAGTAATGCGGAAAGTGTAAAGAGAAATGGAAAAAAAGGAATTGTTGTACGAGGGCAAGGCAAAGAAGGTCTATGCGACCGACGACCCGACGGCGGTCATCGTTGATTACAAGGACGACGCGACGGCGGGCAACGGCGCAAAGCGCGGGACGATACGCGGCAAGGGCGTGGTCAACAACCGCGTGACCAACTCGCTGATGAAAATGCTTGAGGAAAAGGGCATACCGACCCATTTCATCAAAGAGCTGTCCGAGCGCGAGACGCTGGTCAAAAAGGTCACAATCGTGCCGCTCGAGGTCATTGTGCGCAACGTCGCCGCAGGCTCGCTTGCAAAACGTCTGGGAATGGCGGAGGGCACCAAGCTCGCTTCGACCGTGCTCGAATACTGCTACAAGGACGACGCGCTCGGAGACCCCATGGTGAACGAATACCACATCGCCGCAATCGGCGCTGCGAGCAAGGACGAGCTTGCAAAGATAGCCGAGTATTCGTTCAAGATAAACGACATTCTAACCGAGTACCTTGCAAAGGCGAACATCGAGCTTATCGACTTCAAGCTGGAGTTCGGTCGTCTTGCGGACGGCACAATCGTGCTCGCGGACGAGATAAGCCCCGATACCTGCCGTTTTTGGGATATGACTACCCACGAGCATCTGGACAAGGACCTTTTCCGCCGCGACCTCGGGGGAGCCGAGGAAGCATACGCCGAGGTGCTCAGCCGCCTTTTGGGGGAATAAGATGGATTGCTGCGTAACAAATAAACTGCACGAGGAATGCGGCGTTGTCGGGATATACGACTTCGGCGACGTCGGAGATATAATCTCGGATATGTACTACGCGATGTACTCCTTGCAACACAGAGGGCAGGAGAGCTGCGGCATCGCGGTGAACGACGACGGCGTAATAAGCTGTCACAAAAACATCGGACTGATAAACGAGGTCTTTACCAAGGACGTGCTCGCGTCGCTGCCGCGCGGAAAAATGGCAATCGGACACTGCCGCTACGCGACGACCGGCACCCGAAACGCTTCCAACGCGCAGCCGCTTTCGCTGCGCCACATAAAGGGCAACCTCGCACTCGCGCACAACGGCAACCTGACCAACGCCGCGGAGCTTCGCGAGGAAATCGAGCTTAACGGCGGGATATTTCATTCGACGAGCGACACCGAGGTCATTGCTTACGAG
>CAYXRE010000144.1:0-5140 GCA_964466125.1 uncultured Oscillospiraceae bacterium
CGGGAGTTGCCGCGCACGAGGCGGGGCACGCCTGCCAGCACGCAGAGGACTATGCACCGATACGCTTTCGGACCGCCATTGTACCGGTGTGCAATATCGGCGCGAAAATCTCGTGGCCTGCGCTGATACTCGGCTACTTGCTGTCCTTTCGACCGCTTGTCTTTATCGGCATAGTGCTTTTCAGCCTGTCGGTGCTCTTTCAGCTCGTCACGCTGCCCGTCGAGTTCAACGCGTCCAAGCGCGCGCTTACGGCGCTGCAAGGCGGCGGAATGATGAGCGACGAGGAACTGGGCGGCGCAAAAAAGGTGCTGTCGGCAGCGGCGATGACCTACGTCGCGGCGCTCGCAATGTCGGTGGCAAGCCTGCTGAGGCTCATACTCATCTTCGGGCGGCGCAGAAATGACTGACAGCGCGCGCTCGCTTGCGGCGAGATGTCTTATGG
This sequence comes from uncultured Oscillospiraceae bacterium, assembly GCA_964466125.1. Classification (GTDB taxonomy): domain Bacteria; phylum Bacillota; class Clostridia; order Oscillospirales; family Ruminococcaceae; genus JAUNBN01. Next base: position 443 of record CAYXRE010000144.1, read on the forward strand.
ACGCGGAGAAGGGCGGCTACTCGAATTTAATCGTCAAGCGCCGCGTCACCCAAAGTCCGCTGGATTCGCGGGAGAGGGCGTTTTGCTCGGCGCTGTTTTACGGCACGCTGTCGAGACAAGTGACGCTCGATTATATCCTAGACCCGCTGCTTCGCGGCGGCATAGAAAAATGCGACGCGGAGATACGCGCCGCGCTTCGGCTGGGGCTGTACTCGGCGCTGTATATGGACTCGGTGCCGCAAAGCGCCGCCGTGAACGAGAGCGTGCAGCTTGCAAAGTATTTCAAGAAAAGCTCTGCGGCGGGACTGTGCAACGCCGTTTTGAGAAAGGCGTGCGCGTTTGAGCCCGCGCGCCTTGCCGACATAAAAGACGACGCAAAGCGGCTGTCGGTCATGTACTCGGTCTGCGAGCCGCTTGCGAAAATGACAGTCTCACAGTACGGCGCGCAAGCCGAGCAGATACTTCGCGCGTCACTTGCGCGTCCGAGAGTTTGCCTGCGGGTGAACACGCTCAAGACGACGCTTGATGAAGCAAAGTCGCTGCTCGCAAGCGAAGGGGTCGTCTGCGAGAACGCGAACGCCGCCGACGCGCTGACGGTCGTATCGGGAGACTGGCTTTCAGCGGATGCGTTTGAGAACGGACTTGTGCGCGCGCAAAGCGAACGCGCGATAGACGCCGTCTCGCTGCTTGCGCCGGACGCGGGCGAGCGAATGCTTGATATGTGCGCCGCGCCGGGCGGAAAGACGCTCACTGCGGCGCAGCTGATGAGAAACCAAGGACAGATAACCGCGCTCGACCGCAGCGAGAGCAGACTTGAGCTGCTCAGAAAGCAGGCGACGGCGGAGGGCGTCACGATTGTGAACGCGCAGTGCGCCGACGCGGCGGGTTACGACACCGCCGAGCGCTTTGAGCGTGTGCTGTGCGACGTGCCCTGCTCCGGCTTCGGAGAGATGTGCAAAAAGCCGGAATTGAGAGCGAAAGCGCCCGAGCCGGACGGCTCGCCGCTTTTTGCGCTCCAGCTTCGGATATTGGCAAACGGCGCGCGGCTGCTCGCTCGCGGTGGAATGCTTGTCTATTCCACCTGCACGCTCGATAAGCGCGAGAACGACGGAGTGCTTGAGGCGTTTTTGTGCGAGCACGGGGATTTCGAGCTTTGCGAAATACAGCGTTCGCTGCCGGACGACGAAAACTCCGAGGGATTTTTCGCCGCAAAGCTCGCGTATAAGAGAGCGTGAGAGCGATATATATTCGCTATGGCAACTTTATGAGGAATGTGTTAAAATGACTGGTGATACCGACATACTTTCGCTCGGGTTTTCGCAGCTCGAGAACGCGATAACGCAGCTCGGCGAGCCGCGCTTTCGCGCAAAGCAGCTTTTTTCGTGGCTGCACGCAAAGCGGGTGCACGGCTTTGAGGAGATGTCGGATATTTCGCGGGAGCTTCGCGACAAGCTTGCGCACAGCTTTTATATCGGTTCGCTCGACGTCGCGCGCGAGCAGCGCTCAAGCGACGGGACGAGAAAGTATTTGTTCTCACTGCGCGACGGCAACTGCATTGAAACCGTCGCAATGAGCTACCACCACGGAATGTCGGTGTGCGTTTCCACGCAGGTCGGCTGCCGCATGGGGTGTGCGTTCTGCGCGTCCACCAAGGCGGGGTTGGTGCGCTCGCTTGAGGCGGGCGAGATACTTGAGCAGGTCTACAAGGTAAGCGAGCTGACGGGCGAGCGGGTGGACAGCGTCGTGCTCATGGGAATCGGCGAGCCGCTGGACAACTTTGAAAACGTGTGCGCGTTCATGGACATCGTCACCGACGAACGCGGTTACAATATGGCGGGGCGCGCGCTGACCCTTTCAAGCTGCGGGCTGGTGCCGAGAATCGACGAGCTTGCCGCGCAAAAGCGTCAGCTCACGCTTTCGGTCTCGCTGCACGCTGCAAGCGAGCAAAAGCGAAGCGAAATCATGCCCATTAACAGGAAATATCCGCTGCGCGAGCTCATACCCGCGTGCAAAAGGTATTTTGAGGCGACCGGGCGGCGGGTGACCTTCGAGTACGCCGTCATCGCGCACAAAAACGACACCGACGCCGACGCGCGCGAGCTGCACGAGCTTGTCGGGCGAATGGGCGCTCACATAAACCTTATCCCGATAAATCCCGTAGCGGAGACCTCCTTTACCGCGACGCGGGCGAATGCGGAGGAATTCCGCAAAAAGCTCGAGGCATTGGGAATGAACGCGACGCTTCGGCGGACGCTCGGGAGCGACATAAGCGCGGCGTGCGGACAGCTGCGGCGCGAGAGTACGGCAAAGTCAAACGGAAAGGACTAAGACAAATGAGCCTTAGGGTAACGGCGAGCACCGATTCCGGCTGCCGCCACGAGGAAAACCAGGATTTCTACCGTGCGGGAAGGCTTTCCGACGACAGCTACTGGGTAGTGCTGTGCGACGGCATGGGCGGCGTGGACGACGGCGGCAAGGCGAGCGCGCTTGCGACAGAATATCTTCAGCGCGAAATTGCCGAGAAGGTCTGCGATATCCTTACGCCGGACGGAATACGCGATTTTATGCTTGAAAGCGCCCGCGGCGCGAACACGCTCATATATGAAGAAAGCAACAAGCAGGGCGAGAACTCGACCATGGGCACGACGCTGGTTATGGCGATAATTCGCAACAATCTCGTGCAGATAGTCCATTCGGGCGACTCGCGCGCCTATGTCGTCACTAAAAACGGCATAAAACAGCTCACTCACGACCATTCGATAGTTCAGGAGCTGCTCGATACGGGCAAGATTACCCCCGAGCAGGCGCTCAATCACCCGAACAAGAATATCATCACCAGCGCGCTGGGCGTTGACACCGACACGCGCATTGATTACGACGAATATAAGCTCGTCAAGGGCGACGTGTTCTTTGTGTGCTCGGACGGACTGACCAACATGGTCAGCGAGGACGACATTGTTGCGATAATCCGCGAAAAGGACTTTTACGACACGGCGGAGACCATGATTAGAAAAGCGGTCGAGGCGGGCGGCTTCGACAATATAACCGCAGTCGTAGTCGGCGCGTGACGCCTCGGAGGGAAGACATGGATATTTATATAGGAAAAAAGCTGGACGGCAGATATGAGATACTTGAGCTCATCGGCGTCGGCGGCATGGCGAACGTCTACAAGGCGCTCGACCACCTTGAGGAGCGCGTGGTCGCCATAAAGGTGCTGCGCGAGGAATTCCTCGACAACGAGGAGCTGGTGCGCCGCTTCAAAAACGAGTCCAAGGCTATCGGACTGCTGTCCCACCCCAATATTGTCAAGGTGTACGACGTCAATTTTTCCGACGCGGTGCAATATATTGTAATGGAGTACATCGACGGCATAACGCTCAAGGAGTACATCGACCGCAAACAGCCGCTTTCGTGGATGGACACGGTGCATTTCACCGTCGAGATACTGCGCGCGCTCCAGCACGCCCACGACCGCGGAATCGTCCATCGCGACATAAAGCCGCAAAACATCATGCTGCTTGAGGACGGGTCTATCAAGGTCATGGATTTTGGCATAGCGCGTTTCTCGCGCTCCGAAACGCGCACCATAACCGACAAGACGATCGGCTCGGTGCACTATATCAGCCCCGAGCAGGCGAAGGGCGACATAACCGACGCCAAGGCAGACCTGTACTCGGTGGGCATAATGATGTACGAGATGCTCACGGGCAGGCTTCCGTTTGATTCGGACTCGGCAGTCTCCATAGCCATAAAGCAGATTTCCGACAACCCGACGCGCCCGCGCGAGATAGTGCCCGACATCCCCGAGGCGCTTGAGGAGATAACGCTCAAGGCGATGGCGAAGAACCCCAACACCCGCTATCAGTCCGCCTCGCAGATGCTGCGCGACATCGACGACTTCAAAAAGAACCCGAGCATCGTGTTCGCCTATAAGTATTTTTCGCAGGAGAATTCCCAGACGAAGTATATCGACAAGTCCACTCCCACAGCCAAAAAAAAAGCCTCCAAGACAAGCAAAAAACGCGGAAGTCTGTCGGTGGCGCTGCTGCTGGGAATAACGGCGGCGTGCGTGATAAGCACGGCTGCCTTGTTGCTGTTTGCGTTTGGGCTCTTCGAAAACGAAAAGATAGACGTCGAGTTGCCCAACTTCGTCGGCAAGCAGCTGAGCGAAATACAAAGCAACGCGAGCTATAAAAACTTCAAGTTCACAATTGTCGAGGAATACAACAACGACGACACCTACCCCGTCGGCACCGTGTTTGACCAAAGCCCGCTGCCTCCCAAGCAAATCAAGGAGAGCGGCAAGATAACGCTTTACGTCAGCAAGGGCACGCAGATTGTCACCATACCCGAGCTTGAGAACATGACCTCGGGCGAGGCAAAGACAACGCTGCGCAACCTTGGACTGTCGGTGCGTCAGGAGTCGATTAAGGACGAGAACTACGAGACCAACCGTGTCGTTCAGGTCTCGCCTGTCGCGGGCAGCGAGGTCGAATCCGGCACGACGGTCACGATTTACGTCAACACGCTCACCATGTCCACCAACGTCTCGGTGCCCAAGCTCATCGACCTGATTTTCTACGACGCCAAGACCACACTTTCAAGCTACGGGCTCAAGCTCGGCACGGTCACGATAGCGGAGAACTCTGCGCCTGCGGGCACCGTTGTCGCGCAAAGCGTCGAACCCGGTTCGATGGT
>CAYXRE010000145.1:0-3319 GCA_964466125.1 uncultured Oscillospiraceae bacterium
GGCACGCCGTCCAGCTACGCGCGTCGCTATGACATCTGGCAGTATTCCTCCGTGGGTACGGTGAACGGAATCTCCGGCTCGGTGGACATGAACATAAGCTACCTCGGATATTGATTTGATTCGGTAATTCGCCCCCGCCTGCTTCGCAGGCGGGGGCTTTGGCTTGGCGGTACTCGTGCCGCGCGGACGAAAATCCGCGCAGCGGATTTTCAGCCGCCGCCGAACGGCGGCGGCTTCGCAGTCCGCGCGGCGGCTAACATTTTTTACTTTAGTCACATCTATGTAATAATTCTGCTTTATAATCAAGTCAATCTGATTTCGGAGCGGCTTTTTTATGGCGGACTATCTTTCTCACGCGCTCTTTGCGAGCGATATACTTGCAAACGAGCGCTTTACACTGCGCGACTGCTGCCTGCGCCACGCCACGCTTTTTCGGTTCGGTGTGCAGGGTCCGGACGTCTTTTACTATCTCGGCGCGCTTTATCCCATGAAGCGGCTCGGGCGGCTGGGCGACGCGCTGCACGAGCTGACCGCGCTGGATGTGCTGGAGTTCCTGCACTCACGCGACTGCCGAGAGCGGGACTATCCGTTTGTGTGCGCGTATGCGTGCGGCTATGCGGCGCATCTTTTTCTCGACGAAGCGGTGCACCCGTATATCGAGCAGCGCGCGCAGGAGCTTTCAAAGGAGCTTTGTGTCTCGCGAGAGTGCGCGCACGTCATGCTCGAAAGTCAGTTTGAATCTCGTCAGTATTTCGACGTGTGCGGCAAGCAGCCGAGCGAATATCTGCTGCGCGCCGATATGCCCTCCAACAACGCGGAGCGCGCGACGGTGTACACCGTCAACCGCGAGCTGCTTGAGAGCTGCAAGCTGGAATGCGCGGATGAGCGTACCATGCTGCGCGGTCTGCTGCGGCTTCAAAACCTGCTGGAATTCCTGTTTGACAAAAACGGCGGCGCGAGCCGATTTACCGACGGACTGTACCGATTTACCCGCAGCGACTTCACCGCGCGCTGGCACGTCAAGCGCCCTTACCCGTGTGAGTCGCCCGTGCTCACCAACGACGACTACCTTGCGCTGAGCGGAATGTACGCCAAAGCGCTCGAGGAATACATCTACACCATGTCCTGACCGCGTCCGCGCACCCTGCGCAAGGACGCGGTTTTTTTGTGCTCCGCCGCCGTTCGTCATATTGCGGTACGGCAGAGCGGTTTTTTTGAAAGTATTGCATAAATATTACGAAAGCCGAATATTTCTCGCTTTAATGCACTAAATAAGCTTTGCGATTTTCCGCGTTTTTTGACATCTTTACAAAATCCGCAAAGTTCATTGACACAGGCAAAACGTTATGCAATAATTGTTTCAATCTAAAAATGAGCGATGGTATATCGAAATGTTCATGCTTGCAAGCGTAGGAATTATCGTCATAATCAGCATTATCGCCGTACGACTTATTACGGTCGGCGATAGTGCATATTGAGCGTATAATTGCCAGCGTACAAGGCAAGCTGATTTGAGATAAATCAGAGGGTCTTCGGCAATTAGCCGCAGACCCCCTTTTTTATAGAAAAGAAATATACGGAGGAAAAAGAAATGAAGGCTTCTAAACTTTTCGCGCTCGTCCTCGCGCTCGTAATGTGCGCTTCGATGTTCGCGGGCTGCTCCGGCGGCGGCGCTGCTGCTCCTGCGGGCGAGACCGTTAAAATCGGCTTTATCGGACCTCTTACCGGCGACACCGCTCAGTACGGCGAGGCGGTCAAGAACGGCGCCGAAATGCGCATCAACGAAATCAACGCCGCGGGCGGCATCAACGGCAAGACCGTTGAGCTCATCGCTTACGACTCCGCCGGAGACGCCACTCAGGCGACCGACGCCTACACCCGCCTTGTTGACCAGGACGGCGTTGTCGCGATAGTCGGACCGGTCCTCACCGGCGAGACCCTTGCGGTCGCAGAGCTTGCCGCAGACGACGAGTTCCCGCTCATCACCGCTTCCGCCACCGGCGACAGCATCACCGACATCGGCACCTCCCTTTTCCGCACCTGCTTCAAGGATTCCTTCCAGGGCGGCAAGATGGGTCAGTATGCCGCGACCAAGCTCGGCTACAAAAAGATTGCGGTTCTCACCAACAGCGGTTCCGACTACAGCGTCGGTCTCTCCAAGGCTTTTGTCGCCTCTTGCGCGGACGCCAAGGTTGAGGTCGTTGCCGAGGAAAGCTATGCCGACGGCGACACCGATTTCAAGGCTCAGCTGACCAACATCGCCTCCACCGGCTGCGAGGCTATCTATGTTCCCGATTACTATGACGTGGTCGCCCTTATCGCCCAGCAGGCGAAGGACGCCGGCATCGAGGTTCCGTTCCTCGGCGGCGACGGCTACGGCGGACTTGTAAAGCAGGTGGACGACCCCGCGACCGTCGAGGGCTTCTACTTCACCGACCACTATTCTTCCGACGCCGACCAGTCCTCCTTCAACGCGGACTACAACGCGGCTTACAACGTTGCTCCCCTGTCCTTCTCGTATCTTGCCTATGACGCCATGCAGATAATCGAAGCTGCTATCGCCGCCGCTCCGTCCACCGACAAAGCGGACGTCGTCGCGGCTCTCAAGGCGACCGACATGGACTGCCTGACCTCTCACTACACCTTCGATGCGGACAACAACCCCATCAAGGACTGCATGATACTCAACGTCAAGAGCGGCGCGAACACCTACGTAGAAATGTTCTAAAATCGTCCTATCCAAAGGGGGCGTGAAAGCGCTCCCTTTGGGACTGAATAACAGATAACAACCCATTGAAAGGCTGTTATCTGTTATTCAGTTCTTTACTTTTCTGCAAGGTAATTTTGTGTTATACTATAAAAACGGCTATAAAAAATGTACAGTTAGTAAGGATGTGGTTAGATGACATTCATATATCATCTTCTCAACGGCGTTCACGTCGGCAGTATTTATGCTCTCGTGGCGCTCGGGTACAGTATGGTGTATGGTATCGTAAAGCTTATCAACTTCGCTCACGGAGACATCATAATGGTCGGCGCGTATATCGGCTGGCTGATGATGACGTCGCTGGGTATGCCGGTCATTGTTGCGTGCGTGGTTTCAATTGCGGTGTGCACGCTGCTGGGCGTGTGCATAGAAAAGGTCGCGTACAAGCCCTTGCGCAACTCGGCGAGAATCTCGCTGCTCATAACCGCCATCGGCATAAGCCTGCTGCTTGAAAATCTCGCGCAGATGATTTTCGGCTCGGACTCCAAGCCGTTCCCCAACTTCATAACCGGCGGCATAATGCTCGGCGACCGCAAACTCGGCTACACGACC
>CAYXRE010000145.1:3329-5114 GCA_964466125.1 uncultured Oscillospiraceae bacterium
CGCGCTCTCCTTCCTTGTCAACAAGACCCGCATGGGCAAGGCGATGCGCGCCGTTTCCGAGGACACCGACGCGGCTCGGCTCATGGGCATAAACGTTGACCGTACCATCTCCTTCACCTTCGCTATCGGCTCGGCGCTCGCCGCCGTGGCTGCGCTGCTGTACTGCTGCGCTTACCCGAGCGTAAGCCCGCTCATGGGCTACTCGCTGGGTCTTAAGGCGTTCGTCGCCGCCGTGCTCGGCGGAATCGGTTCGATTCCCGGCGCGGTCATCGGAGGCTTTGCAATCGGCATAGCCGAATCGCTCACCAAGGGCTACATCAGCTCCACCTTCGCGGACGCGATTGTGTTCGGCATACTGATAATCACCCTTCTCATCAAGCCCACAGGCATACTCGGCAAGAACGTTGCCGAGAAAGTATAAGGGAGGCGGAGAATATGAAAAAGAACGGCATCTCGACTCCCGTGCGGTATTTGATAAACGCGGTCATCATCGTCGGCGTGTTCCTCATTGTAAACACGCTCATCGACTCGGGCGTTATCTCCCGCTACTACTACCGCATACTCTACAAGGCCATCATCTTCATCATTGCCGCCGTCAGCCTCAACCTGACCTGCGGCTTCCTCGGACAGCTCCCACTCGGACATGCCGGCTTCATGGCAATCGGCGCTTACACCTCCGCGCTCATAACCAAGGCTGCCGAGGCGGGGCAAATCAACTTCGGCTCCGAGACGCTGACCTTCCTTTTCGCTCTCATCGCCGGAGGACTGGTCGCCGCCATATTCGGCGTCATAATCGGTCTGCCTGCGCTGCGGCTCAAGGGCGACTATCTGGCAATCATCACCCTCGCCTTCGGCGAGATGATACGCGTGATAATACTCAACCTCGACTTCACGGGCGGCGCGCTCGGCTTAAAGCAGATTCCGCGCTACACCTCCTTCCCGTGGGTGTTCTGGGCGTGCGTGATAACGATTTTCGTCTCCTACACGCTCATCAATTCCAAGCAGGGACGTGCGATAATCTCCATTCGTGAAAACGAGATTGCCGCCGAAAGCTGCGGAATCAACCTGACCTACTTCAAGACCTTCACCTTCACCATTGCGGCGTTCTTCGCGGGCATTGCGGGCGGTCTGTTCGCCCACTACATCGCGACCATCGTCCCCAATGACTTCAACTTCAACGTGTCCATCAACATCCTCGTCATGGTCGTGCTCGGCGGCATGGGCTCGCTTGTCGGCTCTGTGGTCTCCGCATCGGTGCTCACGGCTCTGCCCGAAGTGCTGCGCGCGTTTGACACCTACCGCATGGTCGTCTACTCGCTTCTGCTCGTAATCGTCATGATATTCAAGCCCTCCGGACTCATGGGTAAATATGAGTTCTCGCTCGGAGACACTTTGGACTCGCTGTTCGCGAAGATTCGCGGCGTCTTCAAAAAGACCGGAAAGGGGGAGAACAAGTAATGGACTCTGCCAAAAAGCTCTTTCCCGTACCCAGCAACGCCTTTGTCCGCGAAGAGGACCTCGGCAAGCGCCCCATACTTGACATCCGTCATCTGGGCATCGACTTCGGCGGACTGACCGCCGTCAACGACTTCAACCTCGTAATCGGACGCACCGAGATAGCGGGTCTCATCGGACCCAACGGCGCGGGCAAGACGACGGTGTTCAATCTTTTGATGAACGTGTACACCCCGACGCGCGGCAGCATACTGCTCGACGGCGTGGACACGCGCGGAAAAAAGACCTATCAGCTCAACAAAATGGGCATCGGACGCACCTTCCAGAATA
>CAYXRE010000146.1:0-5080 GCA_964466125.1 uncultured Oscillospiraceae bacterium
ATACGCGATTATTGCGCAAGCGAGGTGGATAAGCTCTGGGACGAGGTCAAGCGCTTTGAGAACCCGCACAACTATTACGTCGATTTGTCGCAAAAGCTCTGGGACATCAAGCAGCAGCTTTTAAGCGACCTTGCGGCACAGGAGAACTTGGAATGAGCAAATACACGGCAATACTTTTTGACTTTGACGGAACCATATACAACACCTTTCGCGGCATAGCGCTGTCCATGCAGTATACGCTGCGCGAGCGCTATTCGCAGCTCCACGAGCCGGAGGATTTCATACCCTGCATAGGTCCGCCCATGGAGTGGTCGATGAAGGAGATGTTCGGCGTGCCGGAAAACGAGATTCCGGACGCGCTTGCGATGTACCGCAGCCATTACGGCGAGATCTGCATCGAGGCGAGCGACCTGTACGACGGGGCAAAGGATATGCTCGAGAGGCTGCACGCCGCGGGAATCAAGCTTGCCGTCGCGAGCAGCAAGCCGACTTACATGATTGAAAAAATCATGGCGAAGGACGGCATCGAGCCGTTGTTCGAGTGTATATGCGGTATAACCGGCACGGGCGACAAGACCACCAAGACCGACGTGATTTTGCGTGCGGTCGAAGCGCTCGGAGCAAGCAAGGATGAGGTGCTCATGGTCGGCGACCGCAAGTACGACGCCGAGGGCGCGCAAAACGCGGGCGTTGATTTCTGTGCCGCGATGTACGGCGGCTTTGCGGCGCAAGGCGAATTTGACGAGTACCCGAGCGTCTGCCGCGCCGAGGATACGGGAGCGGTCGCGGACTTCGCGCTCAACGAACGCTGCTTTTAGGCTGAATCAAACAGCCGCCCGAAGGGGCGGCTGTTTTTGCGCGGCGGCGTTCTCACATGAGCGAGGCGACGACCAGCGCCCGCTGCACCCTGCGCCATATCTCGGGGAAATCGGCGTAGGGCAGCGGATTGCGTCCGAGCCCGAGCTCGATTGTAAAGCCGGGCAGCGCGTATTTTTTGATGAACCAGTCCTTGAGCCCGCCGTGTGAGGCGACGGAGCCAGGCTCGCACAGACGATAGGCTGTCAGTGCGGCTAGGTTGCTTGCAATCGCCGCCGCGCGCTTGGGCTCGCGCTCGCCGTAGCGCCAGTAAATTTCCTCGCCCTGCGAGTGCAGCGCATACACCGAGCGGGGTCGCACGCGCCCGCAGAGTCTGCGAACCGCGCGGCTCTCCTGCTCGGAAAAGGGGAACGGTCCGCCGTAGCGGGTCGGACCCGGGCGGGTCACGCCGCTTTGAATCGTCGCCGCGCGCGCCTTATAAAAACCCGCGTTGAAGTTGTGATTTATGTCCACCCCGCGCGCGTTTGCCTGCCACACGCGAAAGTCGCCGTATTCAAAGCGGCGAAGAAACCGCCGCGCGCGCGGTGCGCCGAACGCCCCGTATCGGAACAGCTCAAATCCGTCGGGGTTGAGCAGCGGCAGTATCACCACCCCGCTTTGTGCAAACGCACGGCGTATGTCGGCGCCGAACAGGCACGAGCGCGTGCGCATGGCGTCCGCAAAGTCCGACGCGAGCGCGAGCGAAACGAACACCGACGCCCACTCGCTGCCGTGGGTGCCGCCGACGAACAGCGCGGGCGAGCGCATCGAGCCCATTTCCAGCGCGTAGATTCCCCGCGAGCAACTGCTCGTGCCGACGCGCCGCATGGTTATATCCCCGCGCTCGGCGGAAAGCCCGCACATGAATTTGTATATGTCCGCGCTCGACACGGCGCTTATGTCGCGAAATATGTCGTGCAAATGCATCACCCCGCAAAATTATATGCGCGGACGCGGCGAAGTATGGTAAAATCAAAGCACAAAAGTCGGGAGGCTTGAATAAATGAAGCTTATTGAAAAGACCGTCAGTTCACAGACGGTGTTTGAGGGAAAGATAATCACGGTGCTGCGGGACGTCGCCGAGCTGCCGGACGGAAACACAGCGACGCGCGAGGTCGTCAGACACCCGGGCGGCGTGTGCATGGCGGCGGTGGACGACGAGCGAAACGTATATATGGTCGAGCAGTTCCGCTACCCTGTGGGCGAGGTCGTGCTTGAGCTGCCCGCGGGCAAGCTGGAGTGGGGCGAGGAGCCGGACGGCGCGGCGGTGCGCGAGCTCAAGGAGGAAACGGGGCTTACGGCGAAAACCATGCGGCGTATGGGCGCGATATTCCCCTCGCCCGGCTACGGCGCGGAGCGGCTTTACATCTATGTCGCGACGGGGCTTTCGGCTGGCGAGCAGAAGCTGGACGCCGAGGAGTTTTTGAACGTCAAAAAGCTGCCGCTAAAAAAGGCGGTCGAGATGGTCATGCGCAACGAGATAAAGGACGCAAAGACCTCCATGCTGCTGATGATGGCGGACAGGCTGTTGTGCGAATAAACGATATTTCTATTCCAAGGAGATGTTCCGAGTATGAACGTGTTTGTGATTTTGCTGATTATTGCTGCGCTGCTGTTGGCGGCGTATCTGTTTATGATGTGGCCTGCAAGAGCGTCCGCCGAGGACAAAAAGCGCTTTGCGCGCCGCTGCTACGCTCACCGCGGGCTTTATGAGAATGACTCCGACCACCCGGAAAACACCCTTGCGGCGTTTGAAAACGCCATGCAGAACGGCTACGGCTGCGAGCTGGACGTGCAGTTCACCAAGGACAAAAAGCTGATTGTCTTTCACGACAACGACTTTGTGCGTGCGTGCGGCGATTCCCGCAAGGTCTGGCAGGTGGATTACGACGAGCTGAAGACCATGAAGCTGTTCGGCTCGCAGCAGACAGCGCCGCTGTTCTCCGAGGTGCTTGCGACGGTCGCGGGCAGGCAGCCGCTCATCGTGGAAATCAAGGCGGAGGAGATCAACCCCGAGTGGTACTACGAGGTATGCGAGGCGACCATGAAGGAGCTTCGCGGCTACAAGGGCGAATACTGCATCGAGAGCTTCCACCCCTATGTCGTGCGCTGGCTTCGCAAAAACGCGCCGGACGTGGTGCGCGGTCAGCTCGTGAACGGCGCGCGCTCGACTCCCAATCTCAACCCCGTGCTCGCGTGGCTGATTGCGGTGCTTGCCTGCAACGTCTGCGGACGCCCGCATTTCATCGCCTACAACGAAAAGGACCGCAACCTTGCGCTTCGGCTCGCCCAAAAGCTCGGCGCGATGAGCGTTATGTGGACGGTGCGTACGCCGCAGCGCTGCGAGGAGCTTGAAAAGAGCGAGGACGCGATTATCTTCGAGCACTTCCTGCCGCAAAAAACATATTGACTTTTTATATAAAAAATTTTATCATTTGTAATTGTTCGAGCAACGACTGATTTCAACAACCCTCGCGCGTTTTACGCGCGCGGCGGGCTATCAAGTTTTGAAAGGACGATTGCAGATGTTCGGAAAAAGATTTGACGGACGAGAGGTCCGCGAGGGAATAGACCCGATAACCCGCGTTGTACCCTATGTCATGGTCGAGCGCGTGGATACCCAGTGCTACTGCACGCAGTACGCCGACGTTGAGCCGATACAGGCTTACCTGCGCGAAAAACGCGCCGAGGGCATAAAGATGTCCCACATGAGCGTCATAATCGCGGCTTATGTGCGCATGGTCTCCCAAATGCCCGAGCTCAACCGCTTTGTTGTCGGGCGCAAGGTCTATGCGAGAAATCATCTTTGCGTTTCCTTCGCCATGGTCAAGTCGCAGGGCAAGGACGACTTCCTTGAGACGACGGTCAAGGTATACTTCGACCCGTCCGATACGGTGCTTGAGGTCAACCGCAAAATAGAGGAAACAATCGAGCGCAACCGCGAAATGGTCAACTCCAACAAGACCGACAAGGTCGCGAACACGCTGCTGAACATACCCGGACTCACCGGCTTTGCGGTGGGACTGCTCATGTGGATGGACAAGCACGGCATCATGCCCCACCAGGTCATCGAAGCCTCGCCGTTCCACACGAGTATGTTCATCACCAACATGGCGTCCATCGGCATGAACGAGGTGCATCACCACCTTTACAACTTCGGCACGACCACCGTGTTCCTCGGACTCGGCGGCAAGGAGAGCAGGCTCAAGGTCGACCGCCTCGGACATATCTCCTCCAAAAAGGTGCTGCCCATAGCCGTCACGACCGACGAGCGCATCTGCCCGGGCGCGTTCTACGGCATGGCTTTCAAAAAGCTGGACTACTACCTCAAGAACCCCAAACTGCTTGAAACTCCCCCCGAGACGGTCAAGTACGAAAAGGGTCACGAGTACCACGCCGAAAAGATCAGCTTCTGAGCCGCGCGGCAACATTTGCCGCAATTTGACAAAAACGCACGGCGCCGCGGCGCTGCGGTTCTTTTCGCCCGATAACAGAATAATCATTTAAAGCCCGTCTTTTGCGCAAAGCGCGCAGGGACGGGCTTTTCCGGCGCTTTTGCGTTCATAATGCGCCGAAAGCTCAACAAAACTGCGCAAAAAATCGACGCGCCCATGCAACAAACCACGCTTCGAGTGCGTCTTTCCTTATATGCGCTTTTGTGCTATAATGTCGCAGTCGTCGCGCACCGATTTTGCGCACGGCTTCTGGGAGAGCAGTATGAAGGGAATTATTCACACCGAAAACGTTCATAAAATATACCGTGTCGGCGAGAACGTCGTACACGCGCTTGCGGGCGTGAGCATAAACGTCGACGAGGGCGAATTTATCGCCATAACCGGCACGAGCGGCTCGGGTAAGTCCACGCTGCTCAACGTGCTTGCGGGGCTTGAGCCGTCCACGGCGGGCGAGATTGTGATACTCGGCGAGCACATCGAGGACATGAGCGAGAACGACCTTGTGACCTTTCGTCGGGACAACGTCGGCTTCGTGTTCCAGTCCTTCAACCTGATTCCGACGATGACCGCGGCGGAGAACGTCGCGCTGCCGCTGACCTTTCGCGGAGAACCGAAGGCGCAGCGGTTGGAAAAGGCGAGGCGAATGCTTGAGGTGGTGGGTCTGGGCGACCACTGCGAGCACAAGCCCATGCAGCTGTCCGGCGGACAGCAGCAGCGCGTGGGAATAGCGCGCGCGCTCGTCGTTGACCCGAGAATAATTTTTGCCGATG
>CAYXRE010000147.1:0-3237 GCA_964466125.1 uncultured Oscillospiraceae bacterium
TCGAGCATCAGCGGCACAAGACCGACATCGCATGGGCGCATCAGAACTATTTCGGCGACGGACAGTACGACGAGAGCGGCTTCAGCGACGTGCGCAATATTCTGATGATGGGCGTATTTGTTTTGGCGGGCGTGTGCGCGCTTTTCGAGCGCAAACCGTCGTGGAGCGCGCTGTTTATGCTCATGGTATTCGGCTATTTTCTGTTCTTCCAGTTCTGGGAGGTCCGCTATGAAAACCTGTTCACCGTCATGCCGGTGCTGTGCGTCGGCGCGGCGTCGGTCGATTTCTCCGCGCTTCGCGAGCGGCTCAAAAAGACGAAAGCCCGCGAAAGCGGGAATTGAGAGATATAATACAATATCAAAAAGTCCCCGCCGAGAATCGGCGGGGACTTGCTGTTTGACGCAAACGAAGCAGGACGGTGCAGCGCTACTCGATGCTTGTCACCGAGCGGATGCCTTTTATGCCGTAGACTTGCGAGAACAGGCGGTTCATAAAGGAATTCTCATCGTAGAGCATATCCTCGATACCGCCGTAGACCGGCACATGGTCGTACATCGCAAGAATGCGGTAGGTCTCGAAAATCTCGTCTGGATGCTCGCGGGAAAACTCCAGCGCCTGCTCGGTGCGCTGCTCATGCAACGTATAACAGCGGCGGATGTTGTTGGAAACATAGACGAAATTCACGGCGCAGCTGAAGGCTATGAGCAGGGATAATACAGCGATGACCGGCTTGAATCCCCCAAAATTAAGCTTGGACAAGAGCAGAAAATCGGCAATAATCAGCAGCGCTGTCGCGGCGAACATCGCCCGCAGCGGATAATAGGGCGACGCCGCCATGGCGTAGTTGGACATCAGCGAGCACAGGAACATACAGTTCGCAAGCGCGGTGCCCGCAAGCCGCTTTTGGCTCCACAAATAGACAAAAACGCAGACGAAAACCAACAGCGGGACAAGCAGGTAGTTGAAATTGTGCGTTGCGCTCAGCAGCGGGTGAATGAACTTTTCGTATATACCCGTCTGCTTGACGACCGCGGTCTTGGCGCGGCTGGAAGGGGAGAGCAGCAAGAACGCGATTCCGACAAGCTCGCCCGCAAGCCCGACGAAGAACCAAGCGGAAAGCCGAATCTTTTTGCGCCGAAGTAGCACGAATATCATTATACCGAATGCGATTCCGAGCGGCGAAACGTTCTCGTTCTGCCAGCCGGCGATTATCGCGAAAAGGAAAAAGCCGACGCAGAACATGACCTTTGCGAATGTGCCGCGATCGCTGTTCGCAGGCTGACCCGCCAGCCCCCGCACGAGCAGATTGCGATACGGCAGCATGAACAGCAGCACGGCGAACGCGCCCCAAAGGTAGTTGCACGATCCGGTCAGCCACAGCGTGGTCTGTCCCGCGACCCGCTCAAAGTACCACAGCGCGCACAGCACCCAGAGGTACAGTATGGGCTTCACACCCTTTTTGGTCTTGCAGTAGGTGTAGACGAGCAGCGTGAAGCCGGTGTACATCAGCGAGTTCACAACGTTGAAAATGCCCTTGTCGAGCATGAGAAAGGTCATGGCGAAGAAATGAGCGGGGACGCGTGCGAAGAAATGAGCGGGGACGCGTGCGTTGTAGTCGAAATAGTCCTCATACAGCTGCGAGAATATCTGCGAAAACGAGGTTATGCGCTCGCCGCCGTACATCATATAATAGTAATCGTCCGAGATGGTCGGCGTGTAGCGGTTCATGAACAGCGAACAGCATACACACGCCAGCACGAGCACGATGAACAGCGCGGTGCGTAGCCGCGAATTGCGCTCATAAGAGTCAATCGTCTTGTTTATGAAGCTCATCTGACCGCCTTCTCTCCCGTGACCGTCTGCACGACCTGCGATGCGCTTTGCGCGATAAAGTCCGCGCCCTCCTCTTGCAGTTCCTTTTCTCCGCGAAAGCCCCACGCGACGCCGATGACGGGAAGCCCCGCGTTCTTGGCAAACCGCACGTCCACGCATGAGTCGCCGACGTAGATGGCGTCCTCTTTGCGAACGTTATATTTATTGAGAACGTATTCGAGCATATCCGGCGCGGGCTTGCCCGGACGCAGCTCGCTTTGCCCGACTATCTCAAGAAAGGGAACGTCGGAAAGATAGGCGGCGCACACCGCGTCCGACTGCGGCTGCGGCTTGTTGGTCACAACGGCTATGCGCACGCCCGCCCGCACAAGCGCAAGCAGCATATCGTGAACGCCGTCGTAGAGCTTGGTGTTTTCACAGCAGTGGGCGATGTAGCGCTCGTTGTAAAGCGCGACCAGCTCGTCGGTGAGCTGCTTTTTGCCCTCGGGCAGCGCACGCTCGCAGATTTTGCGCATACCGTTGCCGACCATAAAGCGATATTCGTCGGCGGCATGAGTCGGCAGCCCGAGCTGCTCAAGCCCGTAGTTCGCGGCGCTTGCGATGTCCGCAATCGTGTCGGTCAGCGTCCCGTCCAAATCGAACGCGCAAAATTTATACATATCTCTCACCCCCGTTTTCGTTTACGCCTCAAAATACCATAAAACAGCCCTTTGCGCAACACCCGAAGCGCGGCGCAGGCACGCTTCGGGCTCTCTTGGAAAAATAGTGTTGACAAGGGCAAGGAAACATAGTATATAATGATTTGTATTCATTTTGCATTTGCAACAAGGAGTGTATTACAAATGGTTTTCGAGAAAATCAGAGAGATTCTGTGCGATCAGCTCGACCTTGAGGAAGATAAGGTAACAATGGAATCCAGCATAGTTGACGACCTCGGCGCCGACTCCCTCGACGTTGTCGACCTCATTATGTCGCTTGAGGAAGAATTTGACGTGGAGATTCCCGACGAGGAAATCGAGAACATCAAGCTCGTCGGCGACCTTGTGCGCTATATCGAGAACAACGGCTGAGATTCATAAGCTTGATTTACGGCTTCGGCGCTTCGTCCGCTCGGCGGGCGAAGCGCCTTTTGCGCAAAGGGTCTTTTTTTTTGCGGCTCGATGGCTTATAATAGCACTTGCACTATTTTCTCATGTGAAAGGATAAGAAAGATGGCAAACGATAAGAAGGTCGAAGCGATTACCCCCATCAACGAGGATTTCGGCAGATGGTACACCGACATAGTTAAAAACGCCGAGCTGGTGGACTACTCCGCGGTAAAGGGCTGCGTGATACTGCGACCGTACGGCTACGCCATCTGGGAGAACGTCCAGAAGCTGCTGGACGCGATGTTCAAGGACACGG
>CAYXRE010000147.1:3247-4942 GCA_964466125.1 uncultured Oscillospiraceae bacterium
GTATACCGATATCTGCCTGCGCGCCGAGCTTTGCTCCTATTCCTCGGTCAAGGGCTGCATCATCCTGCGCCCTTACGGTTTCGGGATCTGGGAGCTGATTACCGGCGAGCTCGACCGGCGTTTCAAGGCAACCGGCCATCAAAATGTCCTCATGCCGCTATTTATCCCCGAGAGCCTGCTGCAAAAGGAAAAAGACCACGTCGAGGGCTTCGCGCCCGAGGTCGCGTGGGTAACGCATGGCGGCGAGGAAGAGCTTGCCGAGCGCCTTTGCGTGCGCCCGACCTCCGAGACGCTGTTCTGTGACCACTTTGCTCATATAATCCACTCGTGGCGCGACCTGCCCAAGCTGTATAACCAGTGGGTATCGGTCGTGCGCTGGGAGAAATCCACCCGCCCGTTCCTGCGCTCGCGCGAGTTTCTGTGGCAGGAGGGACACACCATGCACGCCACGCCCGAACAGGCGCAGGAGGAGACCCTGCGTATGCTCGGCGTCTATCAGGAGCTTTGCGAAAAGCAGCTGATGATACCCGTTGTTTCCGGACGCAAGACGGACAAGGAAAAGTTCGCCGGCGCCGAGGCAACATATACGATAGAAGCGATGATGCACGACGGCAAGTCGCTGCAAAGCGGCACCAGCCACTATTTCGGCGACGGCTTCGCCAAGGCGTTCGACATCACCTTTGCGGACAAGGACAACACGCTGCGTCACCCGTTCCAGACCTCTTGGGGCATGAGCACCCGCATAGTCGGCGCGATAATCATGACCCACGGAGACGACGACGGACTCATTCTGCCCCCCGCCGTCGCGCCGATACAGTGTGTGATAGTCCCCATCGCCCAGCACAAGGAGGGCGTGCTCGAGGGCGCGAGCAAGGTTCTCGAGCGGCTCAAGGCGGCGGGACTTCGCGCCAAGCTCGACGACTCCGACCAGACCCCCGGCTGGAAGTTTGCGCAGTACGAGATGAAGGGCGTGCCCGTCCGCGTCGAGATAGGACCGCGCGACCTTGCGAACAACGAATGCGTCCTTGTGCGCCGCGACACCGGCGAAAAGACCACCGTTTCCCTCGACACGCTTGAGCAGTCGGTCAACGACGCGCTCAGCGCGCTCGCCGCCAACCTCTTTGAGCGCGCCAAGCAAAACCGCGAGAACCGCACCTACACCTGCGCGAGCATGGACGAGCTGCGCGAGGCGGTCAAAAAGGACGTGGGCTTTTACAAGACCATGTGGTGCGGAGAGCGCGAATGTGAGGAAAAGCTCAAAGAAGAACTGGAGATTTCCTCGCGCTGTATGCCCTTTGAGCAGGAGCACATCTCGGACGTCTGCCCCGTGTGCGGAAAGAAAGCGACCACCTCGATTATCTGGGGCAACGCGTATTAAGCAAAGCCGTTCCGAGTCGGTCACGGCGCGCATTTCGAAGGATTTTCCTATATTGATTGTATATAATATATTTGTAATAACTAAGTTCAAAAAAAGCCTTGCATTCGCAGGGCTTTTTTGATATACTCTTTCAGTGACTGCGACGATATGCGTTGAAGCGGGAGGTTGCCGTGGAAAGCACGGGTAATTTCCGCCGAGTATGTCCGAGTCAAAGAACCGGGCGAGAAACAATATTGGAGCTGTATGGACATGACGGGTTCGCCCGTCCGCTGTCGGTCATGAAACAGCTTGGCTCCGTTACACGGGGTCGCCGCCGG
>CAYXRE010000148.1:0-4938 GCA_964466125.1 uncultured Oscillospiraceae bacterium
AGCGAGGAAAAGTGAATTGCGTCTATCTCGATGCCCGGTCCGTAGACCGAAATCGGCTTCATGGACGAGCCTGTCTGTCGCGGCATGACCGCGTAGTTATTGCCGCGGTTGACTTCTTTTCCGCGGATATTGCCCGCGATGCCCTTGAGCTCTCCGTTGAAGTTGAGCACGACCATCGCCGCTTGTATCTGGTCGTCCTTGAGCACCTCGTTGCCGTCGTCGTCCGTCGTATATTCCAAATCGGGCCACATGGTTCCGTTGAGCGCGACGTCGTCCACCGTGTCCTGAACGAACTGGTCTATCGTCAGATAGACGGTAAGCCCGCCCTCGTAGAACAGCTTATATGCGTCGTCGTAGGTCATACCGTTGTAGTCCTGCAAGTCGCGTATGACCTCATCGATAGCAGTCTCGGTAAAGAAGGAGTAAATGTCGCTGTCGTCGGTGGTGTCTCCGCCGGGCTTTTCAAAGGTGAAGCCGGCGCTCTCGGCGAGCGCGGATTTGTACTGCGTGTCGGTGAGCGTTCCGTTCTCGTGCATCATCCACAGCACGACGTCCTCGCGCTGCTCCTTGTTGACCTCGGGGTACAAAAACGGGTCGTAAGCCGTCGGGTACTTGGTGATACACACTATCGCCGCCGCCTGCGCGTAGGTCAGGTCTTTGGCGTGGGTGCCGAAATAGTAGTTCGCGGCGGACTCGATGCCCGCGACCTGACCGCCCAGGCGGAAGGTGTTGAGGTAGGCTTCGAGAATCTGCTGCTTGGAATATCTGCGCTCGAGCATGAGCGCGCGGTAAATCTCGCGCAGCTTGCGCAGCGCTCCGGCGCCGCCGTCCGCTTCCTTTTCATCGGTTATATTCTTGATGAGCTGCTGTGTTATGGTCGAGCCGCCCTGCGTGGTGGAATACAGTCTGCCCTTGAGACCGGGGACATATTCGTTCGCAAACGCGACGAAGGTTCGCTTCCAGTCAACGCCCGAGTGGGTCCAGAAGCGCTGGTCCTCGGAGGCGACGGTCGTGTCGATAAGCTCCTGCGACATATCCGCGTAGTTGACCCACACGCGGTTCTCGTCGCCGACAATGCGCTCGTACTCCTCCCATTCGCCCTCGCTGTTCATCGCCATGAGACGGGTCGCATAGGAGAGCTTAATCGAGTTGAGGTCAAGCAACTCGTCGTCGTTTACGGTGACCTTTGCAAGGTAC
The DNA here is from genome assembly GCA_964466125.1 of uncultured Oscillospiraceae bacterium. Taxonomy (GTDB): domain Bacteria; phylum Bacillota; class Clostridia; order Oscillospirales; family Ruminococcaceae; genus JAUNBN01. Next base: position 1,198 of record CAYXRE010000148.1, read on the forward strand.
ATCGCCGCCATGACCGCGACGACGCACAGCGCGATAATCACGATGCAAGCGCAGAAAAGCACTATCTTGCCGAATATTCTCCAGCCCCTGTGCTTGACCGTTGCGCCCTCGAACTTTGCGGTATTCTTACCTTTTTTCCTGCCTTTAGCGGGAGTATCCGTTTTGCTCCCTCCCTTTTTGCGCCCTGCGCTCTTTTTTTCCGGCGTCGCGTCCTCATCGTCGGACGGCGTTGAGGAATCGTAGACCTTTACGTCCGGCTCGGCGGCGCCAAGGTCGGTATATCCGGTGTCCGAGCCCTCGTAGTCCCCTGCATTGATATAGTCGGGGTCATAGCCGCGCGAGGACGGGGCGGACGAATCGGACAGCGCTCCGTTTGCGCTCAGCTTTTCAAAAAAGCGGTCGACGCGCTCGCTGTCCTTGCGGGGCAGCGGCTCGTTTTCCGTGTTGTTTATATTGTTATTTTCGTTATCCATCGAATGTGATGTAACTCCTTTCGGACTGTTGGACTTTCGCGGCGTCACACATTATTGAAAGTTATTATAACATATTTCACGTTGTGTGTTAAGTGGTATAATAATATTTGATATGGCGCTCAAATAAGCGCTTATTTTCGGAGGCTTCAATGAATTATCAGCTCGAAACGGATAAATACATCGCCGCTTTGTGCGAAAAACGCGAGCCTTTGGCGCTGCACAGCTGCTGCGCGGTGTGCTCGTCCTATGTCATCGACTATCTTTCGGCTTACTTTGACATAACCGTTTTCTACTGCAACCCCAACATTTTCCCGCGCGGGGAATACGAAAAGCGAAAGAGCGAGCAGCAGCGCCTCATACGCGAGGCGGCGTTCGCCTCCCCCGTCGCTTTTTTCGAGGACGAATACGACCGCGAGCCGTGGCTGTGTGCGGTCAGAGGACTTGAGCATGAGCCGGAGGGCGGCGCGAGATGCGAAAAATGCTTTGAGTTTCGTCTCACGAGAACGGCGGGCTTTGCAGCGGCGCAAGGTATCCCGCTTTTTTGCTCGACGCTCACCGTCAGCCCGCACAAGGACGCTCAGAAGGTCAACGAGGCGGGGCTTGCCGCGGCTGCGGCGGCGGGAATCCGCTGGCTGCCGAGCGACTTCAAAAAGCGGGACGGCTTTTTGAAATCCAATCGGCTCGCGGACAAATACGGCATATACCGCCAGAGCTACTGCGGCTGCGAGTTTGCCATGCCTTAGCGAAGCCGTTCGATAATATATCTCCACGGCGGCAGCGAAAAGCGCCGGTGGTGGGTGGAAATGAGCGCCTTGTGCTGCGAGCGGTTGACCGCGCAAAGCACGGCGCCTTTTTCGTTTTCACGAACGAACGCGACCGTCTCGTCGTCCGAGCGCACAAAGCGTATATCCCCGTCTTCAAGCACATCGCGGTTTTGCTCGCGCAGCTTGGAGATTTTTTTGAGCTGTGAGCGAAGGTTTTCGTCCGCCGAGCTCCACTCCATGAACCGACGGCAGAACGGGTCGCGGAAGCCCTGCATTCCAAGCTCGTCGCCGTAATATATGCACGGCACGCCCGGCAAAAAGAATTGCAGCGCGAACGCGAGCTTTGCAAGCTCGACGCCCCGCAGATACTCGTCGGTCGTCAGATAGCGCGCGGCGAGCCATTCGCGATCGCGTCCCGCATAGCTTTCGCTTATTCCCAGCGCCGTTATCAGCCGTTCGGTGTCGTGGGTGCCGAGTATGTTCATCATCACGTCCAGCATCGGCTTGGGGTAGTTTTCCGCAATCATTTCGACCCGCTCACGGAACAAACCCGCGTCAGCCGTCTGCAAAAACTCTATCACTGCAGTGCGATAGGGGTAATTCATCGACGAATCCAGCTCGCGACCCCACAAAAAGCGCCGACGCTCGCCGTAGCTTATCTTGTTGGACGCGTCCTCCCAGACCTCGCCGATGAGTATCTTGTCGTCGCCGAAGCGCTTTACCGCCGCGCGTATGCGCTCGATAAACACGTCGGGCAGCTCGTCGGCGACGTCCAGCCGAAAGCCGTCCGCCCCGAGGTTCATCCAGTGCTCAATCACGCCGCCTTTGCCGCAGATAAAATCGCGGTAGGACGGCGTTTCCTCGTTGAGCTCGGGCAGCGTCTCAAAGCCCCACCACGCGGTGTAATCGTCCGGCCAGTTCCTGAACTTGTACCATGTATAGTATTCGCTGTCCGTGCTCTGATAAGCGCCCAAATCCTCGTAGGTGCCGTATTTGTTGAAATACACGCTGTCGTCGCCCGTGTGGCTGAACACGCCGTCCAACACGATCTTTATGCCCCGCTCGTGCGCTCTCGCGCAAAGGCGCGAAAAGTCACCGTCGTCGCCAAGCAGCGGATCGACGCGCATATAGTCGGCGGTGTTGTAGCGGTGGTTGGAATGCGCTTCGCATATCGGATTGAGGTAAATGCACCGCACGCCGAGCGAGTGCAGATAACCGAGCTTGTTTTCGATTCCCTCAAGGTTGCCGCCGTAGTAATCGTCGTTGAGTATCTTGCCCTGCGCGTTCGGGCGGAAATTGAGCGGCTCATCGGTGTATTTATATATCTTTCGCGCTGCAAATCGGGACTGCCGCACCTTACCGCCGATGTTGAAGCGGTCGGGGAATATCTGGTACATGACCGTTCCCGCAAAGCCGACGGGCGGCTCATAGGACGCGGCGTACACCGTCTGCTGAAACCAGCAGCCCTCGGGGTCGAAGGTCGCGTTTCCGCCGCGCGAGCGGGTCAGCACCCGAGAGCCCTGCAGCGAGAACCAGTAAAAGTATAGCCCTTCCTTTTCAAAGACGTGCTCAAGCACAAAATCGCCGCTGTCCTCGTTTTTGCGCATAGCAAACAAGGACGGTGCGTCTCGCCCGTCCTCGATTATGCACAGCTCTATGCTGCTTTCCTCGGGCGCGTGCACACAAAAACGTACCGACGTGCCCGACTTTACCGCTCCGAACGGCTTTTTATACCGCTCGGAGCGCGAACAAAACATATCCATAGTCTTTGCGGGACCTCCCGCCTATTTTATCGGTTTTACGTCCCAGATGTTCTTGGCGTACTCGTTCACCGCGCGGTCGGCGCTGAAAACTCCGGCGTTCGCAATGTTCATCAACGACATACGGTTCCAACGCACGGGGTCTTTGTACGCCGCACTTATGCGCTCGTGCGCTTCAACGTAGCTTGCAAAGTCCGCGAGCACGAAATAGGGATCCTGCTGCATCAGGTTGTTCACAAGGTCGGTATAGCTGTTGCCGCCGAAGCCCGCGGCTATGAAGTCCATGACCGCCGCAAGCTCGGGGTTGGCGGCGGCGAGCTTCTTGGGCTCATAGCTTCCGCCCTTGAGCTCGAGCACCTGCTCCTTGGTCATGCCGAACAAGAAAAAGTTGTCCGCGCCGTCCAGCGTGCCGAGGGTCAGCGCGCCGTCCAGCATCAACTTCATGTTGCCGGTGCCGGAGGCCTCGGTGCCGGCGGTGGAAATCTGCTCGGAGACCTCCGCGGCGGGCATGAGCAGCTCGGAGACGGTCACGCGGTAATCCTCGAGATAGACTATGCGCAGCTTGTCGCGCAGCGCCTCGTCATGCTCAAGCAACTCCTGCAAGCCGCAGATGAGCCGTATCATCTGCTTTGCGATATAATAGCCCGGCGCCGCCTTCGCGCCGAAGATATAGGTGCGCGGCACGAAATCCATATTGGGATTTTCCTTGAGCTTGAGGTACTGGTGGACGATGTGCAGCGCGTT
>CAYXRE010000149.1:0-4928 GCA_964466125.1 uncultured Oscillospiraceae bacterium
GCTCGTCGCAAAGCTGGTCGGCTGTACGCTGCCCATACTTTCCAAGAAAATCGGTTTCGACCCCGCCGTCATGTCCGCCCCGTTCATAACGACCATCGTGGACGCCATTTCGCTGCTTGTGTACTTTAATGTCGCAAAGCTCATGCTCGGGGGATTTTGAGATGAAAAGGCTCGGAGTCTACGTCTTTTATGACAAACACGGGCGCGCGGACGAATGTGCGCTTGAGCTGGTGCGCGCCGTAAAGGAAATGACCGACGAGCTGGTTTGCGTCGTCAACGGTGCGCTGGACGAGAGCTCGTCAGAGTCGCTCGAAGCGTTGTGCGACACTATTATTCGGCGCGACAACGCGGGCTTTGACGCCATGGCGTACCGCGAGGGCATACTCGCGAAGAAGGACGCGCTTTGCGAATACGACGAGTTGGTGCTGTTCAACGGCACTGTCTTCGGACCGCTTTACCCGCTGCGCGAAATGTTCGGAAAAATGAGCGGCAAATCCGATTTCTGGGGCGTGACCTACAACCGCGCGGGCATACCCGACCCGTGGGGGCTCATCGAGGGCGGCGTTATGCCAGGGCATCTTCAGACCTACTTTATCGCCGTTGGCAGGAGAATGCTCTGCGACCCGCGTTTTGTCGAATACTTCGAGAATCTCGGACCCATAAATACATACCGCGAGGCGGTCTGCCGCTTTGAGGTCGTTTTTACCAAGCATTTCGCCGATTTGGGTTATAGCTATAAAAGCTATATCGACGCTCCCGACGCCGACCCGTTTTTCGACAACCCGCTCATGTACGACCCGCTGCCGCTCGTGCGGGATATGCGCTGCCCGTTTATAAAGCGCAAGAGCCTGTTTGAGCCATTCGAGGATTCCCGCGCGTTTGAGCTGTATGAATATCTCAAGCAAATCAATCCCGAGCTGCTTTCACGCATAATCGGCAGTATAACCGCCACCGCCTCGAGCGCCGATTTAACGGCGGCTCTCGGGCTGTACCGCGACCCCGCGACGCTCAAGCCGGACGACGGCGTTTGCGCCGCGACGCTCAGCTTTGTCGCCGTGCCGGACGTTGGGAGCGCGAAGCTCGCGCCCTTTGCCGCACGATTCACGCGCGGCACACGCACGATGTTTGCGTGCGAAAACGAGGACGTAAAAAACGCCGTTGCCGAGCTTTGCCCCGATGCCGAAACACTTTTGTGCACCCGTCACCCGTTTGCCGAGCTGTGCGGTCGTTTGAACACGGATGATTTTCAGTACGTCGTTTATCTGTCGCTTAGCTCGGACGAGCAGCGCAGACTGACCTTGCGCAACGCCGCGCTTTGCATGGCAAGCGCCGTTAAGTGCGCGCAGCTGCTTGCGAACGAGCCGTTTTTCGGCGCGCTGGTGCCGTGCGCGATAAGCGCCGACCCGTACTTTTGCGAGCCGCCCGAGTTGTTTGAAAGCCTTTGCGGCATTGTCGCTAACACAGAAGGCTTTGAGCTGATTGCGTCCAAGCTGCCCGCGCTGTGCGGCTGTGGGGCGTTCGCGGCGAAAATACGTGCGCTGCGGGCGCTGTGCAAACTGGATTTTGACAAGCACGGCGCAGCGCTGTTCTCGCAAAACGCGCCGCTGCATGAGTATCTGATTGCGCCGTCCGCCCGCGCCGAACGGCTGCTGTGCGGCGTGTGTGAGCCGAGCGGTATGACAGGCGCGCGGCTGGAATGGACGCGTAAAAGACTGCTTGCGGCGAACGAGATGTGGCGCGCGGACGGCTTTGAAAGCGAAGCGCGGATTGCCTCACGAATGGACGGCGTGCTGGATTTCTACCGTAATTTCTTTGCGAAAAAGAGTTTTAAGGAAAAGCTGTTCCTTGTACTCATGCTGTTTATGAGAAAAGAGCGTTTTCGCCGAGTGTTTCACCTTGAGCACTCCGCGCCGGACGGCGGGAGTATGTATCCCACCGACCGAAACGGTCTTTGAACGCCGAAAATGACGTACGCCCGCGCGAATTGATTCGCGCGGGCGTTTTTTGACCGTTTATTAAATCTGCTCTCTCTGCGAAAGCCCCTGACCTTAACATGACCATGCGAAGCATAATCGCGAAAAGCTCAAAGCGTCATTGCCGTAAGAAGCCGCGCTTGCAAGGCTTTAGGCAATGACAAAGCGTCTGCTTTTCGCGTGAAGGAGGTGCAACGGAGCGAAAGAAAAGACACCGCGTATTTCAGCGGTGTCTTTGAATGGGCGCAGTTTGCGCCGACGTGGCTCTTTTTTAGTAAATAGATGGCAAGCCAGTGCCGGACAAAGGATTTCGAATGGCATATATTTTAGTTTTTACTTGAATTTTTACGCGATTTTGGCATTAGGGATCTCAGATTTGACAGTAAAGCAAAACAACCATTATTAGGGCGTTTACAAAGAATCAACGACCGCGAATCGAACACTTTAGTTCGAACTGTGACTATCGATCAGAAAATCAACGTCGAGGGTGGGTTAAGTTCCTTCTGAAAAAATGACAGCCGCGGCAAAAGCCGCGACGATTCATTTTTGTAATGTGTTGATAAAAAAGATGCTAACATCCTCGCATTAGCTATGAAAGGTAGAGAGAGCCATTCAGCAGTTTTGATGTGAGACCATTCGGCTAAAACAGACAATGCAGAAAACAAACAAAATTTACCTTGTTTTTAAGCAAAATATTGATATAATTATTCTTAGGATGTTATGCATTTCTGAAGAGGGAGGGTGATCTTAATAGAAGTCTACAAGTTGGATAAGAAGTCTCGAGATATGTTGGCCTATCTTAATCTTAACACAAAGCTAACTAGTACAACATTAGCTGATGCATTTAACCAACACTATAAATCCGATTTAGATGAAGCAATGGAAACCCTTTCCTTTTTAGCGCATAAAGAATTAGTAAAATTAAAAACCCATAATGATGAATCCGCATTAATGATACAGGTAACTCATGCAGGCCGTACATATGAGCAAGAGTTCATTGATTACGAAAAAAGTCAAAAAAAGAAACGTTGGTCTGATAGATTTTGGAATATTCTAACGCTGATTTTAAGTGGAGCTTTAACAATTGTAATTAATTTAATAATGAAATGGGGGTTTGGAATATGAAAAGATTGTATGTTCCAATAATAAAGTGTAAAATGGGTGAGCAAAAAGCTTTGCTAAATTTAAATGAGCAAGTAAAAGATAATATAATACCTCTAATTGAGATTCCTTTGTTTTCTCAAGCTATGATTAAAAAAGACACATCAGTGGAATCTCTAATAGATTCCTTTTGGAGTAACAGAAAATATTTTTGTTACTTTATGCCAGCATGGTATTCTGATTGTGAGGATTACAGCGACTTTATATCAGAAAGGGTGAAGCCTCTTTGCAAAAATGGCTACGCTATCCCAGTAATAGACCTAACTCTTGTAGATTTCGTTAAAGACTGGTCAGAGATTTCTCAAAACGGTGTTGCTATTCGTTTAAGGAACAATGAATTCGGCGATATTGAAGAGATCTTAAACCCCTTGTTTGGGGATGCCAAATTAGAGAGAAACAAAACGCATTTAATATTTGACTTGCAATATGTTGGCGAAAATGATTTGTTCACTAAGATATCAGTACTTAAAGCTGCTTTTTCAGATTTAGATAACGCTAGCGAATTTTCTTCTATTGTTATTTCAAGTGTATCTTTCCCCAAGCAACTCCCGTCTATGGAAACTAAAAAGATATATCGCTTTAAACGGGTTGAGACAGAAATATTTGCAGCGTCATTGAAACTGTCAGAACGTTTTGGCTTTAACTTTGTTTATTCGGATTATGGCCCATCGGACATCGAAGAAAATGTCTTTATTGTTGGAATGTCGCCAAATTTCAAAATTAAGTACACTGCTTTTGATGATTATCTGTATATTAAAGGAATCCCCATAAAACGCGGAGGCTTAGATATAGGAAATGTACGAGAATTAGCAAAAATTCTTGTTGATAGTAATGATTTCTCCGGAGCAGATTATTCTTGGGGTGATAAAAATATTTATGGTATTGCGATGAATGCATCATATAACTCTGGCAATCTAACAACTTGGGTTGGCTATTCGATGAATCATCATATTACGTTTGTCACATGGCAGATATAAACGCAGACTGGCGTTAGGAAATCCGTCTAACGCCAGTCCGTTCTTTTTTTTAATGTCTCCCGTGTGTAATCTTTAATTACTTGTAACGGTAACTTATCTACAGCAAGTTGTCTAAGTATCCGTCTGTTTTTACCAGACAGACCTTTACAACCATACTCTTTTAGTAGCCGTTCAATTTCCTCACGCCAAAGCAATTCTAATAGCGATTCAGGACAGACTCCATTGTTTTTTCTACCCTTTTTTATTTGCTTAAATGTCACTCTTTGCTTTTTATCATAATACGCTATATACACTCCCCACCAATTAGGAACAATTTTTTCAATAACAGACTTATACTTTTCTCCTACTACAATAAATACTTTGTCAAAAGTTTTATTGTAGTACTCCTGCTGTAGGGGGAGACGATCTAATGTGTCGGCATCACTTTTTATCTCATAACCATAAAGATTTCCGTTTGCAACAGCAATGTCTACCCTTGATAACCCATCGCACACTGCCATTTCAGGTATGATTTTATAGTCATGCCCTTCATTAAGACACGCTATTTTTTCCATCAAAGGCTTCCTAATGTCCATATCTTTCATTTTTTGCACACTTTATGCATCTCCTTTCTCTTCCAAAGCTATATCCTTATTATCAATGAAGAGTAAATAGGTTTCGATTTCTAACGCATCAGCAATTTTTGCACATTATCTAATGATATGCTCCGTTTCTCCCTCTCAATAGCACTAATATATGTTCTGTGTAAACCAGCTAACTCGGTCAAAGCCTCTTGCGATAAGCCCCTAAGAGTCCGATATTTCCTCATATTGAAAGC
>CAYXRE010000150.1:0-4909 GCA_964466125.1 uncultured Oscillospiraceae bacterium
TTTTGCGGCCGTCAGTAAAAAGTTGGGCGACAAAATTGGGCGCCCGGTGCCAGCTATTGGTCTCTTCTTTGAAGAGCCGAAAAAAGAGGAAAAGGCGCCTGAAAAGAAGGACGTCAAAGAGCAAAAGAAAGAACCGCTCAAGCCGGCCAAATAGTTTGGTTAGTGTGCGTGCAAGCTGCTTGCAACATGCTGTAGGAGGAAGAAGTTGATGGCGTCGCCTGATATCGTTCACTGTGCGTCCAACAAACCCAATGCGCAGGTCGAGGCTTTTCTGCGGCGACCGGCCTTTGCGCCAGAGGCCGAGGCTGCCGCTACCGCGGTGCTGGCGGATGTGCGCGCACGCGGCGACAAGGCCGTCCTGGCTGCCGCACGGCGCTTTGATAAAGCCGCGCTCACTCTGCGGGAGCTACGTGTAACGGATGAAGAGCTGCGGGCCGCTGACCGCGCCGTGCCACAGCCCCGAGACAAGAAAGACGATGAGCAGGTTGAGCGCGCGCCGCGCCGTGCCGCGCCGATTGCCGCCGAGCGGTATGTAAAGGTAGTCGCGCAGCCAGCTTGAAAGCGAGATGTGCCAGCGGTTCCAGAACTCGCCGAGCGAGCGCGAAAAGTATGGCGCGTCAAAATTCTTCATCAGCTTGAAGCCCATTATCTGCGCCGAGCCGATGGCGATGTTGGAATAGGACGCAAAGTCGCAGTAAATCTGAAGCGCGAAGAACACCGACGCTATGATCAGCGACCAGCCGGATACGGTCTCGTAGGAATCGAACGCCGCGTCCACAAAAATCGCAAGGCGGTCGGCAATCATCAGTTTTTGAAAAAAGCCCCAGAGTATAAGCAGCAGCCCGCGCAGCATCTCGTCGTAGTCGAAGCGGTGCGGGGTCTCAAATTGCGGCAGCAGATTTTCGGAACGCTCGATGGGTCCTGCGACCAGCTGCGGAAAAAAGCAGACGAACAGCGCGTAGGTGAAAATATTATGCTGCGCCTTTATGTCGCCGCGATAAACATCGACGGTATAGCCGAGCGCCTGAAACGTATAAAAGGATATGCCGACGGGCAGCGCGACGTCGAGGAAATGCACCGCCTCCCGCGCGGCGAGCGCATTTATCGTTGCGGCGGCAAAGTTGAAGTATTTGAAGAAAAACAATATCGCGAGATTGGCGGCAAACGAAAGTGCTAGCACCGTCTTTTTTCTGCGCGCGTCCCCCTCGAATTTTTCCAGCAGCAGCGAGCAGAAATAGGTCGCGAGAATGGAAAAGACAATCAGCAGCAGGTACTCCGCGCGCCAGCAGCCATAGAAAAACAGGCTCGCCGCAAGCAGCCAATAATTGCGCAGCTTTTTCGGGAGCAGAAAATAGATTATGGCGACAACGGGCAGATAGATGAGGTAGGAAAATGAATTGAAAAGCATATATGCAGTATATCACATCGTCCCGCGCAAGAAAACCAAAAACTCCCGAGGGGCTCGGACGCCGCGCCGCCGCGCCCGTCTGAGCAGGCAAAGAAACGGCGGCTGTCCGCGCTTGACGCGCGGACAGCCGCAATGAATGTGCGTTATTCTTATCGCTTTCTTAACCGCAGTTATTCGTCGTAGGAGGACGGGTCAACGGCGGGCTTTTGCACCGGCGCAGGAGCTTTGCGCGCGGGCGCGGGCATAATCAGCTTGCCGTTCTTCTCGTCACGCCACATCACGAACGCGAGCACCGCCGCCGTCAGGTAAAGCGGTATGCCGCCGAGCAGACCGGTCGGCATCGGCCCGATGAGCGGACGAGCGGGCGCGGTGGGCAGCGTGAACAGCGCGGCTGCGGACGCAAAGCCGTTGAGCGCGCCGTGGGCAAGCGCCGCCGCAAGGCAGCTGTGGGTCTTATAGGTGATGAAGGTGAAAATAACCCCGTTGCTGACGCAAAACAGGCACATCATCAGTATGCCCAGCCACGGCCAACCGGCGTAGTCCATGCCGTAGTTGTGTCCGACATAGGTAAGCGGCGCGTGCCACAGACCCCATATCACGCCGCCTATGAGCAGCGACGGCAGCACTTTCACGCCGGATTCGTTGAACTTGGGCATCATGTAGCCACGCCAGCCCAGTTCCTCGCCCATGCAGAAAACTATGTTGAGAATCGGCGCTATAAGCGCAGATTGGAAAAGCTGGAATATCGTTACCGTGAGCACCTGCGTGTCGTCGGCGGCAACGCCGGACTGCGCGAGCAGGTCCTTCATGTAGCTAAGCGAACTGTCGAATGTGTCCGGATAGACGAGGAAATACACCGCCGCGCCGAGCAGCGTGAGTATAGCCGGAGCAAACCATGCAATCGCGTAGTACCCAATCGCGCCCTTAATCCTCGGACGCAGCCACATATTCGAAAAACCCTCTTTTGTAATAAGGCGGGTTATGATGCTGCCGAGCGCGGGAATGAGCATTGCCGTGGTCGTAAGCAGCGTCACTGTCGTCAGCCCTGCGTTCGGGTCGAGCGCCTTTGGTATGATGAAGATGATCTCAAGCGCCCATGTGAGCGCAAAGGTCACGCCGAGATAGATGAACAGTCTTTTCTTAGCAGTCAAAGTCGATTTCCTCCCTTGCGGTGATACGCCGATTATATCACCCGCGCGCCGCTTTGTCACCGAATTATTGAATAATTCTCATCGTTGTGGTAGAATGTAACGCAATCTGATTTCGAGGTAATCCTATGGACAAACTGCCGCTGCTCATCCCGAAAAACTACAACAATCCTCTCGGGCTCATTGAGACCCAGAAGGCGATAAAGTACACCAAGGACCGCTTCGAGCGCTCGCTCGCGGACGCGCTCGGGCTGACCCGCGTCTCCGCGCCGATGTTCGTGCGCCCCGAGACGGGACTCAACGACGACCTTTCGGGAACCGAGCGCGCCGTCATGTTCGACGTGCCGGACGCGGGATTTGACGTGCAGGTGGTGCACTCGCTTGCCAAGTGGAAACGCTATACCCTCGGCAGCTACGACTTCCCCGACGGCGAGGGACTTTATACCGACATGAACGCCATACGCCGCGACGAGCGGCTGGACAACCTGCACTCGATTTACGTTGACCAGTGGGACTGGGAGAAGATAATCCACCGCTCGCAGCGCAATCGCGAGTACCTTGAGACGACGGTCAAGCTCATCGTCGGCGCGCTGTATGACACCGAGCGCGAGCTGTGCGCAAGGTTCCCTGCGCTCACCCCGTTCATCAGCCGCGAGGTTTTCTTCATCACCTCCGAGGAGCTTTTACAGCGCTATCCCAACCTCACTCCCCGCGAGCGCGAGGACGCGATATGCAAGGAGAAAAAGACCGTTTTTATCATCGGCATCGGCGCGCCGCTGAGCGACGGCAAGCCGCACGACCTTCGCGCGCCCGACTATGACGACTGGTCGCTCAACGGCGACATACTCGTCTGGTACCCGCCGCTCGAGCGCGCCGTTGAGCTTTCGAGCATGGGCATTCGCGTCGACGAGGACGCTCTGCGCCGCCAACTCATCGCGTGCGGGTGCGAATACAAAAGCGGACTGATGTTCCACTCCATGCTGCTTTCCGGCAAGCTGCCGCTCACAATCGGCGGCGGTATCGGACAGTCGCGTATGTGCATGGTCATGCTGCAAAAAGCGCATATCGGCGAGGTGCAGGCGTCCGTATGGTCGGATGAGACCTACGAGCGCTGCCGCGAGCACGGCATAAAGCTGCTGTAAACGAGGACATAAGCTTTTCAAAAGCTGCGCAGCACGTTTACATGACTGTGTTTGACCAAGACAGCATTATTATAACGACGCAACCCCCGTTCGCAAAAGCGAACGGGGGTTTTGACAAATGCGCAGACGGCAAGGCTTATACATACACAGATTACAAAAGGGCGCGGCAATGCGGGCGCTTTGGGCGCACAAGGCAAACAAAGCGCCGATTTTCATCCCAAGGGAAACGGGAGAAATCAGCGCTTCTGCTTCGTCTTTTGAATGAAAGTCAACGACGCCGCACGTGCGGGCGTGCTTTTCGCTCGGCGGTTATTCGTAATACCGCAGGCAGGCGACGACCCGTCCGAGCACGACGACCTCGTCCGAGATGATGGGCGCATAGGCGGGGTTCTCGGCGTGCAGCTCGACTACTCCGTCGCCGCGGTAGAGCCGCTTGACCGTCGCCTCGTCGCCGATGAGAGCAACGGCAATCTCGCCGTCCTCCACCGTCGGGGTCTGCTTGGCGACGATTATGTCGCCGTCGAAGATGCCGGCGTTTATCATGCTGTCGCCCTGAACGCGCAGCGCGAACAGTTCACTGTTGTCGCGGCGCGGGCTGTCGAAGGTGACGTAGTCCTCAATGTATTGCTGCGCAAGAATCGGGATTCCCGCGGCAACCGTGCCGAGCAGCGGTACCTGAACCGCAGTGCCCTGCTTGGGTATCGAGATGTTGCGTCGCTTGCCGCGTGCAATCGTGAGTCGCCCCTCGTTCTCCAGCTCGTGCAGCAGCTTGTGCACCTGCGAGGTGGATTTTATGGACAGCGCCTCGCAAAGCTCGCGCACGCTCGGCGTGGACTCGCCGCTGTTTTGCACGAGATACTCGAAAAGCTTCTGTTTTTTATCGCTCATAATATCCCTCCCGCAGTAGTTATCAGAACAAATGTTTAGACAATTAGACTATACCACAGCCCTTCAAAAAAGTAAAGCGAATCTTTTTCGGGATTTACAAACTATTAATATTTACTTCATAAAAACTACACTGTTTATTGTTATTGTATGAGTGTACTAAGTTAGCCGCATAACTTAGCTACAATAGCATTATTCCTCCTCATTAACTGTACCCCTAAAGCCCTGGACCCCGACTTGGTCGGGGTCCGTTTCTTTTTGCGAACTTGTTGTTTGCGGTTTCCCGCCTTGTGGGGGAGCGGGAGATAATGCAAAAAAAGAATCAA
>CAYXRE010000151.1:0-4902 GCA_964466125.1 uncultured Oscillospiraceae bacterium
CCTGTCCTTGAGAAAAACGGAAACGGCGCTGCCAAGCACCATGCCCAATATCCAGTACGGGAGTATCTGCTCAAGCTGTAGGGTGAAATAATACCACAGATAAACAAACTCCCGGTGCAGAATATCAAGCATGGTTACGCCTTCTTTATGTTCAGTCCTAATTCGTTTACCCAATCGCGCACATCCGCTTCTGAAACACCGGAGCGAAACCGAATGCCGGTCTGCCAGTTACCCGTTCCCGCCATATCGGAGAGTAGTTTGCCGCTATCGCCAAGGCCGGAGGATGACGATGTACAAAACGGGATTACCGTTTTGCCGGAAAAGTCATTGGCTTTTATGAAGGTATCCACCGGCCACGCGGCGATGCCCCACCAGATGGGATAGCCGATAAACACGGTGTCGTAGTCCGCCCAGTTGTCTACTGTCGAGGCGGTAAGCTCGACATTTCTTAGGTCAGGGTCTGCGTATTCAAGGGAGCAACGGCTGTTGTCGTCCCGCCAGTCGAGATCGGCATCCGTATAAGGCTCGGTGGGCGTAAGCTCAAAGGTGTCCGCGCCTGCTGCATCCGCAATCACATCGGCAACCGCTTTGGTATTACCCGTCGCGGAATAGTAGGCCACAAGCGTTTTGCCGCCGGTACTCGATTCGGTCGAAGATTGCGGCGCGTCGGGTACGTCAGTCTGCTCCTTGTCTTGAGGCGGCTCGCTTTCCTGAAAAGCGGTGCTTCCGCAACCCGTAAGCACGCTTAAAAGCATCAACAGTGCGGCACACGCCGCGAAAGTCTTTTTCATAAGTCTTGTATCTCCTTTTGTATTAGCTATCCCTGCGACGATTTGCATTTTGCAGGGATTTTCCAATATAATATCCCGCCGCCGCGAACAGTATCATCACAGCAACATAGTCGGCGAGAAAGCTCCAGACAGCTTCGTCAAAATCGAAAAACACAAAGTGACTGCGATAGAGCAGATAAACGCCGATCTCCCGCTTGATAAACGCCCAAATACCATATATGGAAACGAGCCACACGGCTATACGAGAACCCCATTTCAGGGCGCTCCCGGTTTTTTTCTCCGGCAGCGCCTTTTTCAGCATTCCCACAGCCATGCGTAAGTGCAGCCCCGCATGAACGCTCATCAGCACAAAGCCCCAATAGGATGCGAGCATATGCGATTTGCGCGCAAACTCCATGCCGCCGGAGATGGGCAGAAAGGCGAACACATGATTCGAGAGCATCACGCTGCTGAGTGCCAGAAAAACGAAGTCCGCCGCAAGCAACAGATTTACGCCCGTGTTGAGTATCCGCCAAGCGGAATATCGTCCTTTGAACAATCCCGTTATCCAACGTATATTCAGAACATGATGTGCGGCAAACAGCAGCAGCATGGCAAGCCCCAGCCACTCGTGCGCCGCTTCTCCAACCAAAGTATACGCCATGAGCAGCGGCAGCAGCGCGGTCAACGCAATGTCTATACCAATCTTAATGGCGTTTTTCCTGCTCATGGCGCTGTCCCTTTTATTCCTGTCCGATATCAATGAACCTGTAGCTGCGGCTGCCAAGGCCGATGTTCTCCGCGCTTTCCAGCGTGTGCAGACCATTTCTGTTTTCAACCCGTTCTACAAAGGATTCGTTGCCTTCGGATACCCACACAAGGTCGATACACGCCTGATCCAGCGCCACAGGGTCGGCGGACGCCAGAATGCCGACGTCGTGCATATCCGGCTCGGCGGGGTGTCCATCACAGTCGCAGTCAATGGACAGTCGGTTCATCACATTGATATAGACGATGCGCTCGCCGTTTCGAAGGTAATCGGAGACGGCTTTTCCGGCGTCAGCCATCGCTTCGCAAAATGCGTCCTGCTTACCGCCCCACGGGTTTGTCATGCTTGTTCCGCCGGAGTGGATCCAGCTCTTGCCCTCGGCGGAGCCGAGGCCGATAGAGATATTCTTGATCGCCCCGCCGAAGCCTGCCATCGCGTGCCCCTTGAAGTGGGAGAGGACAAGATAGCTGTCGTAATCGGAAAATGCCGCGCCGACGAAGTTTTCCGTCAGTATATTTCCGCCCGTGACCGGGATAGACATAGAGCCGTTTTCATCGAGGATCTTCACCTCGGCAATCGCGGTGAAGCCGTGATCCTCCGCCACCTGATAATGCATAGCGGTTTCGGCGCGGGAGCCGCCGTAGGCAGTGTTACATTCCACGATAGTGCCGTTCAAGGTCTGCACCACGTCCTTAATGAGCGCAGGGTCGAGGTAATTAGAAGCGGGCGGTTCGCCGGTGGATAGCTTCACAGCAACTTTTCCTGTGGGCGACCACTTAAGGGCATTGTATATCTCCACCATCGCCTCCGGCGTAATGTCCGAGATGTAGTAGACGGCAGGCGCGGCCTCGTCCTCAGTGCGGTATGCAAGCGAGGACACGGCGATCTCAGCTCCGCCGTTGGTCTTAATTGCGTTATTGGTATCGGACATATCTGTTGTTCCTCCTGTTAAATCATTAGTAGTTTGCAAAGCGCTTGATTCCTGTGATGGCTCGTCAATTTCTGCCGGTGCGCTTGCAGTGGCACAGCCGGAAAGCGTTCCAAGCGCAAAGAGTAATGCCAAAAGTACTGCAATGGTTATTTTCATTTCGTTGGATTATCTTCCCTTCGTTGGTACAATTCTCATATTGCGTTACATAGCTACATTGGCTATCTCAAAGCGCTCCGACAATTCTGTGTGGCGCATAGGGCTCCTCAAGATAGGCGACATCCGCGTCTGCGAGCGGGAGCTCGACCGCTGCCGCAGCATCGTCAAAATGCGGAACGCTCGTCGCCCCCACAATGGGCGCCGTGACGCCTTTTTTGTAATGCCACGCAAGCGCGATTTGCGACATGGATACGCCGTATTTCTCCGCAAGCTCATTTACCCTTGAAATGATCTCCAGATCGTTGTCCATCGCGCGGTCATATTTCTCGCGGATTGTTTTATCGGTTTGACTGCGCTTTGATTCCGTCGTCCAGCCTTTATGTGTCAGATGACCGCCCGCAAGGGGACTGTATGGGATTCGCGCGACGCCGTACTGCTCGCAGATGGGGATAAGCTCCCGCTCGTCCTCTCGGTAGAGCAGATTGTAATGATTCTGCATGGTGGAAAAGAGGGTGAAGCCATTACGTTCCGCCGCAAGCTGCAAATTGTGGAACTGATAGCCGTACATAGCGGACGCGCCGATGGCTCGTACCTTGCCGGACTTCACCAGCTTATCAAGCGCCTCCATCGTCTCCTCCGGCGGCGTGTTGTAGTCAAAGCGGTGTATCTGATATAGGTCGAGATAATCCGTCCCGAGCCGTTTCAAAGTGCCGTCGATCTCTCTTGCGATGGCTTCTCCCGAGAGCTTACCCTCGTTAAAATAGACCTTGGAGGCGAGGACGACCTTGTCTCTTGGGACTTCAAGAGACTTCAGCGCGTTGCCGATATATTCCTCGCTTGTCCCGTGGGAATAGGTGTTCGCGGTATCGATAAAGTTGACGCCGAGCTCCAGCGCGTGGGCGATCATCGCGGTGGTGTGCTCCTGGTTCAGCGTCCAAAGATGGAAATCCTCGCTGGCTCTGCCAAAGGACATTCCGCCGACGCAGATCCTTGAAACCTGTATCCCTGTGTTGCCAAGTTGGGTATATTCCATGGAATTCTCCTTTTTGATATTGAACGTCTATATTCGGTTATATATCTCGTCGCTTACCGGCTCGCACCATTCATTGGCGGCGTTTTCGCCGGGCACTTCGATGGCGAGATGGGAAAACCAACTGTCTGAGGCGGCGCCGTGCCAATGCTTCACCCCTGCGGGAATATTGACCACATCGCCCGGCGTCATCAAAACAGGATCCTTTCCCCATTCCTGATACCAGCCCCGGCCCGCAACGCAGACAAGAATCTGTCCGCCGCCTTTGTCGGCGTTGTGAATATGCCAGTTGTTGCGGCAGCCCGGCTCAAAGGTAACGTTGAAGATGCCGACCTGCTCGGCGGAGAGCGGCGCAAGGTAACTCTGTCCGACAAAATACTGCGCGAACGCGTCGTTGGGTTTGCCCAACGGGAACACCATGTTATTTTCGTGCGCGGTTTTGGCGTCGGCTACCGAAGTCTCCTCCGACCAGACCTCCTTCGCCATACGAAACGCCGCCCACGCTTTCGGCCAGCCTGCGTAGAAGGCGGCGTGAGTGAGTATCTCCGCGATCTCCGTCTTGGTTATGCCGTTTTTCTTGGCGGATTGGAGATGAAACTGAAATGAGGTGTCCACCAACCCCTGCGCCATCAGCGCCGTCACCGTGACAAGCGAGCGGTCGCGCAAAGAGAGCTTGTCCTCCCGACTCCAGACCTCGCCGAACAATATATCGTCGTTAAGCTGTGCAAATTTAGGGGCAAATTCTCCAAGCTGCTGTCTGCCGGCTGTTTGTTTTACTGCCATAACGGTTCCTCCTTATCTTTGATTCAAAAGGTCGTTTGTCACTCGTTCAAGCTCCGCGCGAATGGCGATGTGCTGCGGGCAGACCTGTTCGCACTTGCCGCACTTGATACACTCCGCGGCGCGCGCTTTTCCATGTCCAGCCACCAGCCAGTTTTCCTGATGCAGCGCCATGTCCTTGCCACCATACAGGGTCAGCAGGTTCATGGCGGTAAAGCTGCCGGAAATGCCGATGTTCTGCGGGCAGACCTTGGCGCAGTAGTTGCAGGTGGTGCAGGGAATGAGCGGAATCTTTGCGAGCGCAGTTTGCGCTTTTGCTATAGTTTCGCGCTGAGCGGCGGTAAGCCCCGCAAAATCCTTCATATAAGAGAGGTTATCCTTCATCTGCTCCACGCTGCTCATGCCCGAGAGCACCGTGATAACGCCCTGCAAATCGGCTGCGAAGCGCACGCCCCACGAGGCCACG
>CAYXRE010000152.1:0-4744 GCA_964466125.1 uncultured Oscillospiraceae bacterium
TGACGGCAATCTTCTGCACCTTGCGATAACCGACGCCAACGAGTTCGACCTTGCGCTGCGCATTGAGCTTGCCACCCCCACGCGCATGACCGAGCTGCTGACCCACTACGTGCTGCCGCAGGTAATAATTGTTCACGCGCTCATACTGCTCGCGACCAAGATATCCCACCGCTCGGACGAGATGCTCATGCGCCAAGCGCAGCTGCAATCCGCCGTCGAGCGTGAGATGCAGCGCACCAACGAAATGCAGCGCCAGATAATCTACGGCATGGCAAATCTGATTGAAAACCGCGACAACAGCACCGGCGAGCACGTCAAGCGCACGGGCTACTACGTCAAAAGCCTTGTGCGCCAGCTCCAAAGCGATCCGAAGTATTCCGGCGAGCTGAGCGCCGGACGCGCGGACACGATTATCAGCGCCGCCCCGCTGCACGACATCGGCAAAATCGTCGTCGCCGACCGCATACTGCAAAAGCCCGGAAAGCTGACTGCGGAGGAGTACGAGGAAATCAAGCTGCACGCCGCCGAGGGCGTGAGGGTAATCGACAACGTTTTGGGCGGCGCGGAGGACGAGGCGTTTCTGCGCGCGGCAAAGGAGATATCCGGCTCTCACCACGAGCGCTGGGACGGCAAGGGCTATCCAAACGGCTTGAGCGGTGAACAGATACCGCTTTCCGCGCGCATTATGGCGGTCGCGGACGTGTTTGACGCGCTGGTTTCCGAGCGGGTGTACAAGCAGCCCATACCGCCCGAGGAGGCGTTCGCCATAATTATCGGCGAGGCGGGCGCGCAGTTCGACCCCGAGGTCGTGAAGGCGTTTGTCGCACTCAAGCCGCGAATCATGGCATATTTAAGCGCAAACATCATGACTGCCGAGGAGACGGAATCGCCGTTGGAAATGCAGCAGGAAATTTTGGCGGACGAGTTGAATGCGGTGAAAGCATAACAAAGCAAAGAAGCGCCGCCGCTTTTCAAAAGAAAAGCGGCGGCGCTTGTGTGTTGTAATAGCTGCTTACTCGCTGACGAGCCCCGCGTATTCCTCGACCGAAAGTCCGCTGTCTGTTATGGCTTTGGCGATGGTCGTCCCGACGTAGCGGTAATGCCACGGCTCGTAGTTGTAGCCGGTCGCCCACGATTTGCCCTTCGGATAGCGCATGATGAAGCCGTATTCTGCGCAGTGCGCGTTGAGCCACGCGAACTCGGAGGTGTTTTCAAAGCTGTCCGAAAGTGAGTTGATGTCGAACGCCATTCCCGTCTGGTGCTCGGAATGACCGGGCTCGGCGGAAATTTTCTTTGCGTAGTCGCTTCCGTAGGTCGCAATCCAGCCGTTGTGAATGGATTCCTGGTCGGCATAGCTGCGGTAGCCGGAGACGGTGAACAGCGAGATACCGTCCGCAGCGGCGGCGGAGTACATTTGTTCGAGCGCGGCGGCAGCGGTCGAATCCACTCCGCCGAAGCTCTCGGGTATCGAGTACTGCTTGTTCACAAGCAGCATTTCCTCGCCCGCGACGGTCAGGTAGGTGCAGCCGTCGCTCTCGCGAAGCGAGGCGGCGGGTGTGGTTTTCTCCGGCTCGGGCTCAGGTTCGGGCTCGGGCTCGCTTGGCGTCGGATTGTCGTCCTGTGGCTCGGCGGTCTGGCTTTGAGGCTCGACAGTCTGCGGGGGCTGCTTTTCGCCCTCGCCCGAGGACAGCGAGGAGCTGTGCTCGCTCGGCAGCGTCTGCGCGGGCGTTACCGATGAGGAGATGAGCTTGATTGCGAGGAATATGATATAGCCCGCGAGCGCGAGTATGAGCACGAGCCGCAGGATTATCAAAAACTTCTTTTTTGCGGAATACCGCGTTTTCTTTTTGCTGCCGGACATAAGTTACCTCTTTTTTGCGAGCGTCCGATTGTCCGTGCGCTCGGTTGTGAACGGAAATATTGTACCCTGATTTATGTTAAAGGTCAAATATAACAATATATTGCGCACGTCAAAGGCAAAATTCGTTGAAGCGCGAGGGGCGGCGGTGATGTAAAAAGCGGCGGATTATGCTAAAATCAGTATATATCATTCAAAACGGAGGGTTTCGAGTGAAGCTGTCGGAGATATTGAAGCGAAAAAAGACCTTTTCCTTTGAGGTCTTTCCCCCCAAGGAGCAGTCCGGCGTAACGCCGCTTTTTGACACAATCGAAAAGCTCTACCGCTTTGAGCCGGATTTCATCAGCTGTACCTACGGCGCAGGCGGCACCAACAAGGGCAAGAGCGAGGAGATATGCGCGGGCATCAATATAGCCAAGCGCGCGGCGCCGCTCGCTCACTTTACCTGTGTGGGCAACACCCGCGAGGACATTGAGCGCAACATAAGGGAGTATATCTATCTCGGCGTTGAAAATTTTCTTGCGCTGCGCGGCGATTATCCCGAAGGCTGGACGGGGACGCGCGGGGATTTTGCGCACGCAAGCGAGCTTATCACCTTCATTCGCGAGCGCTGCGACGACCTTTGCATCGGCGCGGCGTGCTACCCGGAAAAGCACATTGACGCTCCGAGCCTTGAGGCGGACGTCGCCCGCGCGGTGGAAAAGCAAAGCTGCGGCGCGGAGTTTTTTATAACCCAGCTGTGCTTCGATGTGCCGCTTTTCTCCCGTTTTCTCGACAAGGCGCGCTCGCTCGGGCTTACCGCACCGATTATTGCCGGAGTGATGCCGGTGGTCTCCCGCGCGGGGCTGCTGCGCATGACGTCGCAAAACGGCTGCGCGATACCCGCGCCGCTTGCTGAAATAATCGAGAAATACGAAAACGACCCAGAGGGCTTTCGCAGGGCGGGCGCGGAGTACACCGCGTCGCTGCTGTGCGAGTTTGAGCGCTGCGGCGCAAATGGCATACATATCTACACGCTCAACAAGTATGACGATGTCGCCGCGATTTTGGATATTAAGGAAGCAAAAGAACAATGAACGTCGATGAGGCGCTGAGCTACATACATTCGGTCAACTGGCGCGGCAGCAAGCCGGGACTATCCCGCACCCGCGAGCTGCTTTCTGCGCTCGGCAATCCGCAGGATTTCCTTCGGTTCGTCCACGTCGCGGGCACAAACGGCAAGGGCTCGACCGCACGCTTCATCGCGCAGTCGCTCACAAAAAGCGGCTATCGCACGGGACTGTACACCTCGCCGTACATCATGAGCTTTAACGAGCGAATGCAGATCGACGGCGGGAACATCTCGGACGACGACCTTGCGCGGCTGACCGAGACAATTCGCCCTGCGGCGGACGCGATGAGCGACGCGCCGACCGAATTCGAGATAATCACCGCGCTTGCCATGCTTTACTTTTGGGAAGCGCGCTGCGACATAGTCGTGCTCGAGGTCGGGCTGGGCGGCGAGCTGGACTCGACCAACGTCATAAAATGCCCCGAAATCGCACTTATAACGCCGCTTGCGCTCGATCACACGGGAGTGCTCGGCAGCACGATTGAGGACGTGGCGCGCGCGAAAGCGGGCATCATCAAGGGCGGCACGGTCGTTTGGGCGGCAAACGACGAGCGCGCGGACGCGGTCATACGCTCGCGGTGCGTTCAGACCGGCGCGCAGCTATACTCGCCGGATTATGCATCGCTTGAGGTAATCGAAAACACGCTTGAGGGTCAAACGCTCAACATCGGAAGTTTTCGAGGTCTTCACATCTCCATGCTCGGCTCCTATCAGCCCTACAACGCCGCGCTCGCATTGCTTGCGCTGCAAAGGCTGCGTGAGAGCGGATGGGATAAGATAACCGACGAAGCAATAAATGAAGGCTTTGAGAGCGCTCGTTGGCGCGGACGTTTTGAGCTGCTGCGGCGCGAGCCCGACTTTGTCGTGGACGGCGGACACAACCCGCACGGCGTCACGGCGGCGCTCGAGAGCTTTCGGCTGTATTTTCCCAACAAAAACCCCGTTGTGCTCGTCGGGGTCATGGCGGACAAGGACGTTGAGAAAATGCTCTCTCTCATGTGTACGCTCGCGCGGCGCTTTGTGTGCGTGCGGCCCGACAATCCGCGCGCGCTGGACGAAAAGGAGCTTGCGGCACGGCTTCGCTCGCTGGGCGCGGAAGCGGCGGCGTGCGGCAGTGTGGGCGAGGGAGTGAAAAAGGCGATTGACGAGGCGGGAAAGAACGGAGCGGTGCTTGCGCTCGGCTCGCTTTATATGACGGCGGACATAATACGGACGGTCGAAGAAACAAACGGGGGAAAAGCTAATGGAAATTAAAAGCGACATCGAAATAGCACAGCAGACGACGCTTGAGCCGATTGCCGACATCGCGGCGCGGCTGGGCATAGGCGAGGATTATCTTGAAAACTACGGGCGCTATAAGGCGAAGGTGGACTTCACGCGGTTTCTCAAGGATAACCCGGGTGAAAACGGTAAGCTGGTGCTCGTGACGGCGATTACTCCGACCCCTGCGGGCGAGGGCAAGACCACGACCACGGTCGGGCTTGCAGACGCGCTTTCAAAAATCGGCAAGAAGCCGGTGGTCGCGCTGCGCGAGCCGTCCCTCGGACCTGTTTTCGGCGTCAAGGGCGGCGCGGCGGGCGGCGGCTATGCGCAGGTCGTGCCAATGGAGGACATAAATCTGCATTTCACCGGCGACTTTCACGCCATCGGCGCGGCGAACAATCTGCTCGCTGCCATGCTGGACAACCATATCTATCAGGGAAACAAGCTCGGCATTGACCCGCGCCGCATAACGTGGAGACGCTGCGTGGACATGAACGACCGCCAGCTTCGCT
>CAYXRE010000153.1:0-4725 GCA_964466125.1 uncultured Oscillospiraceae bacterium
GAAGCAGTTTAAGTCCTGCCTTATCTGGGAGGCGGTCAGGCGCATTCTGCGCGCGAGCTCCTTGGAGGAAATGCGCACGATGCCGCTCTTCTTGAGCTCGGTCAAAAAGCGGTAGTAGCGCGGGAGCCTGCGGACGACGAGCGATGAGATTTTAGAAGACTGTTTCATTGCGGGGTACCTCAAAGTTTCGCTAGGGTTTCCATGATATAATCTCCGAACCGCTCGCAGGTGCAGCCCGTTTCGCGGCCGGTTATTACAAATTTCTTTTCTTCAAACATACATATATCGAGCGCGCGCTCAAGCGCGGCGGCCTTTTGGGCACGGCCGACATGCCGCAGCAGCAGCGCGGCGGCCCTCATCATCGAGCACGGGTCGGCGTAATCGCCGCGCCCCTCCTCGACCATGCGCGGCGCGGAGCCGTGAATGGCCTCAAACATCGCATAGTGCTTTCCGAGATTCGCAGAGCCCGCCGTGCCGACGCCGCCTTGTATCTGCGCCGCCTCGTCGGTGATGATGTCGCCGTAAAGGTTGGGCAGCACGACCACTTCAAAGATGTTGCGCCGCTGCTCGTCGATGAGCTTTGCGGTCAGTATGTCCGCGTACCAGCCGTCCGTCGTTATGTCGGGATAATCCTCGCCGACTTGCGAGCACAGCCGAAGGAACTTGCCGTCCGTCTCCTTGATGACATTTGCTTTCGTGATTATGGAAACACGCTTTTTGCCGTTGTCCTTCGCGTATTCGTATGCGAGCTTCGCTATGCGCTTGGTGCCCTCGTCGGTAGTGACGACGAAGTCAACGGACAGCCCGTCCATGCCCACGCCCTTGTCGCCGACGGCGTAACCGCCCTCGGTGTTCTCGCGAAAGAAGGTCCAGTCGATGCCCTTGTCGGGTATTTTCACAGGGCGCACGTTCGCGAACAAATCCAGTTCGCGGCGCATGGCAACATTCGCGCTGCCGATGTTCGGTCCTTTGTAGGCGGCGTCCGGCGTGGTCGTCGGTCCCTTGAGGATGACGTGGCATTCCTTTAGCTTGGCAAGCACATCGTCGGGTATCGCTTTGCCGCAGTTAATGCGGTTCTCAATCGTCAGCCCCTCGATGTCGCGAAACTCCGCCTTGCCCGCCTTTACCTCGTCGGCGAGCAGGAATTCCAGCACGCGGGCGGCTTCCTTGGTGATGACGGGACCGATACCGTCGCCGCCGCACACGCCGATTATCAGCTTGTCAAGCGCGGCATAGTCGGTGAAATCGCCGTCGGTCTTCATGCGCTCGTTGCGCGCGCACTGTGCGTCCAGCAGTTCGGAAAAGCGCTCAAGCGCCTGTTTTTTATCCATCATCGTCTTTTACCCCCGTGTGTTGTTTTTGGTGTAGTTGAGCAGTCCGCCCGCGAGCAGAATTCTGCGCTGCCGCTCGGACAGCTCAAGCTTGGCGGTGAACTGTTTGTTATTTGTCTTGTCAAGTACGGTCACCTGCTCGCTTGCACTCGCAATTGCCTCGCGTACGCCGAGTATGACCAGCTCGTCGCCGAGCGAGGCGTCGTCAAAGCCCTCGTCGGGGCATACGAGCGGCACGATTCCGGCGTTGACAAGGTTGTCGCGGTGTATGCGAGCAAAGCTCTTGGCGAGTATTGCCTTTATGCCCAGATACAGCGGCACGAGCGCCGCGTGCTCGCGCGACGAGCCTTGACCGTAGTTGCCTCCCGCGACGATAATTCCGCGTCCCGCCGCCTTTGCGCGGGCGGGGAACTGCTCGTCGCAGCGGGTGAAGCAGTAATCGGAAAGGTGCGGTATGTTGGAGCGGTAGGGCAGCAGCGAGGAGCCGGAGGGCATAATGTGGTCGGTGGTGATATTGTCGCCGACCTTGAGCACGACGGGGGCGGCGATGTCGTCCTCGACCGGCTGCGCTATCGGGAAAGGCTTTATATTCGGCCCGCGCACTATTTCAACGCTCGTCGCGTCCGCTTCGCTTGCGGGCTGAATTATCATGTTGTCGTTGACGGTGAAGCTCGCGGGCATTTGTATGCTCAGTCCCTCGCAGGCTTTGCGCGGGTCGGTGAGCACGCCCGCAATCGCGCTGACCGCGGCGGTCTCGGGGCTGACGAGGTAGATCTGCGCGTCCTTGGTTCCCGAACGCCCCTCAAAGTTGCGGTTGAAGGTGCGAAGGCTTATGCCGCCGCTCTTGGGAGCTTGTCCCATGCCGATACACGGACCGCACGCGCACTCGATAACGCGTGCTCCGGACGCGAGAATATCGCTTAATGCGCCGCAGTCGGACAGCATTTCGAGCACCTGCCGCGAGCCGGGGGAGATGACGAGGCTTACGTTTTCCGCCACCGTCTTTCCTTTGAGTATCGCCGCGACCTTGAGCATATCGAACAGCGTCGAGTTGGTGCACGAGCCGATGCACACCTGGTCGATCTTCATGCCCTCGATTTCGCTTACCGGCTTGACGTTGTCCGGCGAGTGGGGGCAGGCGGCGAGCGGCACGAGCGAGCAAAGGTCTATTTCGACCGTTTTGTCATACACCGCGTCCGCGTCCGCGCAAATCTCGGTGAAATCCGCTTCGCGTCCCTGCGCTTTGAGGAAAGCGCGGGTCACGTCGTCTGCGGGGAAAAGCGAGGTGGTCGCGCCGAGCTCCGCGCCCATGTTGGTGATGGTCGCGCGCTCGGGGACGCTCAGCGTCTTAACGCCCTCGCCGCAGTATTCGATGATTTTGCCGACGCCGCCCTTGACCGACAGCCGCCGCAGCACCTCTAGGATGATGTCCTTTGCGCCCACGCCGAACGGCAGCGAGCCGCTCAGCTTGACGCCGACTATCTCGGGGGAGGTGATGTAATATGCGCCGCCGCCCATGGCGACCGCGACGTCCAGCCCGCCCGCGCCGAACGCGAGCATTCCCGCGCCGCCTGCGGTGGGGGTGTGGCTGTCCGAGCCGATAAGGGTCTTTCCGGGAACGGCGAAGCGTTCGAGGTTGACCTGGTGGCAAATCCCGTTGCCGGGCTTGGAAAAGCGTATGCCGTGCTTTTTGGCGACGGTGCGGATAAACTCGTGGTCGTCCGCATTCTCAAAGCCGGTCTGAAGAATGTTGTGGTCGATGTACGCAATGGAAAAATCCGTCTTGACGCGCGAAATGCCCATCGCCTCAAACTGCAAGTACGCCATCGTTCCCGTCGAGTCCTGCGTGAGCGTGCGGTCGATTTTTATGCCCAGCTCGCGCGATGTGCCGAATTCGCCGTCCACGACGTGCGAGCGAAGTATTTTTTGTGCGGCAGTCAGTCCCAAATGTGTTTACCTCCGTGAAATGTATGATTTGCTTTTGACAAAGTATTGTGCTTAAACAAATGATATTTTAATACGTCCAAACAATATTGTCAATTTTGTAACGTAGTTTCGAGAAAAAATAATCAACTTTTTACACGAAAAAAGTATTTGCGCAATAATGCGAACTCGGCGGCTAATCGGGCGCGCAAACGGAAAGAATAGCGGCAAAGGAGTGTGACTTATGGCAAAAAAGGAAACGGACGAAAAATGCGGGAGCGACATTATCAACACCGAGCTCATGCTTGAGACCAACTCGGTCGAAAAAACGGGCGGGCGCTACCCGATACACTGCCTGACGATTGCCGGGCAGGTGGAGGGGCATACCAAGCTGCCCTCGGAAACCAAGGCGACCAAGTACGAGCACGTCATTCCTCTGCTCGTCGCCGTCGAGGAGGACCCGGACATCGCGGGACTGCTTATCATTCTCAACACGGTCGGCGGAGACGTGGAGGCGGGGCTTGCCATCGCCGAGCTGATCGCCGGCATGAGAAAGCCGACCGCTTCGCTTGTGCTCGGCGGCGGCCACTCGATTGGCATACCGCTTGCCGTCAGCGCCAAGCGCTCGTTCATCGTGCCGACGGCGACCATGACCGTTCACCCCGTGCGTCACAGCGGGACGGTGCTCGGCGTGCCGCAGACGATGCGGCATTTCGACCGTATGCAGGAGCGCATAACAGGCTTTGTGTGCGGGCATTCGCGCGTGAGCGAAAAGCGCTTCACCGAGCTGTTGTCCAAAACGGGGGAGCTCGTAATGGACATGGGTACGGTGCTGGACGGCGAGCAGGCGGTCAAAGAGGGGATAATCGACGAGCTCGGCTCGCTTGGCACGGCGATGAGCTATCTCAACGCGCGCATAGCGCGGCGCAAAAAGTAGTTTTAATCAATTGCGGTTTATGGTATTATATTATGTAACTATTTTGCGGGGCGCATAACGCTCTCGCATTACATAAGGAGTCGAACATGACAATTCTCGACGGAATACTTCAAGGCGTCATTCAGGGCGTCACCGAGTTTCTTCCCGTTTCGAGCGACGGACATCTTGCACTTTTTCAGCATTTCTTCGGGCTGGCAGGCGACAACGCGCTGTTCTTTACCGTTATGCTTCACGTTGGAACGCTGCTTGCGGTGTTCGTCGCGTTTTTCGACACGATTTGGAAGATGATAGTGGAATTCTTTAAGATGGTCGGCGACATATTCAAAGGGCGCTTCAAGTACTCGGAGTGCAACGAGGAGCGCCGCGGTGTGCTGATGATACTGCTCACCCTCGTCCCGCTGCTCGGCTTTTACTTTGTCAAGGATTATTTCAAAAGACTCATACTGTGATTTAACGGCTGAGAGCACCTTCCTTATTTCATTTGCTTTTTCATTGATAGCAACTGTCTTAAAGCCTACCGAAAGGGAGTTTAAC
>CAYXRE010000154.1:0-4656 GCA_964466125.1 uncultured Oscillospiraceae bacterium
CAGCCGCATACGCTGGAAGCCTGATTTGCGCGTTTTCACCGAAATCAACGTTCCAGTCGATTATTACACCCAGACGCTCAAGCGCCAGTCGGTCGTAAACGCCGGAGTGACCTTTTTGTTCCGCGCCGAAAACGAGAGCGGCAAGTTTGACGAAAGTGAGTTTTTCTACGAAAACGGCATCACCGACTATCTTGACGAGGTTGTCGGACTCAACGCGATGACGCCCATACAGTTCATTGAAGGCGAGCGCACCGGAAGAGACCGCGAGGATATGCCGGAATACAAGGTCAAGATGTCCTTCGCGTTTTGCTTTTCAAATTCGGTGCAGCTGCTCGAGTACTATCACAACAGCAGCTTTCTTGAGCACGGCGGTTCTCCCGAACGCGCAGTGCGTTCGGCGTTCGTCAGCCAGATAGACGCGCTGCTTCGCGACCGCAAGCTGTATAAGAAGGACGAGACCAAGATAACGCCCGCAGACGTTTATGACTGCCTCGACTTGGTTTCATCATCGTTTTCGACGGTTACCAGCTATGAGAATCAGACCAAAAAGGCGATAACCAACAAGTTTATCGCGCAGGCGATGACAGACTTTCTCAAGCACAGTCTAGAGGTCTATTTCATCGAAAACCGCGCCGATGCTGACAAGATAGCTAATCAGGTGCTCATCAACAAGCGCAGCAGAGAGAACGCGGAAAAGACAAGGTTAAACATCAAAAAAACGCTGCAAAGCTCCTTTGATATGCTCAATCGGGTCAACAAATTCGTGGATTGCCGCAGCAAGGACACCGACCGCCGCGAGATATATATAGTCGAGGGCGATTCCGCTCTCGGCGCGTGCAAGCAGGGCAGAGACGCGGAATTTCAAGCGATAATCCCCGTGCGCGGAAAGATACTCAACTGTCTGAAAGCGGAGTATGACAAGATATTCCGCAATGAGATAATCACCGATTTGCTCAAGGTTCTCGGATGCGGCGTGGAGGTTTCTTCCAAGGCGAACAAGGAACTGTCAACTTTTGAGCTGCAAAATCTCCGCTGGTCAAAAGTTATAATCTGTACCGACGCCGACGTGGACGGTTTCCAGATAAGAACGCTTATTCTGACAATGCTCTATCGTCTGACTCCGACGCTCATTCGCGAGGGGTTCGTCTATATCGCGGAGTCACCCCTGTATGAGATAACCACCAAGAAAAAGACCTATTTTGCTTATACCGAGCCGGAGAAAACCGACATCATGGCTGAAATAGGTGAGGAGAAGTACACGATACAGCGCTCAAAGGGACTGGGTGAAAACGAGGCGGAGATGATGTGGATGACAACTATGAATCCGCTCTCGCGGCGTCTCATCAAGGTCACACCCGGTGAAATAGAGAAGGACGCTCAGATGTTCGAGCTGCTTTTGGGCGACAATCTCAGCGGAAGAAAAGATTACATTTCGCAGCACGGAATCGAGTATCTCGACGATTTGGACATAAGCTGAGCAGGGATTTGGAGGAAATGACCGTTGGCAAAGAAAAAGCCGGAGAGAGAACACGCGAACGTTAATATCGGCGAGGATGTCGAGATAGCGGGAGCGGGAAGCATAATCAGCGACGTCGTTTCCGAGACGCTGCGCAAAAACTATATGCCCTACGCGATGAGCGTTATTGTTTCGCGCGCACTGCCCGAGATAGACGGCTTTAAGCCGTCTCACAGAAAGCTGCTTTACACCATGTACCAAATGGGACTGCTGACCGGCGCGAGGACAAAATCCGCGAACGTCGTCGGGCAGACGATGAAGCTCAACCCGCACGGAGACATGGCTATTTATGAGACAATGGTGCGCCTGTCGCGCGGAAATGAAACGCTGCTGCACGCCTACGTCGATTCAAAGGGCAACTTCGGAAAGAGTTACAGCCGCGACATGGCGTTTGCCGCATCGAGATATACAGAGGTCAAGCTCGCGAGCATCAGCAGCGAGCTGTTCTCGGACATAAACAAGGATACCGTAGACTTTGTAGACAACTACGACAGCACCCTCAAGGAGCCGACACTGCTTCCGGCGACCTTCCCGACGATACTCGTCAACTCCAACATCGGAATCGCCGTCGGAATGGCGAGCGCGATATGTCCGTTCAATCTCGCAGAGGTATGTGAGACGACCGTTGCGCTGCTCAAAGACCCGAATCACGACATAGCGTCCACCCTAAAAGCGCCGGATTTTCCCGGCGGCGGACTGCTCATGTATGAGCCTGCCATTATGGCGCAGGTCTACGAGACGGGGAGAGGCTCGATACGAATACGCAGCAAATATCTATATGACAAGACGCGAAATGCTCTAGAGATAACCGAGATACCGCCGTCCACCACCGTTGAGGCGATTATAGACAAGGTCGCCGAGCTGGTAAAAGCGGGCAAGATAAAAGAGCTCAACGATATGCGCGATGAGACCGACCTCAAGGGTCTGCGCATCACGTTCGACCTCAAGCGCGGCGTAGACCCCGAGAAGATGATGCAAAAGCTTTACAAGCTCACACCGCTTGAGGACACCTTTGCGTGCAACTTCACGGTGCTGCTGGACGGGGCGCCGAGGCTGGTCGGTGTGCGAGAGCTGCTTTGTGCGTGGCTGGACTTCCGACGCTCGTGCATTGTGCGGCGCACGAAATTCGAGCTCAAGGGCAAGGAGGAACGTCTGCACCTGCTGCTCGGACTTGAGAAGATACTTGTCGATATTGACAAGGCGGTGCGCATCGTGCGTGAGACGGACGAGGAAAAAGAAGTTGTGCCAAACCTGATGATTGGCTTCGGCATAGACGAGACGCAGGCAAACTATATCGCCGAGATAAAGCTGCGTCAGCTCAACCGCGAATATATATTAAACCGCACCTCCGAACTCGGAAAGCTCAAGGAAGAAATCGAGCAGCTTCGCAAAACGCTCGGTGACCCCAAGCTCATCGACCGCGTGATTATGACCGAGCAGGCAGCCGTCGCGCAGAAGTACGCGCAGCCGCGCAAGACCAAGATAGTTTACGATTCACCGCTTGAGTACGTCGAGCAGGAGGATAAGATTCCCGACTATCCCGTAAGCGTATTTTATACGCGTGAGGGTTACTTCAAAAAGATAACCCCGCAGTCGCTTCGCATGAGCGGCGAGCACAAGCTCAAGGAAGATGACGAAATCGTATTCACCGCCGAATGCTCAAACGACTCGCATTTGCTGTTCTTCACAAACCAGCGTCAGGTCTATAAGGTGCGCGCGAACGACTTCTCCGACACCAAGGCAAGCTCAATCGGCGAGTATGTCGCAGCCAAACTGGATATGCCCCAAGGAGAGCTGCCCGTCGCGCTGGTCGTAACGGACGACTACAAGGGCTTCGTGGTGACGTTTTATGAAAACGGCAAGATAGCCAAGGTGCCGCTGTCGTCCTTTGAGACAAAGCTGAACCGCAAAAAGCTGACCAATGCGTATTGTGCCAAGAGCGACGCCGTTTTGATAGCCGCACTCAAAGAGGACGCGGAATACGCGGTGTTTTCCTCGGCTAACCGTATGCTGCTTGTCAACACCGCGCTCGTGCCGCTCAAGCAGGCAAAGGACACGCTCGGAGTGAATGTGATGACGCTCAAAAAAGGACAGCGTGTCGAAAAAGCGGTGCTCGCTTCAACGCTGACGCTTGCCAATCCCCATCGCTATCGCACCAGAAATCTTCCCGCAGCGGGAGCAACGCTCAAGGAAGAGGATGTTGTAGAGCAGCTTACGCTGTTGGACGAGTAAATTATCTGTTGATTTTTGGTCGACGGTATGCTATTATTCTAACGTTGCAATGAATTTGGAGGACTTATAAATGACTACTATTGAAATAGTGACCGGCGCACTGCTGCTGCTGACCTGCCTGTGCATAATCGTTGCCGTAACGCTTCAAAGTGGACGCAGCGACGGAATGTCCAGCGTTATAATGGGCGGCGACGGGGGAAGCGTCAAGGGACGCTCGAAGGACAGCGACGCAAAGCTCGCGAAGATAACCAAGATCCTTGCGGTCGTGCTGTTTGTCGTGACTCTCGCGGTAAGTATAATTTCCCTTAGCAAATAAGTTATCACAAAAGCAAAGGACGGCGTATGCCGTCCTTTTTTGCGTTCAGGAATGATTTGAGAAGCGTTTCGCTATCAAACCAAAGTGAACAAAATTAAAGTGAAGGAGTAAAAACAAGGTGAAGGCGCCGGAACTGCGAAACAGGTGATAATCAGAAAGGCTTTCAAAGAATTAATGAGATAAACCAGCAGGGAATAGATTGTTTTGATAGGCAGAGCGAGCGTTATAGAGATTGCCGCGCCGATATGGAACAAACCGTCGGCGTATGATATAATTTAGCTTGACAATATGTTGAGAGTGCTCTGATAGGCGGATTTACGGTAATAAAAACAAAAGAGCGGACGGCAAATGCCGTCTGCTCCGGGTGATATATGGTGCGACCAGGTCTGTAAGCCGAGTTCTGTCTTGAATGACAATCTATCTCGTCTGCGCGTCGCCGCGCAGCTCAAGCCACGCCATGAAGCTCGCCGGGCCGGCTCGAACGCTCCATATCGGTGTTGCTCCGGATAGGGTTTACATGGCCGCAAAGTCGCCAGTGCGCCGGTGAGCTCTTACCTCGCCTTTCCACCCTTACCCGCACGAATGCGGGCGG
>CAYXRE010000155.1:0-4565 GCA_964466125.1 uncultured Oscillospiraceae bacterium
TGCCGTCCGCATTGAACTCGTGCGCGAGGCGGTCAACGGTGTCGCGGCGCTGTTGCACCTTGTCGTCCGCGATGTAGCGCGCGCACTCGGAATGCTGCATGATGTGCAAGCACAGCTGCGAAAGCGCGTCCGTCTCGTCGTTGAGCTCGATGACCTCGCGTCCGGGGGTGGAGCCGAAGCAGAAGCGGTCGGCGACTATCTGCGCGCCGCACTGCTCGATGAGCCGTGTCAGGTTCAGGTCGTCTATCTCGCTGCCGACGACGGCGACGCGCGCGCGGAAGGGCGACTTCGCGTCCGGCTGACGGTTCTTTATCTCCTCAAGCGTCTCGCGCAGGTAGGGGAGAATCAGCGCCTTCGGGCAGGTGTAGCTGACGAGATTGAGCACATGGAACTCGTAGCCGGTGACCACGGGCTTGTCCAGCTTGCGCAGCTCGCCTATCTCGCTGATTATGCGGCACACTTCGTTGTGCTCCTCGACAGCCTTGCGAATGGCGTCGTCCGAGGTGTCCACGCCGTAATTCTCGCTGAGTCGGTCGAGCAGACGCAGACGCATCTGCTTGACGTAGGAGTCCAGCGTGTAGCTTTCGATTTTGTAGGGAATGTCGCAGTGGGTGACGAAGAATTTCGGGTTGGTGTTGACGTTGAGAATCTCGAAATGCTCCATCGCGCGGTTCATCATCGAGCACGCGTCCACGCCTGCGACAGCGTCGAGGAACTGGTATCCGCCCTCGATTGCACGCTCAAGCAGCGCACGGGCGAATTCGCAGGTGTAGTTGGACATATAATAGGTCGCTATGTCCAAAGAGCCGGTTCTCGGCGCGCGCAGACGAACGGAGAAGCAGTTGCCGACGTTGAGCAGCGGCTCGGGAATGTGGTAGCAGGTGTAACCCACGGCGAGCCCGCCCTCGGTCTTTGCCTTTTTGACAAGCTCGTTGTCCGCGTCGTCCAGCAGTGACTCGAAGAACAGGAGGTGCTTGAGGTCTTTCAAAAACTATCACGCCTTTCTACATATCTAATGAAACAGCAGTGCCGAAGCCCTTTCAAATGAAAGGAGGAAAGCCCGACACTCACAGAACATCCAATTTTTCAAGCGCTGTGCGCGCGCCGCAAAGAACGGGGGAATCGTCCGGCAGCGTGAAAA
The DNA here is from genome assembly GCA_964466125.1 of uncultured Oscillospiraceae bacterium. Lineage (GTDB taxonomy): Bacteria > Bacillota > Clostridia > Oscillospirales > Ruminococcaceae > JAUNBN01. The sequence continues at coordinate 1,142 of CAYXRE010000155.1, forward strand.
TGCTGTTGCCGCGAACCTCGTTTACGGCGTGTGCGCCGTCGTTGCCGATGCAGCAAAGGATCGGAGCGCCGTCAATCTCAAGGCTGCTTTCGTCAATCGACTCGGGCAGGCGGTTGATGATTGCGCCGCAGCGCTCAAACTGCACGAGGGGCTGTGCCACGCGGCAGATTGTCTCGGCGACCTGTATGCCCTTGCGGCTTGCGTCGGTGACGAGCACAAGGTGGGTGACCTTTTCCATGACGCGGCGGTTTATCTGCTCAATGCCCGCCTCGCCGTCGATTACCACGTAATCGAAGCTGCGGCAAATCATGCGTATAACTTCTTTTAAATAAGCGTTTACCTGACAGTAGCAGCCCGCGCTCTCAGGTCTGCCGATTGCGAGGAAGGAAAAGCCCGCTTCTTCAACGAGGGTGTCGAGTATGCGATAGCGCGCCTCGCCCAGAAGCTCGACCGCCTTGTGCGGCTCACCGCTCGCGGCAATCTCGATGACGCTGTTGCGAATGTCATCCACGGTGGAGGCAACCTGCACGCCAAGCGCCGTTGCCAGTCCGACAGCGGGGTCGGCGTCGATAGCAAGTATTTTTGCGTCGGGGTGCTCACTCATCAAAATGCGCACAAAAGCGGCGGAAAGGGTCGTTTTACCCACTCCGCCTTTGCCCGCCAGCGCGATTACCTTCGTATCGGACATCGCCCGCTCCCCCTGTCGCCGCGGCTGTGAAAAAATCCGCTGAAAAAATCAGTTTACGCAAATTACGGCATTTTTTGTTCAAAACTTTGTAAATCCGCGATTATTTTACCACATGTACGTAATAATTTCAACACGCGACGGTTGCATTTTTGTTGCATTTATGCTAAAATTTCGGTCGAAGGTTGCACTTTTTTATGTAATTTATGTATGTCAGGGCTGTGGAGGAATGGCTCTGTCGCTGCGACCGGCAAAAAACTGAAAAAGCGGGTATTTTTAATGAGAGACCTAAAGCATCTGATTTACTTTGAGGACCTCTTGACCGAAGCGAACAACGCGCTGGTTCAACAAGGTAAGGCGGACGGGAATCTGGCGCTGGGCTACACGTGCTACTTCATGCCTGAAGTATTGCTGGATTTGCCCGGCTGTTTTTCCGTGCGTCTGCGCGCACCGCGCTGCGTGTCGCCGGACATTGCGACCTACTATATGTCGGGGCGCACCTGTCACTACGGGAGAAGTCTTCTCGAGCGCGCTCTGGAGGGAGGCTTCAACTTCCTTGACGCGCAGCTCGCGACCGAGACGTGCACCGTCACCTGCCGTTTCCAGGAGCATATCCAGCAAAAGCATCTGGACACCGTCAGCGATATGCGCATCATCGACAACGACCGTTTCCAGTGCTCGTTCACCGACGTTCCTTTTAAAAAGACGCTCAACAGCCTCGACCACTATGAGGAGCAGCTGCAAGCGCACGTGCTGGACTTCCTGCGCGACAAGTACGGCGTGGACGTCTCCGACAAGGCGCTGCTCGACACTATCGAACAGCACAACGAGGTCTGCCGGCTCATTGAGGAGATAGGCTCCTACCGCAAGCTGGACGTGCCCACGATAACGGGCTATGAGTTCCACGTTCTGGTGCTTGCCACGATGGTCTGTCCCAAGTACCTGATAATCGACAAGCTGCGCGAGACTGCGCAGGAGCTGCGGGGACGCAAACCGGACGCGAAGAAGGCTTTCCGCTGCAAGGTCATGCTCGCGGGAAGCGAGAACGACGACCCCGAGTTCACCAAGCTCATCGAATCCTGCGGAGCGCTGGTCGTCGCCGACCGCTACTGCTACGGCGCGGCGGAGTCCCGCGTTCCCATTGAGATACAAGAAGGCGAAACGCCGCTTCGCGCCATCGCCCGCCACTACCTGATGACCAGCTGCTGCCCGCGCTTCATGGGACAGGACGAAATGCGCGCGCGCAAGCAGCACATCGCGGACATGGCAAAGGAATACAACGCAGACGGAATAATCGTGGTGTCCAACAAGTTCTGCGAGTATTGGAGCTATGAGCGCGTCATCGACACCGTCGTGCTGCAGCGCGACTTCGGATTCCCCGTATGCTCGATTGAAAAGGAATACCTCAACTCCGCCTCTGGTCAGCTTCGCACCCGTTTTCAGGCGTTTGTGGAAAGCCTTGAGATTAAAAAGATACAAGGGGGTGCGGCGAAATGAGTGCTGTCGAAACGACCGCAACGACTCAAACCGAGAAAAAGCGCTCGGGACTTGGCAAAGCGCTGCATGATTTTTGGTACGGCAAGCCGCACGGAGAGCGCCGTCTGGGCGACCTGTATATGCCCAAGACCGGACTTTATAAGCATCGCGAATGGCGCGGCGTAAAGGACACATTTTATTACTTCCATAAGGTCTGGCTGTACAACTATGTGATGATGGTGCGCGACATAATACGCTACGGCGGACTGGGCGTGTTCATGAAGGGCGTCATGCGCTATCGTTGGATGGGGCAGACCTATCTGCCCGTTCTGCACTGGTTTGACCGCGGCATGGAGGGTCTGCGCGGCGAGGCGCTGCGCGCGTGCCCGTGGCACTACCGCGGCATGGTCAACGCCACCATTTATCAGTTTATGACCATGTTCAAGAACGACCAGATTACCAACGCGAACAAGAAATCCAAGGCGCGTCACGACAAAACAATGGCGCATGACGAGACGGTCTGGGGCGGAATCTTCTATCCGTTCAAGAACGTCACCAACGTGCCGCTGCAGATGATTCCCTACTTCGTCACCTGCCACGTCAACAATCACACCGTGCTTCACTACATAGACGCCGTCCAGTCCATCGGGCTTCCCGGCGACCCCTGCCCGATGTGTCAGGCGGAGGCGGGACTGTTCGTGCTCGACGACGTGCCGGATTACTATACGGCGGTCGTCACCAGCAACGAGGCGTGCGACGGCAGCGTCGCGACCTCCATTTTGCAGGACTGGTTCATCGACAAGCCGCTGTTTGCGATGCCTCAGCCCATGCAGTTCGACGACCCGCTGGTGCACAAGCACTGCCGCAACGAGATAGAGCAGGCTTGGAGCTTTATTGCCGAGCAGACCGGCGAGCCGTTTGATTACGATGAGCTGTGCCGCTGTCTTGAAAGCCAAAACGAGCTTCAGCGCTTCGAGTGGGAAAAATGGGACGTCGCCGCGAACACGCCGTATTATCCGATAAACGGCGTTGCACAGGCGCTTTACCGTATCTATCAAAGCCAGTTCGGCGACCTTCCGGTATGGCACGAGGTGGACCGCCATGTCCGCAAGATTATGGAGCGGACGGTGGACCAGAAGATCGACTGCTATCCCAAGACCCGCCACCGCATGATCGCGTGGTCCTGCGCGCCGCTGTATTACTCCAACTGGTGCACATGGGCGTATAACTGCTGGGGCATAAACTGCATAATCAACATGGACT
>CAYXRE010000156.1:0-4478 GCA_964466125.1 uncultured Oscillospiraceae bacterium
CTCGTTGAACTGCTGGCTTCCGAGCAGCTCGATTACCGCGCGGGAACCGAGGTAGGAGCCGCCGATGCCGATGACGACGAGCACGTCGGAGTCGCGGCGTATCTTTGCCGCGGCTTGCTTGATGCGCGCAAATTCCGCCTTGTCGTAGTTGACGGGCAGGTCGCGCCAGCCGAGAAAATCATTGCCCGCGCCCGAGCCGTCCGCAAGTGTTTTGCAAGCGCTCGAAAGCTCGCTTTGAAGCGCGGCGGCCGAGGAATCGGACACAAAGCCGCCGAGGTATTTGGTGTTGAGTTTGATTGCCATAAATCTACCTTCTGATAGTTTTTTATGGCTTAATGATATAGCACGAGCGGCGGGTTGTCAAGGCGAGGAATGACGGATTACATCGCTCCCGCTATCGCACACAGCCGCCCGAACGCAGTGCCGAATTCCAGCTTTTTTACCTCGCATACCGCGCGAATTTCGCTTTTGCACATCAGCTGCCCTTCGCAGAAAACCGAGGTTTCGCCGACAATCTGACCCGCTTCGACCGGCGCTTCGAGCACCTGCGCGATGTCCACCTCCAGCGTGACCGCTGCCGCCTTGCCCTTCTCAACGACCGCCGTGCTCGGTATCACGCACTCGACCTCACAGATTTCCTGTTCTCCGAGCTTCACCTTTATGGGCGCCATGAGCTGCGGGTCAATGGCGAGCTTTGCAACCTCGTAATTCGCAAAGCCGTACTCCAGCAGCGTTTTTGCGCTCTCAAAGCGGGATTTGCTGTCCGAGCAGCCGAGCACAACTGCGATTATCTCCATGTCGTCGCGCTTTGCGGACGCGGAGATGCACACACCCGCAAGCCCCGTCGTGCCGGTCTTGATGCCGGTGATGCCGCTGAAGCTTTTGAGCATTTTGTTGGTGTTGGTAAGCTCGGTCTCACCGCCGCGCAGCGAGTCCTGCCAGATGGTGATGTAGTTGCGCACCAGCTCATGGCGCAGCACCTCGCGGGACATCGCCGCAACGTCGCGTGCGCAGGAGAGATGCCCGTTTTCGTCAAGCCCGTTGGAGTTTTTGAACTCGGTGTTTGTCATGCCCAGCTGCTGTGCGCGTTCGTTCATGCTTGCGACAAACGCCTCCTCCGAGCCGCCGACGAACTCTGCGAGCGCCACCGCCGCGTCGTTCGCCGACGCGACCGCCACCGCGCGCAGCAACTCGTCAACGGTGAATATCTCCCCCGGCTCGAGCCATATCTGCGAGCCGCCCATTGAATAAGCGTGCTCGGAGATAGGCACGACGTCCTCAAGCGAGATTTTGCCGCTCTCGAGCGCCTCCATGACGAGGATGAGCGTCATAATTTTGGTTATTGACGCTATCGGACGCCGTTCGTCCGCCGCCTTTTCATATAGTATCTCCCCCGTCGAGCTTTCCACCAGTATCGCGCTGGGCGACGAGAGCGAAAGCTGCTGCTTGTTCGCAAACGTCTCCTTCACGGAGCCCAGCGGCGCCGCTCCGGTCAGCGCGTAATATTCGTCGGCAGTGTAGCTTTCATAGGCGAAAACACCGCTTGGGAAAAGAGCGAGCATACAAAGTAATATCGCGAGCAGTCTGCGAACAGCCATTCTTCAGCCTCCGTTTGCCGGTCTTGCCGGCGCGTTGTAATAATTCTCTTTATTATGTATAATTGTTATACTTTTAGATTAGAACCGGTGATGACATGAACGTTTTCATTTCGACCTTCGGGTGCAAGGTCAACAGCTTTGAATCGGCGGCTATGGCGCAGATACTGCGCGAGAACGGCGATGTGATTTGCGAAATCGACGCGTGCGCCGACGTGGTCATCGTCAACTCCTGCACCGTCACGGCAAACGGCGACAAAAAGGTGCGGCAGTATCTGCATCGCGTCAAACGGGAAAATCCGAGCGCGATTACGGTGCTCACCGGCTGCTTTCCGCAGGCGTTTCCCGAGCTTGCGGCACAGTACACTCAAGCAGACATAATCTGCGGCACCGGTGAGCGAAAAGCGATTGCGCGGCTTATCAAAGACTTCGCGGAACGGCGCGAGCGTATTGTCGAGATCGTCCCGAACGCCAAAAAAGCCTTTGAGCCGCTGCGGGCGGACTCGATTGAGGGACACACCCGCGCGTTCATGAAAATCGAGGACGGCTGCGACCGTTACTGCTCGTACTGCATAATTCCCTTTGCAAGGGGACCCGTGCGCTCGATGCCGCTTGAGGAAATCAAGGCGCAGACACAGGATTTCGTGCGCGCAGGCTATGCGGAAATCGTGCTGTCGGGGATAAATCTCTCCAAATACGGCAGCGACATGGGTCTGACGCTGGCGGACGCGGTGGAGTGCGTGTGCGCGGTGGACGGCGTTGCCCGAGTGCGGCTCGGCTCGCTCGAACCGGATTTGACCGACGAGCGGCTCATCGACAGGCTGGCAAAATGCGAAAAGCTCTGTCCTCAGTTTCACCTTGCGCTTCAAAGCGGCTGCGACGCCACGCTTGCGCGAATGCACCGCCGCTACGACACGGCGCTGTATTCAAAGACCGTCGCGCGGCTGCGTGAGGCGTTCGAGCGCCCGAGCTTCACAAGCGACGTAATCGTCGGATTCGCGGGCGAGACGGACGAAGAATTTGCGCAGAGCCTTGCTTTTGTGCGCTCGATAGGCTTTTTGAAGCTGCACGTCTTCCCCTACTCCAAGCGGGAGGGCACGGCAGGCGCTAAGCTGCCCAATCAGCTCGACAACAAGACGAAAAGCGAGCGGGCGGCGCAGATGAGCGCCGCGGCGGAGCTTTCGCGCGCCGAGGTGCTGCGCTCGTTCATCGGCACTCGCGTGCGGGTCATACTCGAAACCGAGCAGCCGGACGGCTCCTTTGACGGCTACACCGACCGCTACGCCCCCGCGCTCGTCTACGGCGAGGGACTGCAAGCGCGTTCGACGGTGTGCGGTATTGTCTGCGACGTGCGCGATGATAAATGTATTGTTAATATATAAGCATGATTCATTGCTGCTTTTCGGCGTCGGCGCGGTGCGAATCAAACGCTTCTCGTTACGCAAACTGCATATACGATATGCTTACAAAACAACAGCGCCCCGACCGATTTTCGGTCAGGGGCGCTTTCGTTAAAAAACTATTGTTTTTGGGCGACGACCATAAGCTGCATTTCTTTGTCGCAGGCGGGTGCGCCGTAGAAATTTGAAAAGCTGTCGGTTATACTCATGCCGCGCCGCTTGTAGATGTCCGCAAGCTCTCGTATGTCGTAAAGCCGTATCGGGTCTCCGTAGGGTATGTCGAACGCCTCAAGCTGCTGCCCGAACGCTATGTCCTTGCCGCCGAACAGCATTCTGTGGCTTTCCTCGTCCCACTCAAAGAGCGCAAGCGCCATGCCGCCCTCGCCGCATTCCCACCAGCGCTTGGGGCAGACGCGGCGCGCGTGGTCGGCGTTGCACACGTCTATAAAGTGGCGGCCGCCGCGCCGCAGTGCGCGGGAGGCAAGGTCGAATATCTTCAGATTTTCCTCGTCTGTCTCAAGGTATCCTATCGCTCCGTCCGCAAGGCTCAAAACGACGTCGAACTCGTCGCAGAAGTCCACCTCGCGCACATCCGCGTTTATGAAGCTGACGTTTTGCAGTCCCTCTTTTTTTGCCGTTTCACACGCGTCGTCGATATAAGCCTTCGTTATGTCCACGCCCACGACCTCGTAGCCCTTGCGCGCAAGCGACAGCGAATGCCGCCCGAAGCCGCAGGCGAGGTCGAGTATGCGCTCGCTGCCGTGAAGCCCCAGCGTTTTGATAATAAAAGCGACCTGATTCTCGGTGTCCTCGACCCATGTGCCGCTTTTTATGTCCAGCGTCCAAATGTTTTTGTACCAGTCTTTTTCCTTTGGTTTCATTTCTCTCTCCGTTTCAATTCCTGTCGGTCAGCGAGTGCAGCAGCGCCGCGTTGCTCTCGCGTTGTTTTTTCTCCTGCTCGTCCTCGCTGACATAACCGCCGCGCCGATGCGAAAAGGTCATGCCCTCGCGCGGCTCGCAATCGAACTTTTCGCGCGCGACGGCAACGCTTTTGCCGCCAGAATCAACGAGCACGACCATGCCGTCCTCCACCCTGTCCACACTGTACAGCTTCATGTGTTGTCCTCCGTTTTCTCCGAAAGCCTTGAGCACTCGGGCGAAAGCCCTGCTTCGCTCACGGTAAAGCATATCGTGCCGCACTCGTCGGTTCGCAGCACGGCGGTGTTCTCGGGCAGCCGCCCGAGCATCTTCTCGCTTGGGTAGCCGTAAGGATTGTCCGCGCCGAGCGAGATGACGGCGTATTTCGCATTTGCCGCCGCAAGCAGCTCGGTCGAGCTGGAGCTTGCCGAGCCGTGGTGGGATATTTTGATTGCGTCGCATTTCAAATTTGCCTTATCCTCAAGCAGCTTTTGCTCGATTGGGAACTCCGCGTCGCCCATGAAAAGAAACGCGGCGTTTTGCGTATCGCACCGCATCACCAAAG
>CAYXRE010000157.1:0-4474 GCA_964466125.1 uncultured Oscillospiraceae bacterium
CGAACCCGAAGCGGAAAAGAACGCGGGCTGAGCGCCAAGCAAACGCTGTTGAACAACTAAAGCGCGACCCCCGACCGTACGGTCGGGGGTCGCTTTTATCGGTTTGACACAAATGAAAGCCCCCACGCTTTCGCGCGGGGGCTTTATATGAACTGTAAGAGAGTTATTTCTCCTCGACGGGAAGCTCGGCGCCGAGCTCCATGACGGGGACCTTGTCCTCCGGCTCGACGGGGTCTTTGCCGGGGAGTATCGCGTTGAGCACGATGCCGAAGATAGCCGCGCAGGCAAGTCCGCCGAAGCTGAGGGTCGCGCTGCCGATGTTGAAGGTTATCGGGTAGCTCTGGAAGCCCAGACCGCTCACGAGGGTCACAGCGGCGATTATCAGGTTGCGGGATTTGGTCATATCTATCTTGTTTTCGACCATGTTGCGAACGCCGACGGCGGAAATCATACCGTACAGCACGAAGGATATACCGCCGACTATCGCGACGGGTATCGTGTTCACAACGGTGTCGAACATCGGCGAGAAGGAGAGCAGTATGGCAAAGTAAGCGGCGATGCGGATGACGAGCGGGTCGTAGACCTTGGTGAGCGCGAGCACGCCGGTGTTTTCACCGTAGGTGGTGTTCGCAGGTCCGCCGACCAGTCCGGCGAGCGCGGTGGCAAGACCGTCGCCGAGTATCGTGCGGTTAAGACCGGGGTCCTTGATGAAGTTCTTGCCGGTGGTGGCGCTTATTGCGGAAACGTCGCCGATGTGCTCCATCATAGTCGCAATCGAAATGGGCGCCATGACGAGTATCGCGGACACGTCGAACTTCGCAAGCGCGAAGGGGGGCAGACCAACTATCGGCTGCGCGCCGATGGCGTTGAAGTCAATGAGATCGAAGCAGACGGCGACAATGTACGGCACCACAACGCCCATGAGTATGGGGATTATCTTGAGCATTCCCTTGCCCCAGATGTTGCAAACGACTATCGTCGCGACGGCGAGCAGCGCAAGCAGCCAGTTCTGCGAAGCGTTCTGCACGGCGCTGCCTGCGAGGTTGAGTCCGATGAGAATGATTATCGGTCCGGTCACGACGGGAGGCACATACCGCAGTACCTTCTTTACACCGACGAGCGTTATGAGTCCGGACATGAGCAGGTAGACGAGACCGGCTATCACGACGCCGCCGCCCGCATACTGCAGCTTCTCCGCCTCGGACATTCCGGCGAATATACCGAAGTCAAACGCGGTTATCGTGAAATAGCCCGCGAGAAACGCGAAGGACGAGCCGAGAAATGCGGGGACCTTGCCCTTGGTTACGAGCTGAAATAATAAAGTGCCGACCCCTGCACAGATGAGAGTTACCTGAACGCTCAAACCTGTGAGAATCGGCACCAGTACGGTCGCTCCGAACATTGCGAAAACGTGCTGCAATCCCAAAACAACTGTTTTTCCCCATCCGAGCTGCACGGGGGCGTTGAAAATGCCTTCTTTGTTTGCCATGAAAGTTCCTCCTCCTTTATTTTGCAAGCAAATCGAACCTATGCCCAAATTGGTAAAAGTATAACGGAAACAAGGGCGTTTGGCAATGATTTTCTGCGCCAAAATTCGCGTGTTAAATTCCTATATATTTGTGTTATTAGCGAGTTGACTTATTGTCGAACGATAGGTTATGATTAACTTGATTTTTCGCGCGCTTTTGCTTGGGTACAGTGAAAAAAGCGACGCTATTATAAATGAGAGAGAGTGTATAGGGGAATGTATTTCGCTTCGACCACAGTGACCGGCGCCTTTATCGGCACAACGGCACTGACGGGAATGCTGATTGTTTTCGGCGTTCTCGCAATCATCTACTTCGCGCTCGTCGTCATGGGCAAGCTCATGGGAGGCGTCACGAAGAAATCGGCAAAAGCGTTTGAAGTCACCGCTCCGTTCGACGGCACCGTCGATTATCTCGTAGCGGGCTCGCGCAATGTCGCCGCAAACGACGTCGTGCTCGTGATGTCCGCTCCGTCGGGCAAGAACGAAGTGCTCGCGCCGTCGGCGGGAGCTCTGAAAATCTCTGTGGTAAAAGGCGCGTCTGTCAAAAAAGGCGACACCCTTTTCACAATAGGTTAAGGGGGCGCGTGAATAATGTTTTTGGAAACAATATCTGAGTTTTGGACCAACACCGGCATAGCGCGGCTTTTCGGTGAAGGATTCGACTGGAAAGCACTTTTGATGCTCGCAATCGGCTGCCTGCTGCTGTACCTCGGAATCGTCAAGAAGTTCGAGCCGCTGCTGCTCGTGCCCATAGCGTTCGGCATGATACTGACCAACCTTCCCGGCGCGGGAATGATGCACATGGAGATGTTCAACGTCGTCGATATCGACTACGGCAAGGTGCTGCACGAGGGCGGACTGCTGGACATAATCTATCTGGGCGTCAAGCTCGGCGTCTATCCCCCGCTTATATTCCTTGGCATCGGCGCAATGACCGACTTCTCGCCGCTTATCGCCAACCCCAAGACCATATTCCTCGGCGCTGCGGCGCAGCTCGGTATCTTCACCACCTTTGCCGCGAGCCTGTGGATCGGTACCACCGGACTTGCCAACTGGGTCACCTCGACCTTCCCCGGACAGTCGCTCGTCTTTACCGTTAAGGATGCCGCTTCCATCGGAATTATCGGCGGCGCGGACGGACCGACCGCCATATTCGTGACCAAGACGCTCGCGCCCATGCTGCTGCCCGCAATCGCGGTCGCCGCTTACTCCTACATGGCGCTTGTGCCGCTCATCCAGCCGCCCATCATGCGCGCGCTGACCACCAAGAAGGAGCGCGCCATTCGCATGGACGTCCTTCGCCCCGTCTCCAAGACCGAGAAGATAATCTTCCCGATAATGGCGACCATCGTCGTCTCGCTGCTCGTGCCTGACGCGGCGACCCTCGTCGGCTGCCTGATGCTCGGCAACCTGCTCAAGGAATCCGGCGTCGCAGACCGTCTGGTCAAGACCGCTTCCAACGAGCTTATCAACATAATCACCATCCTGCTCGCAATCTCCGTCGGCGGCACCGCCACGGCGGACAACTTCCTGTCCATTCGCACCATCGTCATCATCATCATGGGTCTGCTCGCATTCGCCTTCTCGACTGCCGGCGGTATTCTCTTCGGCAAATTCATGTGCTGGCTGACCAAGGGCAAGGTCAATCCCCTCATCGGCTCCGCGGGCGTTTCTGCCGTTCCTATGGCGGCGCGCGTTTCCAACATGGTGGGACTCGAGACCGACCCCAACAACTATCTGCTCATGAACGCCATGGGACCGAACGTCGCGGGCGTCATCGGCTCCGCTGTCGCGGCGGGCGTCTTTATAGCGATGTTCCGCTAAACAAAGGCTTTTGCTCAACGACAGATTGCATTCAACACCTCAGCCCCCGTTTTCCGCTCTGGGAAACGGGGGCTTTCCGTCCCGTTTCTGCGGTGACCGCCGACTATATGCGTCTTGTGGCGCTTGCTTCTGTGTCAAGCCGGAGATGTCGGGCGCTTTTACAATATGTTGTATTCTCTTTCATAAACTGCTTTTTTGCGATAAATATTGCTAAAGCAGTAAACATATAGTATAATCAAGCGAGATATAGCCTTATAACCGTACTTCTATATTTGATGTATGAGGTTTACATGAAAAGAAACAGCGTACAAAAGAATCCTAAGCCGAACGCGGCGGTCAAGCTGCTCGATTTCCTGCGCCGTCCGAGGGTGAGCCGTGTGATAGCGCTTTGCGCGTGCATCGCCATTCTCGCTTCGCTCACCGGCTCGGCATGGTTTTTGGACGATTATTTTTCGATAAACGAGAAGGTGCGCGAGCTGCCGACGGTTTCGAGCAGCCTTGAGCGCAATATGCAAAAGCGCAGCTACTCCATTTCGGTCAGCTACACCGTTTCGCTGGAGTATTCGTCGGTGGAAAACGACCTTGCGGTAACCGTCGTGGACGAGTTCGGCGAGATAGTCACCGGCTATCCGTTCGAGGTCACGATCACGCCCGCGGAATCCGGCGAGCCCGTGACCCAGACCGACGAGGACAAGGACGGAAAGCTGTATTTTGAGAATCTGGACGACGGCGACTATTCCGTCGCGCTTGCGCCCGCTGCGGGCTATGTGACCCCCGACGCGCCGATTACCGCGACGGTCCAGCCCAAGCTGTCCTACGAAAAGGTGGACGTCTCCGAGAAGATAGTCAGCCAAAAGGAAGTCAACCTGGCAGAGGACGACAAGCAGTACGGCGGCAGAGAGGGAGCGGACGGCGAGGGCGGCGCGACCACCGCGCCCGTCGAGAGCGACACCGTTGAGTTCGTCGCGTCCTCCACCGCCTCCAAGACCGAGACCAAGAACACGCCTGTGCTCGTCAACGGCGTTCAGGCATATTATTACATACCCGTGCTCGCAAACGGACACCTTGTGCTCGCCGACGGCACCGAGACCGACATCACCGCCACGCCGGACGCAAACGGCT
>CAYXRE010000158.1:0-3963 GCA_964466125.1 uncultured Oscillospiraceae bacterium
CGTGTAATCTTCCTTTTCGCTGGAAATACGCGCGAGCAGGTTGTCCCAGTCGGACAGCTTGTAGCCGTAAATCGTGCCTTCCGGCGTTCCGAGATAGCGCGCGAAGGTGACCGGCGTTGCGACCGAAATCTCCTCGATGTGCGGGAGAATAGAGATACCGGAGAGCTTTTCGTAGTCGGTGATGTATTTCATTGCGATGTCGTTTTTGTATTTCTTATAGTCCTTCGGCTCGAGGTCGTTCGGAATGTCCGAGCCGAACACGGGGATCGTGAAGAACATGGTGCAGGTGCCCTCGGGAGAGCTTTCCGGCACGACCTGATTGAGGCAGTTGACGATGTATATGCCGTCGGTCGCGCGGTTGACATACTGTTTTCTCGGATTCGCGTCGCCCATCACAAAGACCGTGTAGTCCTTGATTCCCAGCTGCTCCATCGTGCAGTCCATGCCAAGGTAAATGGTCGCAACGGAGATCCCGAACTCGCGTGCGTTCGCGAGCTTGAGGTCGGTCTGCGGTATCCTGTTTGCGTCGGACATATTGAAAACGTTGTTGGGGATTACGTTGGAGATGACCTCTTTGGCATACAGCTCGCGCCCGTTCGCGACCACGCCGCACACCGCGCCGTTTTCGTCATACAGGAACTTGGTGACCTCGCTGTTGTACCAAACCTCGCCGCCCGCTTCCTGAAATACCTTGATGAGCGCCAGCGACAGCTCGTGCGAGCGCAGCGCCGGCATTGCCGCGCCGTTGACGACATAGGCATTGAGCATATTGAGGAAATGCATGGAGTTCAGCTCGTCGGTCGGGACTCCGAGATAGCCCCAGTAGGTGTTGATTATGTTGCGCGCTTTTTCGGGTATGCCCAGCGCAATCATTACGTCCTCGACCGAATGGGAGGCCGAGCGCATGAAATCGCCGTGGCACAGCGCCATGACCAGCTTGTTGGGCTTGCCCTTCATCTTGGTTATGTAATCGAGCGCCGCGTTGTTCTTGCGCACCACGTCGAACAGCGCGTGCACGCTCTCGCGGCAGCCGGGAACTGCGCGCTCCATCGAGTCGCAGAACTCCTCGACGCCTGCGTGCACGGTCACGTCGTAGCCGTTCTCGCCGCGCACTATCGCGCGGAACATATTCTTCTCATAGCGCCAGTCCACCTTCGCTCCGAGCGAGTCGAAAATGCGGTAGACGGTGTCGGGAGCCTGCGCCGTGCCGACCGACGCGAGCTCGTGCAGCGACGGCTCGAACTCAAAGCGCCCGCGGCAGAAGCTGGTTGCGCAGCCGCCGGGCAGATTGTGTTTTTCCAGCAGCAGCGTTTTCAGTCCGCCTCTCGCCGTCGTCGCGGCGGCGACCAGTCCGCCGTTGCCCGCTCCGACAACGATTACGTCATATTTGTTGTCCATAAAAACCTCCTGTCATATCATTTGGTATTACCACTACCGCAATTATAATCACGCTCGCTCGGCAATACAATTCATCGCCGCGAAAATCGGCTATTTGCTCGCTTTTTGATTGACAATTCGGTCAAATTGGCGTAAACTATGCAGACGAATGAAGCTGGTATTACCAAGAACACGGCGAGGTTGAAGGCATGGGATTTTCCAAGATAAGCACGCTGTCGCTAAGCGACCTGTTTGTGCAGCAAATCGAAAACATGATACTTTCCGGCGAGCTTGCCGTCGGCGAGCAGCTGCCGTCCGCGCGAGAGCTTTCGATAAAAATGGGGGTCAGCCGACCTGTCATCTCGGCGGGCATAGTTGAACTGGAAAAGCTCGGCTTTGTCGAGATACGCCCGCGTCAGGGGGTATATGTGTGCGACTACCGCCGCAAGGGCTCGCTGGAGACGCTTGTGGCGATAATGCGCTATAACGGCGGGACCATGCGCCGAAATGAGGTCCGCTCGCTGCTCGAGGTGCGCTGCGCGCTCGAATGTATGTGCGTTGAGCTGGTCACGGCGCGCGCGAGCGACGAGGAGCTGGCGGCGCTCGCCCCGCTGCTGGACGACATACAAAACGCGCGGGACTGCGACGAGGCGGGCGAATGCACCTTTCGCTTTTATCACGAGACGGCGGTGCTGTCCCAAAATGTGCTGCTGCCGCTGATGTACCATTCCTTCAGGCCGGAGGGCGTGCATTTGTGGACGCTTTACTGCAAGCATAACGGCATAGCGTCGCTGTATGAGCTCAAGCTGAACTTCTACAAGGCGCTGCTCGACCGCGACGTGCAAAGCGCGAAGGCGCAGACCGAAAAAATTATGGACAACGCGATAGACGAGCTGGCGCTTTACGGCGCGTAAAAGCAGTTTTCGGGGATAGGGCAATGGAGAAGAATAACCGCAAAAAAATCTCACAGGCGATGCTGTTCATCATACTGTTCGGCATAGTCAGCCTGTTTTCTGATATGACCCACGAGGGAGCGTCCAGCATTCGCGGGGCGTATATGTCGCTGCTGGGCGCGTCGGCGGGCGCGATAGGCTTTGTGTCCGGCTTGGGCGAACTTATCGGCTACTCGATGCGTTATGTGTTCGGCAAGCTGACGGATAAAACCAAGCACTATTGGTTCATGACGATAATCGGCTATTTTCTGGACGTGCTCGCCGTGCCCGCGCTCGCGCTCGTCGGAGAACGGGGCTGGCTGTGGGCGTGCGCGCTGCTCGTCGTGCAGCGAATGGGCAAGGCGATTAAGAAGCCCGCCAAGGACACGATCATGTCCTTTGCCGCCTCGCAGGAGGGGGTCGGCAAGAGCTTCGGCATTCAGGAGGTGCTCGACCAGATAGGCGCGTTCCTCGGACCGGTGCTGCTGTATCTCGTGATGCTTCTGAGAACCGACGGCACGACCTTTGAGGTATATTCCCGCTGCTTTGCCGTGCTCGCGATTCCGGGCGCGGTTACCCTTGTTCTGCTGCTCGTCACGCGGTACAAATTCCCGAATCCCGAGCGCTTTGAGCCGGAGCCGAAGGAGTACGTTCCCTTCAAGCTCAAAAAGGAATTTGTTTTGTATATCGCGGGCATAAGCCTGTTCGCGTTCGGCTTCATAGACTATTCGATTATCATCATGCACGTCTCCAACACCTACGCGCCGCTCGCGTCGGGGCTTGCGCAGACCTCGTCGCTCGTCAACGGCGGCACGCTGCCGCTCTGCTGTTCGGGCTGCTGTATGACAAGAAGGGAGTAAAGGCGCTCGTGTGCTCGACGCTCATCTCCGCGCCGTTCGCGGTGTTCATCTTTGCGTTTGATTCGGTGCCGATGCTGCTAATCGGCGTCGCGCTGTGGGGTGTCGGCATGGGAGCGCAGGAATCCATACTCAAAGCGGCGGTCACAAGCATGGTTCCCAAGTCCAGCCGCGCGACGGGGTACGGCATATTTGAGTGCTCGTTCGGGGTGTTTTGGTTTCTCGGAAGCTGGCTGCTCGGAGTGCTGTATGAGGTGAGCACAGGCGCGATGATCGCCGTGTCGGTGCTTTCGCAGCTCGCGGCGATACCGCTGTATCTTTGCAGCGCCAAGCGCGGTCGAACGGGTTTGGACAAGCCTGTCGGGTGAGAGAATATACCGTGCGAATTTAAGACAAAACACAAAAAGCGCCGCCCTTTTGTCCGCAAAAAGGGCGGCGCTTTTTGTCTGAATACGCGGCGCTTCTGCGATTTGACGAAAAACCGTTCAAATATGGGGCGATTTATGCCGGATTTTACGGTAAATAACGTGAATTTGTACAAAATATGTATCAGTCTGCAAATAATTGCACAATTCTCGCGCAAAAATACTATAATAAAAACAGCAAATCGCGCAAAGGGCTAAAGGCGCGCAAGAAACCGCGGGATGAAGCGGAAAACGGCGAATCCTGCGGCGGTCTGACGGATTTGCCGCGCGGATTGAATCGGCAAATCGGCAATATCGGCAAAGGCGGTAGAACAGGTGTCAAAAAAGTCAAGGGACAGAGATACCGAAAAGAAAAAGTCGCTGCTCGACTCA
>CAYXRE010000158.1:3973-4431 GCA_964466125.1 uncultured Oscillospiraceae bacterium
GGAGATAAAGACCAACCGTGACAACGTGGTGTGTTTGATAGTGCTCGCGGCGGTGCTGCTGCTGTGCGAGCTGCTCAACGAGATACGATTGTTTAAGGTCGTCCCGCAGGTAATGCGTATTTGCGCGGCGTGCGGCGTTGTGTGTTATTTGGTGCCGGTCGCCGTGCTGTGGCGCCCCTTGCGGCTGTTTAAGGAGGACCCGAGAAATGCGGAATACGCCGTGTGGCACAAATACTTCATTCTTTTGTGCGTATGGCTCGGGACGATAGCCGAATGCGTAACGCTGACCCATCAAACCATTCTCGCCATGGCGGTCCCGATACTGATTATGGCGCAGTACCGCAACACCCGCGACCTTGTGCCGCTGACGAGTATTCTGGCGACGATATGCGTCTTTCTCGGGGTCTACGGCGGCTTTTTCTGGGCGCACATTGCTGACGCAGGCGGTGGCCACCAGC
>CAYXRE010000159.1:0-4396 GCA_964466125.1 uncultured Oscillospiraceae bacterium
GCCAAAGGCTGCATGCGGCTCCCTCCTCTCGCGATAATGATTTATTATACCACAATTTCACGCGATTTTGTGCAGTACGCGCAATATGCCTGCCTCAAAGCGGTCGTTTCGCCGCTCGCAGCACAAAATTGCGCCGAGTCGAAGAAATCCGCCGTACGCACGGGCGCGAGTATGATATAATCAGCCTATCAAGCATATTTCGAGGTAACCTTTGAGCAAGAAAATCGATATACCCCGCCTTGCCTCGCTCGCTCCCATGGCGGGCGCAACGGACAGCGCCTTTCGGCAGCTGTGCCGCGAAAACGGCGCATCCTTTTGCGTCAGCGAGATGACAAGCGCCAAGGCGATAAGCATGGGCGACAAAAAAACTCCCGCGCTCATGCGCTTTTGCGAGTGCGAGCGCCCTTTTGCCATACAGCTTTTCGGCTATGAGCCGGACAGCATGGCATACGCTGCCGCCTTTGCGCAGCGCGAGTTCGCGCCGGATTTCATCGACATAAACATGGGCTGCCCCGCTCCGAAGATAGTCAATTCCGGCTCGGGCAGCGCGCTTATGAAAACGCCGGCGCTTGCGTGCGACATCGTCGCGGCGGTCTGCGCTGCGGTATCTCTGCCCGTCACGGTCAAGCTGCGCGCGGGCTTTGAGCAGGTCAACGCGCCCGAGCTCGCCGTAATGCTCGAACAAGCGGGCGCAGCGGCGCTGACGGTGCACGGACGCACCCGCGAGCGGATGTACAAGCCGCCCGTTGACCTCGAGGTCATCCGCGACGTCAAGCGCGCGGTCGGCATACCCGTAATCGGCAACGGCGACATCTTCACGCCGGACGACGCGCTGAAAATGTTCCAATACACCGGCTGCGACGCGGTGGCGGTCGGGCGCGGCGCGCTGGGCAACCCGTTCATTTTCGGAGCGATAAACGCCGCAATACAAGGGCTCGACGCTCCGAACGCGCCGAGCGCAAAGGACAAAATGGACGCGCTGCTGCGCCAGACGCTGCTTATGTGCGGCTATAAAGGCGAGTTCATCGCGCTGCGCGAGGCGCGCAAGCACGCGGGGTGGTACACCAAGGGCATACGCGGCGCGTCGGGGCTTCGCAAGCGCGCGAACGAGCTTGAGAGCATGGACGACCTGCGGCGCTTTATCGACGCGGTGCTGTCGCTGTAAGGCGACAAGGACGCAAGGACGCGAACGGATTGCGCGAATCGGCATATCAGTTATTGGTATCATGTGCTTCACGAGCGATTCGCTGTCGGCTTGCATCCGTTTCCGACTCCATAATGCAATTTCTTAACTTGTTTTGCTTCAAAAGCGCCGTTTCCCGAAAAGGGAAACGGCGCTTTGTTGATGATAATATTGCGGGAAACTATTCTATCGTCGGCTGCCACAAGCAGCGCTTCATGTCCACGCGTCCGTCCGCAAGGAAGGTCACTCCGTCCTCCTCGAGCAGTCTGCGCTGCACAAATTCTCCGCCGAACGCAAAGGAGCCCGAACACTCACCGAAGCGGTTGACCACACGAAAGCAGGGTATGTGCGCGGGGTCGGGATTGGAATGCAGCGCATAGCCCACGATCTGCGACCAGCGCGGGTTGCCCGCGAGCGCCGCAATCATGCCATAGGTCGCGACGTGTCCGCTCGGTATCCTTCGCACGACGTCGTATATGCGCTTGAAGGTGTCGCCGCTCACGCCGAATAGTCCTTGTCGGGGTCGAAGGTGCCGTCCGCGAGCGCCGAGTTGACGGCGTTGACCGTTGCGATGTTGCGCGAATGGTCTGCGTCCGTCGCGCCCCAGTAGAACTTCTTGTTGTCGTCGGTAATGAAGAAGTAGTAGTCGCTCTGCTCCGGCTCGAAGGTGCCGAGAATGGCGTTGAGCCCGGGGTTGCATATCGCGCCGACGATAAGCCCGTGGACCTTGTAGGTATCGTAAGCGTCAATCATCGCCTGCGGCGCGTTGGCGGTCACGGGGGTGGTGTCGCCGTTGTAGTAGTAGCCGATTACTCCCCAGATATAGTTGCCGGGGATGTGCTCCGCCGAGGTGTCCGACTGCAGCGTCGGGAACTCGTCGGGATTGTCCAGACGGTTGTGGAAAACCGACGCAACGCGGGAATACACATCGTCGCCGAGCGATTCCTTTTCGACGATGGACGCGAGAATGATGTTTTCCTCAAGCGTCATGCCCGTCGCCAGCATTTTCTGGCGGTTCTCGTCAGTGTAGACCTTTTCCTCAAAGTTCTCGAGCATCTGCTGAATGTAGTCGTGAATGGTCAGCCCGACTTCAAAGTCATAGGTGTCGGGGAATAAAAAGCCCTCGAGCTTGATGAATTTGTTCTCATTCGAGGAAATCTCGTTAAAAAACGCGACGTCGTAGGTGTCGTTGTTGCACGCGGCTATGAACTCGTCTATCGTGCATATTCCGGCATCCTGAAACATCATCGCCATGCGCAGGCTTGTCGTGCCCTCGGGGAAGGTCAGGGTAAAGGTCTCGACGTCGAGTATCGTCTGCTGCTTGAGTATCTCGATTATCTCGTCATAGGTAAGACGGGTGTTTATCGTCTTTTCGCCGAACTGGAAGGTGCCGTCCGCGCCGTTGAGCCGGCAGTAAATCTTAAACACCGTGCGGGAGGTTATCAGCCCGTTGTCCTTTAGCACCTGTGCGACCGTGTCGGTCGAAGCGCCCTGCGGTATCTCGACGACGATGTCTTGCGCCGCGCCGCTGCGCTCGCCGTTTACCTCGCGCGAGATGAATATCGCCGTAACCGCGGCAGTGATAAGCAGTGCCGCAAGAATTATCAGCCCAATTATTAAACCGGTGCGGGCGCGTTTTTTCTTTTTTCTTTTCTTTTTGCGAACCGCTCCCTTGGGCGCGGAGTCCGAGACATATTTTATACTCTTACGGGGATTTGTACTCATATTCGGTTCCTTTTCATTTGTAGTATATCGAGCCTGCGACCTTGTCGCGAACGTCCCTGCCCTTGATTATCTCCACGAGCTTGAGCCCGAAATCAAACGCACTGCCCGCCGCGCGCCCCGTCAAAAACGGCGCGTCGTAGACCACAGGCTTGTCAACATAATTTCCGCCGAGATCGGCGCTGTCAGACGGATAGACCGTCGCCTTTTTGCTCGAAAGCATACCCGCGCGCGCAAGGATTCCGGGTGCGGCGCAGATCGCCGCGACGGTTATCTCCTTTTCGCTAGCAAGGCGTATTGCGCGCCGCACAGTTTCGCTGCGCTCAAGGTTGCTCGTGCCGGGCTGTCCGCCGGGCAGAAATATAGCCTCGATGCCCCGCTCGGGTAAAAACAGTTCCTCGGATATGTCCGCCATAAACGTCACGCCGTGCGCGCCTGTCGGCGTCATGCTGCCCACGCCGACCGTCGTCACCTTCACGCCCGCCCGCTTGAGCAGGTCCATGGGCACAACAGCCTCAATTTCTTCAAATCCGTCCGCCAAAAAAACATATACCATATTAAGCGCGATTCCCCTTTCAGTCAAGCATCAGATTCATGTAAGCATCCAAGTCTCTAATATTCGTGCCGCCCGTCAGCGGCTTCGCCATACCGAACAGCCGCGTCTCGCTTTCAAACATAAACAGCTCGGAGTGAAGCGGAAGCTGCACGGTGACCCGCGACGGGTTGGTCTTTTCTATAACGCTCGCAAGCAGCAGCTGCTGTGCATCCACGCTCGTGCCAAGGCACTCCTTGACAAAAAGCTGCCTGCGCTGCATTCCGTAAATCGCGCACGCACGACCGAGCGCGCCCTCGTAGTGTGCCGTGTGCTCGCCGTACAGCTGCGCGTCGAGCAGTATGTTCACGAGCTGCTGCTCGTTCCACGAAATATGCGCGATGTCGGTCAGCGCGCTTTCCCTTATGTCAAACAGCTTTCCCGGAGCGAGCGTGTCGAACTCGACGGGAACGTCCGCGCGAAGCCCGCGCTTGAGCATACCGTGCTTGACCGTCGCCACATGGCAGTTGAAGTCCGACCAGTAGCCGCGCCGCTTGTAGAAATCAAACAGATAACGCTGCCCGGGCACCAGCACCGCGAGCGTGTAGCCCAAAGAGCGCGAATACTCCTCACAGTAGCTCAGCAGCTCGCTGGCTATACCTTTGCCGCGATATTGTTTATGCGTGGCGATGCCGTAAAAATACATCGCGAGCACCGACTTGTCGCGAAAGCGAAAGGTCGTCGGCAGCAGCGTCGCCATGGCGACGACCTTGTCGTCAGCCTCATACACAAGCGTGTTGGAGGGCTTGGCTATCTTGTCATAAAAGAAGTCGATGAAGTTGACCGGGTCGTCAAAGCTCATCGCCCAAAGCGCCTTCATCGCGCTGACGTCGGTTTCGGTCGCAAATCTAATCATAGCGCCCTCACAACGAATTTCTCGGTGACTGTCTCGGGGTAAT
>CAYXRE010000160.1:0-3896 GCA_964466125.1 uncultured Oscillospiraceae bacterium
TTCTCTGGATATCGAAAAATGCAAGGGCTGTACCAACTGCCTCAAGCGCTGCCCGACCGAAGCGATAAGGATAAGGGACGGTCATGCAACGATCAATTCCGAGCGCTGCATCGACTGCGGCGAGTGTATCAAAAAGTGCCCGTACAAGGCAAAAAAAGCTATCTATGACAAGCCGGAAAAGATGGCGGCTTACAAGTATAAGGTCGCGCTTCCCGCGCCCGCGCTGTACGGTCAGTTCGACAACCTCGACGACATCGACTATCTGCTCCAGGCGCTGCTTGATTTCGGCTTCGACGACGTTTTCGAGGTCGGACGCGCCGCGGAAATAGTCTCGGGGTACACGCGCCGCTACCTAAAGCGCGCGGACATACAGCGTCCTGTCATCAGCTCGGCGTGTCCGGTCATTGTACGGCTCGTGAGCTTTCGTTTTCCTTATCTTTGCAAAAATCTTATACCAATACTTCCGCCTATCGAGATAGCCGGAAAGCTCGCCCGCGAGCAGGCGCTTGAAAAGCACCCCGAGCTCAAGCCGGAGGATATAGCGGTTTGCTTCATCTCCCCGTGCCCGGCGAAGGTCAGCTATGTCAAGAATTCGCTTTCCGGTGCTGCGAGCAACGTAGACCTGGTCTTTTCCGTAAGCGACATCTACTTCGATTTGCTCAAGGTGATGACCAAGAGCAAAACTCCCCAGCCGCTTTCCCAAACGGGAATGATAGGCGTCGGGTGGGCGTCCGCCGGAGGCGAAGCACAGGCGATATTCAACGACCGCTATCTTGCCGCGGACGGCATAGAAAACTGTATCCACGTTCTCGAGGAGCTCGACCACGGCTCTTTCCCCTCGCTCGACTTCATCGAGCTCAACGCCTGCTCCGGCGGGTGTGTGGGAGGGGCAATGGCGGTCGAAAACCCTTATATTGCCAAAGCAAGGCTGCAAAGCCTTCGCCGCTACCTTCCCGTCGCGCAGAACTGGAACTTCTCCGAGGATATCACTGCAAACGAATTCATCCCCGAAGAATATCTGTGCAAACAGGTGGTCGATTATCAGCCCAACAAGAGCCTTGACGAGGACATGAGCGAAGCATTCCGCAAAATGGGCGACATACAGCGCATACGCGAATCGCTGCCCGACCTCGACTGCGGCTCATGCGGCTCGCCGACCTGCCAGTCCTTCGCGGAGGACGTAATCAAGGGCGAGGCGAACGAGAACGATTGTATCGTCAAGATGCGTGAGCAGATACATCTGCTCGAACACAAAATCGGGAGCACTGACAATGAAGGTTGACCAACTTGCCGCCAAAGCGTCTCTTGAATTTCTCAATCGCGCAAACACAGACGCACAAATTGAAGGCGGATATGCCGGAGACCTGCTAAGCTGGGTCATGGGCAACGCCAAGAAGTCCAACGTCTGGGTCACGATAATGACCAACCGCAACATAATCGCCGTCGCTTCACTGCTCGAGCTTTCCTGCATAGTTATCGCGGAAGCGTCCGAGATAGACGACGAGGTGGTCGCGCTAGCGGCGGAGAAGGGCGTAAATCTGCTTCGTTCCCCAAAGCCGGTCTTTGAGCTTTGCTCGGAAATCTCCGCGCTTATATCATGAAAGAGGTTTTCTACGACCTCCACCTTCACTCCTGCCTCTCCCCTTGCGGGGACGACGAGATGACCGCCAACGGAATCGCGGGCATGGCAAAGCTCAACGGCATCGACATCGCCGCGCTCACCGACCACAATTCCGCCAAGAACTGCCCGGCTTTCTTTGAAGCCTGCCGCAGCTACGGGGTCGTTCCGGTCGCGGGTATGGAGCTGACTACCGCCGAGGACATCCACCTTGTGTGCTTGTTTGAAACCCTTGAGGCGGCGCTCGAATTTGACCGCGCGCTTCAAGCCCACAGAATACTTATTCGCAACAAGCCTCAAGCTGCGGGCGAGCAGAACATCGTGGACGCGCAGGACAACATCATCGGCGTCGAGGAGTACTTTCTTCCCAATGCCACCGACCTTTCGCTGGAAAAGGCGGCAGAGTTTGCGAGAAGCTATGGCGCTGTGGTCTACCCCGCGCACGTTGACCGGCAGGCAAACGGAGTTATCGCCGTTCTCGGCGTTTTTCCGAACGAACCGGAATTTGCTTTCGCGGAGTTTCACGGCAAGGACAATCTGCTTGAATACCGCGCGAAGTACCCCGATATCAAGCGTGCCGTTCCCATCGTCAGCTCGGACGCCCATTATCTGTGGGATATGAACGAAAGGGTACATTCCCTTTTTCTCGACACGGACGGCGAGGACGAAGCCTCAATCAGACAAAGCCTCTTTCGGCGATTAAAGGAACCGCAGCAAAGATGAAAGAATTATCTCTAAACATACTTGATATCGCCATGAACTCGGTCAGAGCCGGCGCGAAGAACGTTGAAATCTCCATTTTCGACGACGAGCAGAATCTTCGCTTTGACATCAAGGACGACGGCTGCGGAATGAGCAAGGAACAGCTCGAAAGGCTTTCAGACCCGTTTTTTACGACCAGAAGCACCCGAAAGGTCGGACTTGGAATCCCCTTTCTTTCACTCGCCGCACAACAGACCGGAGGCGGAGTGAAGATAAGTTCGATTCCGCTCGACAAATCGCCGGACAATCACGGAACGACGATAAGCGCGGTGTTTTGCAAAAATCACATTGATTTCACGCCGCTCGGAGACATAGTGTCCAGCGTACTTACACTAGTGCAGGGCTATCCCGACATCGACTTTGTTTTCATCCACGACCTCGACGGCGAAACCGTCAGAATGGACACGCGGGAGATTAAACAGCAGCTCGGTGAGGGAATCCCAATCAACTGTCCCGAGATTCTCGCGTGGATTAAGGAATATTTGTCAGAACAATACAGCGATATAAACACCAGAAAAGACACAGAAAGGACAAAGTTATGAAATCTCTTGAAGAACTTGCCGCCATCAAAGCCAAGATGAAGGACAAGATTGCCATTCGTGAGGGCGAGGCTTCCATGCGCGTCGTCGTCGGTATGGCAACTTGCGGCATCGCCGCCGGCGCCCGTCCCGTTCTCAACACACTCGTTGAAGAAGTCAACAAGGAGGGTCTTGCGGACAAGGTGACCGTGACCCAGACCGGCTGCATCGGTATCTGCCAGTATGAGCCCGTTGTCGAGATATTCGCGGGCGACGGCACCAAGACCACCTATGTTAAAATGACCTCCGACCGCGCAAAAAGAGTCGTTGCGGAACACCTCAAGGGCGGACGGGTCGTCACTGAATATACAATCGGAAATTCACAGGTTTAAGCGGAGGAATAAAGAATGATTCGTTCACACGTTCTGATTTGCAGAGGTACCGGCTGCACCTCGTCCAACTCCGACAAAATCATTGAGGCTATGAAGGCGGAAATCGCCGCCAAGGGTCTCAGCGACGAAATCGACGTTGTACAAACAGGCTGCTTCGGACTTTGCGCACTCGGTCCGATAATGGTCATCTATCCCGAAGGCACGTTTTACAGCAGAGTAACCGTCGACGACGTTCCCGAAATTGTCGAGGAGCACCTGCTCAAGGGTCGTGTCGTAGAGCGTCTTGAGTATCACGAGGGCGACGAAAACAAGGCTGTCACCTCCTTGAACGACGCACAGTTCTATAAACTCCAGCACCGCGTTGCGCTACGCAACTGCGGCGTCATCAACCCCGAGGTCATCGACGAGTACATAGCTATGGACGGCTACGCCGCTCTGGGCAAGGTGCTCACCGAGATGAAGCCCGAGGACGTCATCAAGGTCATGCTCGACTCCGGTCTTCGCGGACGCGGCGGCGCAGGCTTCCCCACCGGACTCAAGTGGAAGTTTGCCGCCGGCAACGCTAGCGACCAGAAGTACGTCTGCTGCAACGCCGACGAAGGCGAC
>CAYXRE010000160.1:3906-4330 GCA_964466125.1 uncultured Oscillospiraceae bacterium
CCCGCACGTCGTGCTCGAGGCTATGGCTATCGCCGGTTACGCAATAGGCGCTTCCAAAGGCTTCATCTATGTTCGCGCAGAGTATCCCATCGCGGTACAGCGCCTGAACATCGCGCTCAAGCAGGCGCGTGAATACGGACTGCTCGGCAACAACATCTTCGGCACCGACTTCAGCTTCGACGTTGAGCTCAAGCTCGGCGCGGGCGCATTCGTGTGCGGCGAAGAGACCGCTCTTATGACCTCCATCGAAGGCAAGCGCGGCGAGCCCCGTCCCCGTCCGCCTTTCCCCGCAGTCAAGGGTCTGTGGCAAAAGCCGTCCATACTCAACAACGTTGAGACCCTCGCAAACGTTCCGCAGATAATCCTCAAGGGCGCCGAGTGGTTCTCCTCCATGGGAACCGAAAAGAGCAAGGGCACCAAGGTC
>CAYXRE010000161.1:0-4300 GCA_964466125.1 uncultured Oscillospiraceae bacterium
GGTGCGATAGCCGAGATTGTAAACGAAGCCAAAGCGAACGGATTCAAAAAAGCGTTTGTATGCACCGACCCCGACCTCGTTAAATTCGGAGTTTCCGCAAAGGTGACCTCGCTGCTCGAAAAAGAGGGACTTGCCTACGAGATTTACTCGGACATCAAGGCGAACCCGACCATAGAAAACGTACAGCACGGTGTTGAGGCGTTCAAAAAGGCACAGGCGGATTATATCATCGCAATCGGCGGCGGCTCGTCCATGGACACCGCAAAGGCAATCGGAATCATTATAGCCAATCCGGAGTTCGCCGACGTGCGCTCGCTTGAGGGCGTCGCGCCCACCAAGCAGCCCTGTGTTCCGATAATCGCCGTCCCGACGACCGCCGGAACCGCAGCGGAGGTGACCATTAACTACGTCATCACCGACGTGGAGAAGAAGCGCAAGTTCGTCTGCGTTGACCCGCACGATATGCCCATCGTCGCCGTCGTCGATCCGGACATGATGTCCTCCATGCCCAAGGGACTGACCGCCTCGACCGGCATGGACGCGCTGACTCACGCAATCGAGGGCTACACCACCAAGGCGGCGTGGGAGATGACCGATATGTTCCACATCAAGGCCATCGAGATAATTTCCGACTCGCTGCGCGGCGCCGTCGCCAACACCAAGGAAGGGCGCGAGGGCATGGCTCTCGGACAGTATATCGCCGGCATGGGCTTTTCCAATGTCGGACTGGGCATCGCCCATTCCATGGCGCACACGCTCGGTGCGGTCTATGACACCCCGCACGGCGTCGCGTGCGCGATGATGCTGCCCATTGTCATGGAGTACAACGAGGACTGCACCGGCGAGAAGTATCGCGAGATTGCCCGCGTCATGGGCGTCAAGGATGTGGATCAAATGTCTCAGGACGAATACCGCAAGGCTGCCGTGGACGCAGTCAAAAAACTGTCGGGCGACGTCGGCATTCCGAGCAAGCTCGAGGCTCTCAAGGAGGAGGACTTGCAGTTCCTCGCCGAGTCCGCCTACGCGGACGCCTGCCGTCCCGGCAATCCCAAGGACACCAGCGTCGAGGACCTCAAGGAACTTTTCCGCAAGCTGATGTAGCAAACAGCATTCCGGCTGTAAAAGGCGCCGTCCCCCGCTTGTGCGGGGGGCGGCGTCTCATTGTGTAAAGTCCGCACAGCCTGCGTCCTGCCGCCGGCGCGCTTTGCGGCAGCTCATGCTTTCTCATGCGAACAAACCCCGCCCGCGCCTTACGGCGCGGGCGGGGTTTGGGCTGATTCGTACAATAAACAAACGGTTTGCGCTTAAAATCTGTCTTTGTTTTTGCGCGCGAGCACTATGCTCTGAATCACGAGGAACAGGCATATCATCGCCGCGACGGTGATGTTAATCCACCACGATTCGTCGAGTCCGAGCGACGAGACTATGTTCTTTATGGTGCTAAGCGACAGCACGCCGAAGAAGGTGCCGAGGATATTGCCGACGCCGCCCGTCAGCATCGTGCCTCCGATTATCGACGATGCAATGGCGTTCATTTCTGCGCCTGCCGCGTGGGACGGCGAACCGGAGCCAACGTGCAGGAAGTAGACAAAGCCGCCGACTCCCGCAAGCAGTCCGCATATCACGTATGCAAAGAACTTGGTGCGCTTGACGTTTATGCCCAGCATATTAGCGCTCAGGCTGTTGCCGCCGACCGCGTAGAAGTTGCGTCCGAGCTTGCTCCAGCGCAGCACGCAGAACAGCACGATGACGACCGCGATCGCGACGAGCACGCCGATTTCGACGTATGCCGGAACGTACTTGCCCAGCTTGTTGACCGAGCCGAGCCCGGGAACATAAATGCGTATTTCCTTGAGCGCCTGAAACTCCTCGTTCTCGACGTTGAACTGGGTCGCGTTGACTATGGTGGTCATGCCCTTTGCAAAGAACATTCCCGCGAGGGTGATGATAAACGGCTGGATGTCAAGATAGGCAATCAGGAAGCCCTGAAAGATTCCGAACGCAAGACCGATGGCGAGCGCGAGCAGCGCGGAGCCGAACACGTTGCCGCCGTTGAAGTCGAGGTTCACCGCGCAGCACATACACACGAGAGCAGTCAGCGTTCCGACCGAGATGTCGATTCCGCCGGTTATCATAACCAGACTCATGCCGCACGAAAGGATTATGAGCGCGGCGTTCTCGTTGAGGATGTTGAATATCGTCTGCGGCTTCAAAAAGCCGGAGCCGAGCAGCAGCAACGCCGCCGTGTACATGATGACAAAGGCCGCGATTGTTATGAAAAGCAACAGGTTGGTGTCGGTCATGCCGCCGGATTTTTTGGAGGACAGTTTACTCTTTTGCTTTGTTGCGAGCGTCATACTAATTCGCCTCCTTCACGGCTTTCGCCTCTTTGAGATTCTTGGACATCTCGGCGAATTTCGCGCGCACCGTCGGGGCGCTGAGCACGACAAGAATGATTACGACGACCGCCTTATACGCAGGCAGCGCGCTTGGCAGAACGTCGAACTTGAACAGCGTCGTGGTCAGGAACTGTATGACGTACGCGCCGAGTATCGACGCGGGCATATTGAACTTGCCGCCGCCGAGCGCATTGCCGCCGAGCGCAACGGCGAGTATGGCGTCCATTTCGATGTTGCTTGCGAAAACCGAGTAGTTCAGCGTCGAGAAGCGGCAGACCTTTATGAAGCCCGCAACGGCGACGCACAGTCCGAGAATGACATAGGTGATAAACTTAATAAGCTGCGGGCTCATTCCGTTGAGTCGCGAGGACTGGGCGTTTATACCGACCGACTGGGTGTACAGGCCGAGGTTGGTGAACTTGAGCACCAAAGCGATTACAATCATACAAATCACTGCGATTATTACCGGCGACGGAACCGGCAGTCCGGGGAAGAAGTTGCCGAAGTAGGAGAGCGCCGGGTCGCTGATTATCGGCAGCTCGTTGTTGTTTATCCACGCGGCAATCGAGCGTCCGGCGGTGAACATGATGAGCGTGGCGACCATCGGCGGGATTTTGAAGAAAGCGACGAGCGAGCCGTTGAACGCGCCGAAGAGCATGGAAACGACGCAGCAGACGAGAAACGCGACGATTATGGGCGCCTGCATTTCCTCGGGGCGGGAGTTGGTGCCGCAAAGCACCCGCAGCGTCACCGAGCCCGCTATCGCCATGGTCGCGCCGACGCTTATGTCCTGTCCGCCGGAGGCGGCGGTCACGAGGGTCATGCCGATGGCGAGTACCGCAAGCTCGCTTGCGTTGTTGAGAATGGTGATGAGATAGCCCGAGAGCACCGGCTCGCCGATGCTGTTCTGCGCAAGCGTTATCTCGAAAAAGGACGGGTCTACAATCAGGTTGAACAGTACGAGCGCGAGCAGCGCCACTATGGGTATGAAAATCTGCTGTCTGACAGCCGAGCGCAGGAATGAGCCGACGCCGGTCTTTTTCAGTTGTTTATTCGTGGACGGCATTTTTTAGCTCACCTCCCGCTATTGTATTCATAATGTTGTTCTGCGTAAGCTCGCTGCCGGAAAGCTCGCCGGCCACCTTGCGGTCGCGCATAACGACCAGTCTTGAGCAGGTGCGCAGCATCTCGTCCGTTTCGGAGGAGATAAAGGTTATGCTCTTGCCCTCGCTCGCGAGCTTGAGCACGAGCTTTTGGATATCGACCTTGGTGCCGACGTCGATTCCTCTCGTCGGCTCGTCGAGTATGAGGTAGACAGGGTTGGAAAGCAGCCAGCGCGCGAATATGACCTTTTGCTGGTTGCCGCCGGACAGCGACTTAATCGGGGTGTCCGAGGACGCCGTCTTGATGTCGAGCAGCTTGATGTACTCGTCTGCAAACGCCTCCGCCTGCGCTCTGGGAATGGGATGGAAGAAGCCCTTCATGACCTGCAGCGCTAGTATGATGTTTTCGCGAACCGACAGGTCGCCGACGATTCCGTCGCGCTTGCGGTCCTCGGGCAGATAGCTTATTCCGTTTTTCATCGCGTCGAGAGGACGGTTGATTTTTATCTTTTTGCCGTTCATCTTGACCGTTCCGCCGGTCACTCGGTCCGCGCCGAAGATGGCGCGCACGCATTCGCTGCGCCCTGAGCCGAGCAGTCCCGTGAAGCCGTTGACCTCGCCCTTGCGTATGTAGAAATCGAACGGCTTTATGCCTGCGGCGCTGACGAGCTGCTGTGCTTCAAACACCGCCTCGCCATTGTCGCTTGCACCCTCGAGGTGTCCCTCGTTTTTGATGTCGCTCAGGTCGTCCAGCTCCTTGCCCAGCATTTTTGAGACGAGCTGAACCTTGGGGAGATC
>CAYXRE010000162.1:0-4293 GCA_964466125.1 uncultured Oscillospiraceae bacterium
GCTTTGCCCTTCTAGGGCTTGTGCAAACCACGCCTTTTAGGCGTGGTTTTGATTTGCAGCTGTTCGTTCGCGCGGCTCAAAGGGTCTCTTTGACGAACCCGCGCTTCTTTGCAAGCTCGCACGCCGCGCCGAAGTATCACAAGAACAAAAATCCCCCTGCCGTCAGGCGGGGGGATTATCGGTTGCAGCTGTTCGTTCGCGCGGCTCAAAGAGTCTCTTTGACGAACCCGCGCTTCTTCGCAAGCTCGCACGCCGCGCCGAAGCATAACAAGAACGAAATCCCCCTGCCGTCAGGCGGGGGGACTATCGGTTGCAGCTGTTCGTTCGCGCGGCTCAAAGGGTCTCTTTGACAAACCCGCGCTTCTTTGCAAGCTCGCACGCCGCGCCGATGAAAGACTTAAACAGCGGGTGCGGGCGGTTGGGGCGGGACTTAAACTCGGGGTGGAACTGCACGCCGATGAACCACGGGTGGTCGCTCAGCTCGATTATCTCCACGAGCTTGCCGTCCGGCGAAAGTCCTCCGATTTTCATTCCGTTCTTCTCAAACGCCTCGCGATAGGCATTGTTGAACTCAAAGCGGTGGCGGTGACGCTCGGAAACGTGGTCAACGCCGTAATACTCGCGCATTTTCGAGCCTTCGGTGAAGTTGCACGGGTACAATCCCAGACGCATGGTGCCGCCCTTGTCAACGACGCCGAGCTGAGAGGGCATTATGTGGATTATCGGGTTCTCGCTGTGCTCGTCAAACTCCTCGGAGTTGCAGTCGGGCAGCGAGAGTACATTGCGGGCAAATTCGACCGCCGCCATCTGCATACCCAGGCATATCCCGAAATACGGCACCTTGTTCTCTCGGCAGTACTTTGCGGCGGTGATTTTGCCGATGATGCCGCGGCAGCCGAAGCCGCCGGGCACGACGACGCCGTCCGCCTTGGACAGCACCGCGTCTGCGTTGTCTTCGTCCAGTTCCTCGGAGTTTACCCAGAGGATGTTGATTTTTGCGTGATAGGGGTAGCCGGCGTGGTTGAGGCTTTCGACAACGGACAGATACGCGTCGTGAAGCTCGACGTATTTGCCGACGATTGCGATGTTGACATAATTCGTCGCCTCTTTTATGAGGTCAACGAGCGCGCGCCATTCGGTCAGCGCGGGCTTTTCCGTGGCAAGACCGAGGTGCTCGCACACGACGTCGGCAAGACCTTCGCGCTCAAGCATGAGCGGCACGCCGTAAAGCGTGTCGGCGGTCAGGTTCTGGATGATGTCCTTTTCGCGGACGTTGCAAAACAGGCTTATCTTCTTGCGCATCTCGTCGGGCAGCGGGCGCTCGGAGCGGCAGACGATTATGTTCGGACGAATACCCAGCGACAGCAGCTCCTTGACGCTGTGCTGCGTGGGCTTGGATTTAAGCTCCTCCGAGCCGGTTATGTAGGGAACAAGGGTGACGTGGATAAAAATGCAGTTTTCGAAACCTATCTCAAGCGAGAACTGGCGAATAGCTTCGAGGAAGGGCTGGCTTTCGATGTCGCCGACCGTTCCGCCTATCTCGGTGATGACCACGTCGGCTGTGCCGGCGACCGAGCGAATGCGGTCTTTTATCTCGTTGGTGATGTGGGGGATTATCTGTACGGTTCCGCCCAGGAAGTCGCCGTGGCGCTCCTTGTTTAGTACGTTCCAGTATATCTTTCCGGAGGTGATGGAGCTGTTGACCGTCAGGTTCTCGTCTACGAAGCGCTCGTAGTGTCCGAGGTCGAGGTCGGTCTCCGCGCCGTCGTCGGTCACGAAAACCTCTCCGTGCTGATACGGACTCATGGTGCCGGGGTCGACGTTGAGGTACGGGTCAAGCTTTTGGTTGGTAACCTTGCAGCCCCGCTCCTTGAGCAGACGCCCGAGCGACGCGGCGGTTATGCCCTTGCCGAGTCCCGATACGACGCCTCCGGTAACAAATACGTACTTGGTCGGATTATGCATGATACTGTTCCCTTTCGCCGTTGTATATCTTTGATTATGGATTGCTTTTAACCGAGGACCGCCTTGTCTATGCTGTAATACGCCGCCGCCTTTTCGTCGGTCGTTATCTCATAGTCGTCAGTGATGCTCTCGCAGTATTCATTCTCAAACTCATCCTGCGCAAGCTGTCCGACAAGGGTATCGCGGTAATTGTCGAGAGTGTCGCTCTCACCGAGCCCCTTGACGTGGTAGACAATCGTCTTTTTGCCGTCGTCCGCAAGCCCGTAGGCACCTGCGCCCGCACCGAGCACGGCGGTGACGATGCCTTCGCCGAAGGAGGAGGAATCCATGTCGGTGTATATGAGAGCGTCGGCCTTGACGGTGGTGTCGTAAAGCTCCTCGGTCGCAACGTCAGCGGTTCCCGCGAGGGTGTAGATGTCGTTGTAGTGGGCAAGGTAGCCCTCTTTGAGGCTGTCCTTCTCGCGCGCGGTCGAAACCAGCGCCTCGCCCGCCGCCTTTATCTGCGCAAAGGTGTCTGTGCCCAGCGCAAAGCTGCCCTCGGAGGGAAGCTCGATGTAGTCCGCGCGGGTGTAGTTTTTGGTGAAGTAATCGGTGAGGGTCTGCTCGGGTATTTCCTTTTCGCCGTCCTTGCCGTAAAGGGCGAGCACGATGTAGTGCTCTTTGTACAGCGTCGAGCAAATCTCGTTGAAACTGTTGAAGCTGATGCCGTTGCTCATGAGTATGGAGCCGTAATTGTTCTGCCAGTTGTACTGCGCCATCTGGGTGTTGTAGTTCTCGTCCTCCTCGGTAAAGGAAAGCCCGAGGCGTTCGAACTCGTTGTCAAGAAAAACGAGCTTCTTGACGTTGCGCAGCGTTTCGGCGGCGATGAACTCGCGCGCGGGCTGTCCCTCGACCTCGCCCGTATAAGCGTCCTTGCCGCTTGTGACAAGCTCGGGGTTTTTGCTCAGCGCCGTTTGAATGGCGAGCCATTGCATATAAAGGTATTTACCCGCCGAGATGTCGGTTCCGTCAACGGTCATAACAGTCTCGGGATTGTAAGCGCAGCCTGCGAAAAGCGAAAGGATAAGAACCAGCGCAAGCAGTGCGGCGAGCGATTTTTTTCTATTCAAAATGGTGTCCTCCGAACACAATAATCTAAATTAGTATTATACACTAATCGACACAGCTAATCAACCAAAATCAGATTTTCAAGCACCTCTGCGGCGACCTCCGCGGGCTTTTCGCCCGCCTTCAGCTCGGCGGCGACGTGGCTCTTTCCCGCGGGGGAAACCAGCACGCGGCGGCGCTTTTGCTTGATGTAGGATGAAACGTCCAAACGGTTGGGAGAGTCGGTGTAAAACAGCAGCGCGTCGGTGCCGCGCATGGCGATTTCATATATGCCCAGCTTTCCGCCGAGCGCCCTTGCGAGCGAAACCGTGACGAGCGCAAGCACGCACTCGGGCGGGTTGCCGAAGCGGTCGAGCAGTTCATCGACCACGTCGTCCGCGTCCTCGCGGTCGCTCACGGCGGCAATGCGTTTGTAAAGCTCGATTCGGCTCTCGTTGTCGGGGATATAGCTTTCGGGGATATATGCGCTCACCGACAAATCGACCGTGCACTCGGTCTTGGGTGCGGGCGGCGCCGCGCCGGTCTCGTCGCTTATCGCCTGCGAGAGGATTTTGAGGTATGCGTCGTAGCCGACCGCCGCCATGTGCCCGCTTTGCCGCGCGGAGAGCACGCTGCCCGCTCCGCGTATCTGCAGGTCGCGCAGCGCTATCTTGAAGCCGCTGCCG
Source organism: uncultured Oscillospiraceae bacterium (assembly GCA_964466125.1). GTDB lineage: Bacteria > Bacillota > Clostridia > Oscillospirales > Ruminococcaceae > JAUNBN01. The sequence goes on from CAYXRE010000162.1 coordinate 3,738, forward strand.
AAGGAGGTGAAGTCGCGTATTGCGGAAAGCCGCTTGCTTGCTATCTCGCTGAGCGTCTTGTCGCGCGAGAAGGTGAAGTAGGCGAACGCCCGCCTGCCGCTGCGACCGACGCGGCCGCGTATCTGGTACAGCTGGGACAGTCCCATATAATCGGCGTTTTCGACGATGAGCGTGTTGACGTTGGGCACGTCCACGCCCGTTTCGATTATCGTCGTGCAAACGAGAATGTCCGAGTCGTGATTGATAAGCCGCTTCCACACGTCGGAAAGCTCGTCCTCACCCATCTTGCCGTGCGCGACGTCGATTCGCGCGTCCGGCAGCAGCTCCTGCAAATGCGAGGCGCACACGTCGATAGTATCCACGCGGTTGTGCAGATAATACACCTGACCGCCGCGCGCAAGCTCGCGCTTTATCGCGTCGAGCATCATGCCATGGTCGAACTCGACGACGTAGGTCGCCACGGGGTGTCTGTCCTCCGGCGGGTGCTCGATGACCGACATATCTCGAATGCCGCTCATTGCCATGTTGAGCGTTCGCGGTATAGGCGTTGCGGACA
>CAYXRE010000163.1:0-1805 GCA_964466125.1 uncultured Oscillospiraceae bacterium
TGTCAGTGTTTATTTTACATCGACACGCATTGTAACCGTTGTTCCCACGCCGACCGTTGAGTCAATGTGCATATAGTCGGTGTATTTCTTCATGTTGGGAAGTCCCATTCCTGCTCCGAAGCCGAGCGAGCGGATGTTGTCCGGCGCGGTGGAGAAGCCTTCCTGCATGGCAAGGGAAATGTCCGAGATTCCGGGTCCGTGGTCGGTCAATACTATCTCGACCTGACTCGGGTCAACATTTACGTCCGCTACGCCGCCGTCCGCGTGTATGACCATGTTTATCTCGCCTTCATACATCGCAATGGCAACGCGGCGTATCACCTCGGGCGGAAACCCGAGCTGGCGCAGTTCACGTTTGATGTGTACGGACGCCTCACCCGCCGAAGAAAAGTTCTCTCCGTCGATGTCATAATGAAAGTGCAGTGGATTAGCCATCTCGCCGCCTATCCCCGCAATCCGTGAGAATAGAGCGTTCCGCACGCTTCATACATACGAAGCGGGCTCGCCATAAGGACGATGCGGTTCGCAATTGCAAGCTCTATCATCTCGGCAGACGGCTTTTTATCGCGCACGAGCACAACGCACTTCATGTCCATCATCGCGGCGGTGCGAACGACCTGCTCGTTGACAAGTCCGGTCAGCAGCAGAGCCTGGTCCTTTACGAACGCAAGGACGTCGCTCATCATGTCGCTTCCGCAAGCGCTGCACACTTCTCCGTCGATGCGGTCTTCACAGCAGATGACCTGCGCGTCAAGATAGTTTTTGATATCTTCTAATTTCATCGGCAGTAATCAATACTTGGCGAGAATTCCCTCGACCATGTCCGGCGTAAGGCGACCGTAAACGTTGTCATTGATGGTCATGACAGGAGCAAGGCCGCAAGCGCCCAGGCAGCGGCACTCGCTGAGCGAGAACTTGCCGTCGGGGGTGGTCTCACCGTTCTTTATTCCGAGAACTTCCTGAATCTTGTCAAAGACCGTTCCGGAGCCCTTGACGTAGCAGGCGGTTCCCAGACAAACGGAAATCTTGTATTCACCCTTCGGATAAAGGGAGAACTGAGAGTAGAACGTAGATACGCCGTAGACCTCGGAAAGCGGCACATTGAGTCCCTTGGCTATCATCTCCTGGACCTCTATGGGCACGTAACCGAAAATCTTCTGGGCTTCCTGCAAAGCGGGAAGGAGCGCCCCGGGCTCGGAGCCATGTTCTTTGAGATAGTTCTGGAGCTCTTGTTTCTGCTCCGCTGTACCCTTGAAGGGTACGGTGCAAATGCTGCTCATTGCTTAACCTCCAAAATGATAAATTAGCACGCTTTTATTATTATATAATAAGGCGCGACGTTTTTCCAGATTGTTTGACAAATAATTAACTCACGTTGTTTACGAAAATCGCTTTCAAATTGCGGCGACAATAGACAAATATCACAAATTCTGCAAATCCAAAGACTTACCAAACAAACAACTCGAAAATCACAACTAATTACTCAGAGTATTCTTCGCCGTTATCCTCGTCCTCCTGCCCGTCAAGTGACGGTATATAAGAGACGACCTCGACCACGGGCTCGCGAAGATAAAGCGTCGGGTCGGCAATCACGCAAAAGCCGCAGCCCGGTTCGCACTGCCAGTCATAGGGCGGCTTTTTTGGATACGCGGTGCTTGCGAGCATATTGCCGATGACACCTGCGTGGGTTATGACGGCGGCGTTGAAAACGCTCTTTTTCATCATATCCTCAACGATGTTTTTTAATACGCCGGCGCAGCGCTCAAAAAACTCCTGCGGAGCCTCCACGCCCTCGGGCAGGTAGT
>CAYXRE010000163.1:1815-4270 GCA_964466125.1 uncultured Oscillospiraceae bacterium
CGGGGCGACCCACTTGCAGTATTCGGGGTCGCTTTCCAGTTCCTTCATCGTCTTTCCCTCAAAGCGTCCGAAGTCTGCCTCGCGCAGCTCATCCATGACCAACTGCTCGCAGTCGGGGTAGAGAATCTCGGCTGTCTTGCGCGCGCGCTGCAGCGGACTGGTATAGACGACATCGACATACGGGTAGGTGTAGACGTCGAGAATATCGTACAAATTGCTTTCGCCCTCGGCGCAAAGCGGCAGGTCGGTGCTGCCGCAATAGGCGCCTTTCAGGTTGGCTTCGGTGAATCCGTGACGAATAAGATAAATCTTGTAAGTTTTCATAAAAATTCCTTTCGAAAATTGGCTTGCAAAATGTCAAAAAACTTGGATTTGAGGGCGATAAACTGCTTTACAAACGGTAGTAATTCATTTATAATCGACTATACACACTGTATTTGTGTAGTACCACCCGTGCGGAAGGATAGTGCTCAATGGCTGACATCAGCGGCTTCAACAGAATACTTACGCTTCTTCGCAAGGAACGCGGTATTACGCAAAAGGAAGCCGCGTCCAGTCTCGGCGTATCTCAGGCGTTGTTATCGCATTACGAGAAGGGCATACGCGAATGCGGACTGGATTTTGTCGTCCGTGCCGCCGAGTTTTACGGCGTTTCGTGCGACTATCTGCTCGGGCGTTCGCCCGACCGAACCGGTCTTACGCTCTCAGTCGAGGACATTCCCGAGGGCGATTCGCAGGACGACGCGCGCTTTAAGGGCAGCGTGCTGCCGGTGCTGAACAAAAAGCTGCTCACAAATTCTCTTGCGGTGCTGTACGACCTGCTGCTCAAGTCTCCGGACAAGCCGCTCGTCGCCGAGGTGTCCAACTACCTCATGAGCGCTTATTACAAGATGTTCCGCGCGGTGTATTCGGCGAACCCAAAGAATCAGGACAATATGTTCTCGGTACCCAGAACGCTGTACTCCGGTTTTGCGGACGCATCCATGGAGATAAGCGAGGCAAAGGTGAACGCGATGCTTTCCGGTGACAAGGTGCTCGACATCGAACCTGTCGAGGGGATAAGCGAGCTTCAGCTTACGACCGAAAACCTCAGCGCGGAGTATCCGCAGCATTCCTCGTCGCTGTTCAATCTCATTCAGCAAACAGAAAAGAATATGTTGAAATAAACCCCTACAAAGCAGGTGCCGGAGAATTTCTCCGGCACTTTTTTACGTTCAGTTTGCGTTTCTTCCGCAGCAGTTTTTGTACTTTTTGCCGCTTCCGCACGGGCAGGGGTCGTTGCGTCCGATTTTCTTTTTCTTGCGCTCCGGCTGGCGCGCGGCAGTGCCGTCGCCTCCGACCTCGCTTGCGCCCTCGGCAGATTTCTCGACGTTCTTTTGTGCCATAACGAGCTCGGCTGTCAACATCATGTGCGCCGTGTCCTCACGTATGGCATCAATCATCTCATCGAACATATTGTAGCCTTCAATGCGGTACTCGACCACTGGGTTCTTTTGAGCGTAGGAGCGCAGATGTATCGATTTGCGCAGCTCGTCCATGTCGTCGATGTGGCTCATCCACTTTACATCGACCACGCGCAGCATGACCAGACGCTCAAGAATGCGCATCTGCTCGTCGCCCAGACGCGCTTCCTTGGCCTCATATTTGTCGTGCGCGAGTTTTGTCAGGTCGTCGATGACGTCCTGTTTGGTGAGCGTATTCAGCCTCTCCTCGGAGTAACGCAGGTCGGTCGGAACGGTGAGCCAGCCGAGATAATGGTCGCGCAGACCCTTGAGGTTCCAGTCCTTGCTGTCCGCGTCGTCAGCAAGATAGGCGTTCACGTTGTTAATGACCGACTCGTCTAGCATCTCCAGTATTTTGTCGCGCAGGTTTGCGCCGTCCAGCACTATGTCGCGCTGGGAGTAGATAGTCTCGCGCTGGTGGTTCATGACGTCGTCGTAGTTCAGCACGTTCTTGCGTATACTGAAGTTGCGTCCCTCGACGCGCTTCTGGCTGCTTTCAATTACTCCGGTGAGCATCTTGTTCTCAATCGGGGTGTCCTCGTCCACCTTCAGCGTGTCCATGAGCATGGTAAGGCGCTCGCCGCCGAACAAACGCATAAGGTCGTCGTCCAACGACAGGAAGAAGCGGCTCATGCCGGGGTCGCCTTGACGACCCGAACGTCCGCGAAGCTGATTGTCTATGCGGCGGCTTTCATGGCGCTCGGTGCCGATGATAAATAATCCGCCTGCTTCGCGCACCTTGTTTGCGCCGTCCGCTATTTCAGACTTGAATTTGTCGTTCAGCTCTTTATATGCCGCACGAAGGGCAAGCACCTGCTCGTCGTCGGTCGCATAATAGCTTGTGGCTGTATTGACCTCATCCTCGGTGCAGCCGCGCTTGAGCATCTCGTTTTTCGCAAGATACTCCGCGTTGCCGCCGAGCATGATGTCGGTTCCGCGTCCAGCCATGTTGG
>CAYXRE010000164.1:0-4222 GCA_964466125.1 uncultured Oscillospiraceae bacterium
CTGCAGCAGCACAACGGTGAAATAAATCAGGTCATCAAAGTCGAACGCGCCCGCCTTGCGAAGCCGAAGCTGATAGGCGGCGTAAATCTCGGCAATCTTGCGCTCGTTGTAAGCCCCCTGCTGTGCGGCAAAATCCTTGGGCGAGACCATCTCGTCCTTGAGTCTGCCTATGCGGGAATGAATCGCCTTGACGGGAAACATCTTCTCATCGACGCCGATTTCCTTGTATATCTCCTTGAGCACCCGCGCCGAGTCGTCGGCGTCGTATATCGTGAAGCTCTTGGGAAAACCGAGCAAATCGGCATAGCGGCGCAGTATGCGAACGCACGCGGAGTGAAAGGTGCACGCGAAAACGTCGTTGCCGTCCTCGCCGACCGACTCACAGATACGGCTTTTCAGCTCCGCCGCCGCCTTATTGGTAAAGGTTATCGCGCAGATGTTCCAAGGACGTATGCCCCCCGTGCGCATGAGCGGCTTTATGCGCTCGTCGAGCGGCGCGACGTTGTAGACGCTCTTTTTGAGCAGCTCGACGTCCTCATTTGTGGCGTCGCGGGGCAGCTTTCCGCTGACATACGCGTCGCCGAACATAATCAGGTTCTTTATGCGGTTGACCACGACGGTGGTCTTGCCCGAGCCCGCGCCCGCAAGCACCAGCACTGGACCCTCGGTCATAAGCGCCGCGTCACGCTGCACGGGATTGAGCGAGCCAAAGTACTTTTCTATGTATTTTTTACGAAGCGAAACAAATTCCGTGTTGTTATCCATTTAATTTCCTTGAAGGGTATGCGCAAACTGCGTCATTGTAATTATCGATTATTATACCATACTTTCTAAGGTAAGAAAACCTACTTTCCCGTCGCGATTTGCCCGTGCGCAAAAAAACAGACACCGGCAAATGCACCGGTGTCCGTATTCTCGTTTTGCCTTAAAACGCGCGGGTGGTATCGAGCAGACCCGCCATCGCCCACGCGGGACGACCGCCGGCAACGCCGCGCTTTGCGGGCTTGATGCTCATTATGCGAGCGCCGTCCGAGCACATGCACGCGACCGCCGCGCTTATCGCCGCGACTATCTCAGCGGGCACTCCGTTGAGCGCCGGAGCCGCCGCCTTGAGCGGACGGAACGGAGCCTCTACAACAGTTTTGCTTGCCATATCAATAAACCTCCGAATAATAATCAACGCCACATATTATAGCTCAACGCCGAAAAATAAGCAACTGTTTTTAATTGCCCGTCGCGCTGAACACCGACGCGGCGACATAAGCGGCGCCCGCTTCGCGAAGCGTCCTCGCGCACTCGCGCAGCGTCGCCCCGCTCGTACACACGTCATCAACGAGCAGCAGCCGCTTGCACTCGATTTTGTCGGGCTTTTTCGCCGTGAACGCTCCGCACAGATTGCTCTCGCGCTGCTTTTTGCCGAGCTCATGCTGACGCGCGGTGCGGCGGTTTTTGATTAGCAGCGAGCCGTCGCATTTTATCTCAAGCGCACTCCCGAGCACCGACCCCAGCAGCGCGGCGTGGTCGCTTTCGTCGCGGTAGGACGGAATGGGTATTATCGCGTCGAATTTTACAGATTGTATAATATCAGACAAATCCGACGCCATGTAATACGCCATTGCGCGGGCAAGCGAGCGTGAACCTAGGAATTTGTAGCGCTTGACCAGCTGCGCCGCCGCGCCGGCATACCGAAAGCTCGCGAGCGCGAATTCCAGCTCGTCCAGTCTGCGCTCGGCGGTATGCTTTTGCTCCCGCGCGTCGGGTAAGAGCCGAACGTCCGCAAAGCGGCTGCGGCAATTCTCACAGACATACCCGTCTTTTGTGAGCGCGCGGCAGAACATACACCGCTTGGGAAACAGCCCCTCAAGCGGCGAGACGGACAGCGCCGTCATTGTCCCTCGCCCCGCAAAAAGGTGGAAAGCCCCGTGAAGCGCAGCATACGCCGATTGTTCGCGACCATCTGTTCGATGTAGGCGCGGTCGCCGACTATCACAAGCAGCTTTCTTGCGCGGGTGACGGCGGTGTAAAGCAGGTTGCGGTAGCACAGCTTGGGCGAGCAGTCGCCGACGGCAAGGATGACCATGGGAAACTCGCTGCCCTGCGATTTATGCACCGTCACGGCGAAAGCAGGTTCGAGCTGCAAGGCATTGTCGAAGTCGTAGCACACGCGGCGGTCGTCGAAGATACAGGTGATTTTCATCGAGCGCGGGTCGATGTTCTCGACAACGCCGATGTCGCCGTTATACACCCCCATGCCGCCCTCGCCGCCGTCGCGGGTCCACTTTATGTCGTAGTTGTTCTTTATCTGCATGACGCGGTCGCCCTCGCGAAAGAGCTGTCCGCGTATCTTTATCTCGTTTTTGTCCTTCGCGTGGGGATTGAGCCGCGCGCGAAGCGCTTCGTTGAGCGTCGCGGTGCCCAGCAGCCCTTTGCGCGAGGGGGTGAGTATCTGTATATCGCTCAACGGGTCGCAGCCGTACGCCTTGGGCAGCCTCGCAGCCGCAAGGTCGCACACCAGCTTTGCCCCCTGCTCCTTTTCGCACGCGAGAAAGAAGAAGTCGCGATCATGCGTCTCTAGGTCGGGCGGCTCGCCGTCCACTATGCGGTGGGCGTTGACGACAATCAGGCTCTGCGCCGCCTGACGGAAAATCTTGCGAAACTCAATCGTCTCGCACACGCCGCTCGAGATTATGTCGCGCAGCACGTTGCCCTCGCCGACCGACGGGAGCTGATTGAAGTCGCCGACCAGAATAAGGCGGCACTGAGGGCGCACCCCGCGCAGCAGCGCCTCAAACAGACTCACGTCCACCATGGACATCTCGTCCACGACCACGACGTCGCACTTGAGCGGATTGTTGTCGTCGTGCAGGAATTTGACCACGTCCGGCGAGCTGCCGTCCGTTTCCAGCAGCCGGTGAATCGTCTTTGCCTCGCGCCCCGTAAGCTCGCTCAGCCGCTTGGCGGCGCGTCCTGTCGGGGCGGCGAGCACCACATCGTCGCCGTTTTGCTCACACAGCGAGATTATCGCGTTGAGCGTCGTCGTTTTGCCGGTTCCGGGTCCTCCGGTTATAACCACCGCGCCGCTTGTAAGCGAGCGCTCGATAGCCTTGCGCTGAAGCTCCTCATACTGCACGCCGCTGCGCTTCTCGAACTCGTCTATCCTTTTGGCGGCATCCGAGACCTCGCCGAACTTGAGCATATTGAGCATTTGCAGCCGCTCGGCGATATACCGCTCGGCGCGCATCATATCCGAAAGAAAGGTCATTTCACTCTCGCCGCACAAGGCGGTGCAAAGCGTTCCCTGCTCGACCGCGTCGTACAGCGCTATCTCCACCGCGTCGCGCGGCACGTCCAAAAAGCTCTTGACCGTGTCGATGAGCGCCTCGCTCGGCAGGCAGGTATGCCCGTTTTGTTTGTTGTGGCGCAGCACATACACAAGTCCCGCGTGCAGCCGATTGACGTGCTCGTGCTCAATGCCGAAGCGCCCGGCGATTGCGTCGGCAAGCTCGAACTCCTTGTATAACGGATAGCCGCACAGCATATAGGGATTGTCGGTTATCAGCTGCACGGCATAGTCGGCGTAAGCGCGGTACAGCAGCAGCCCGTCCGACGTCTCCAGTCCGAGCGCCGCGAGTTGATTGAGCGTCTCGCGCACGCCGTAGATTTTCTTGAACTCCTCGCTTATCGCAGCCGCTTTTTTCTGCGAAATACCCTGTATGGCGCACAGCTTTTCGGGGTGGTTCGCGATTACCTCCAGCGAGTCCTCCTTGAACGAATCGACAATTCGCCGCGCCGTCTGCGGTCCGATGCCGTTGACCGCCTTGTTGGACAGATACTGGAGTATCGCGCTCGCGGACGAGGGCAGTATGCGCTCCGCCGCGACCGCCTTGAACTGGCTGCCGAAGGAGGGGTGGGTGGTGTACTCTCCCCAGACGTTCAGCTCCTCGCCGACGGTCACGCCGAAAAGCTCGCCGACGACGGTGAGCAGTTCTCCGTTCACGTCGAGGTCGAGCACCGCAAAACCGGTCTGGTCGTTTTTGTACACGATGTTCTCGACCGTGCCGTTTATCTTTTCGCGTGTCTTCTCTTCCATAGTCTTCCCTTCGCCGCACCCGCGGCGCGCGGCAAAAAAGCAAACCGCTATCGTCAATGATAGCGGTTTTCCCTTTGTTTTTCAACCGTCCGCGCGCGTGTCGGCGTCCTTTTGCAGCAGCGTGAGCAGCGT
>CAYXRE010000165.1:0-4214 GCA_964466125.1 uncultured Oscillospiraceae bacterium
GGCACCGAGATAGTCGTGTTCTACCCGCGCGAGGGCGTCAGCGAGATTCAGCGCCGCCAGATGATAACACAAGAGGGCGCAAATGTGCGCGTATGCGCTGTTGAAGGCAACTTTGACGACGCGCAGAACGCAGTTAAAACGGTGTTCGCGGACGCGGGTACGCAAAAGCTCGCCGCGGCGAGAGCGTGCCTGCTTTCGTCGGCGAACTCGATAAACTGGGGCAGACTGCTGCCGCAAATCGTCTACTACGTCAAGACCGCCTGCGCACTTTCCTCGGACGGGGAACGCATCAATTTTGCCGTGCCGACGGGCAACTTCGGCAACATTCTCGCGTGCTACTATGCGCTTCGCATGGGCGCTCCCATTGGCAAAATGATTTGCGCGTCCAACGCCAACAACGTGCTGACTGACTTCATACGCACCGGTGTTTACGACCGCAACCGTCATTTTTTCAAGACGCTCTCCCCTTCCATGGACATCCTCATCTCCTCCAACCTCGAGCGGCTGCTCTACGAGCTGAGCGGTCACGACGCAAAAGAGGTCTCGGGATATATGGCGCAGCTCGCCGAAAGCGGACGTTATGAGGTCAGCGACGAAATCAAGTCGGCGGTAAACGAGCTGTTCTTTGCGGATTTTTGCAGCGACCTTGAGACACAGCGCGCCATTCGCGGGCTGTTCGAGAGCTTTGAATATGTCTGCGACACCCACACCGGCGTCGCCTACGGCGTTTACAACAAATATCTTGCGCAGTGCCATGACGGCGCGAGAACGGTGATCGTCTCCACCGCAAGCCCCTACAAATTCCCGCGCGGCGTGCTCGCCGCGTTCGCGCCCGAGCGCTGCGGAGAGCTTTCGGACGACTACTCAGCGCTCTCGCTTTTGAGCACGCTGGCGCATACCTCTGTGCCGGCTCCGCTGAGCGGGCTGTCAAGCAAGCCGGTGCTGCACGAGAGCACAATTAAGCCCGGCGAAGCAAAGTCCTACGTCGCCTCAATACTCGGCGAATGAGCTCGTCGGACGGCTGAAGGTCGAACGCAAATATCAGCGTCAACCGAGTTTATGCCTTTTCAGCTCACCTTTTTTCATATCCAAACACAGTAATACCGATTGCCGCGACTTAGGCACGACGCGTGTGTGGCACAATTCTTACGAACAAAAAAACCGCCCTTTCCGTTTTCGGAAAGGGCGGTTTTCAATATGTAATCTTGCGGCACTCGAGGTAGTAGCGCTTTTCCCGCGCGCTTCCGAGCGAGAAGCTCTTGCGCACGAACACGCCGTTTTCGAGCACGACGCGGAACAGCGACGAGCGGTCGAATTTGCCGAACACGACGGCGAGACGGTCCTTTGACTTTCTTGCAAGCGCGCGGCAGTCGGCGGCGCCGTGGATGTACTCGAGCGACGCGTCTTTGTGGCGGGCGAGCCATTTGTCCAGCTTGGGCTGAAGCTCCTGCAAAGAGGGCGGCTTCTTAGCGTCAAAGCCGAGCTGAGTCTGGAGCTTTTCGGGGTCAACGCCGCTGATGAGCCGATGTATCGGCTCGACGGTGAGCGCCTTGTCGTAAATGTTGACTATCTCCGCGAGCGCGAAGCGCGCGGGGTGGTTTTTGCGTTCTTCGGCGCTGAGCGTCTTTTTGAGGTTGTCCCAGTGCTTTTTCGCTGCGGCAAAGGAATGATTGCCGTCGCCCATGGCGAACAAAAAGCCGGGGTGAGCGGAGGCCGCGTCCAGCCTTTGCAGCGCGTCTGCCACGGCATAGACCGAATCGGCGTCGGCAAGAGAAAAGCCCTTTATATGTCCGCCGTCCATCATCAGCTCAAAGTCGTACACCGGACTCATGAACTCGCGGCGGCTTTCGACCGCCTTCATCAGCAGGTCTTTTTTGTCGTCCACGAGCACGAGAATGTGCGGGAGCTCGAGCGGTGCGGTTTCCCTTATGCGCACGCGGGCAGGCAGTCTGTCCACCACCGTCTCCTCGGTCGCGCGCACGAGCGTTTTCGCGTTTTTCCTGAAGTCATACTGTTCAAGGTCAAAAGCGGCGATGAGCCCTTTTCTTGTCCCCTTCGCCGTTTCGCGCTCAACATAGACGAGCATTTCGCCCTTGTCGATGAGCGTGCCATTGTCGAGATACACGCGCATAACGTCGGTTATCTCCGCTTCGGCGGTTTGTCCCTTGCTTTGCAGCCATGCCTCGGGCAGCATCATTCGCAGCGCGCTCGGGCTGCTGCCGACAAGATGCTCAACGTCCTCCCAGTATTCCGGCTGCGCGGAGAACTGGTCGCAGGCTATAACGGCAAACTTGGTGTATTCAACGGCGGAACACGGGTAGAGCACACGCGGAACGCGAAGTCCCGACTTTGCGAGCAGCGCCTTTGCGCTTTGCATATCCGCCATGTCAGATTATCCTTACTCTTACGACGCCGTCGATGGCCTTGATGCGCTCGATGCACGCGTCGGAGGGCTTGTCGGTGATGTCCATGAGGGTGTATGCCCACGAGCCGCGGCTCTTGTTGAGCATATGGTCGATGTTGTGCTTGTCCTCGGCGAGCACTGCGGAAATCTGACCGAGCATATTGGTGACGTTCTTGTTGATTATTGCTACGCGGTAGCCCTCCGAGCGCGGAAGCTCGCAGTCGGGCAGGTTGACCGAGTTCTTGATATTGCCGTCGGTGATGTAAGCGGCAAGCTCCTTCGCCGCCATCTCTGCGCAGTTCTCCTCGCTTTCGGGGGTGGAAGCGCCGAGATGCGGGGTCGCGATTACGCCGGGGGTTCCGGCTATCTCGTCATTGGGGAAATCGGTCACATAGTGCGCGAGCGTGCCGTCGGCAAGCGCCGCCTTGACCGCCGCATTGTCCACCAGACCGCCGCGCGCGAAATTGAGCAGCACCGCGCCCTTTTTCATCTTTGCAAAGGTCTTTTCGTTTATCATTCCCGTGGTCTTGTCGTTGAGCGGCAGATGCAGCGTGATATAGTCGCACTTGCTGATTATCTCGTCCTGACTGAACGCCTGACGCACGCCTCTCGTGAGGTGCCACGCCGCGTCAACCGACATGAACGGGTCGTAGCCGAGCACGGTCATGCCGAGTCCCAGAGCCGCCGCGTTGGCGACGCCGACGCCTATCGCGCCCAAGCCGATTACACCCAGCTTCTTTCCGCGAAGCTCGGGACCGGTGAAGTTGCTCTTGGCTTTCTCGACGAGCTTGTCGATGTCCGCCGTGCCCTTCGCAGCCTCGTCGTTGACCCAGTTGACGCCGTCCACGACCTTGCGTCCGGAAAGCAGCATTCCGCAGATGACCAGCTCCTTGACTGCGTTTGCGTTCGCGCCGGGGGTGTTGAAAACAACTATGCCCTGCTCGGAGCACTTGTCGAGCGGGATGTTGTTCACTCCCGCGCCCGCGCGGGCAATCGCAAGCAGCTCTTTGGGGAACTCGACCTCGTGCAGCGCGGCGGAGCGCACCAGCACCGCCTCGTAGCTCTCGTGAGCGTCGCTTATGTCGTAGCTTTCCGCGGGAAGAAACTCGTTGATTATTTTGGAAATCTTATTGAAAGTCTTTATCTTTGTCATATTATTCTCCTCAGTCCTTGGCGCGAGCGCCGTTTTCAAAGTCGTTCATGCACTTGACAAGAGCCTCGATGCCCTCGGCGGGCATGGCGTTGTAGATGGACGCGCGGCAGCCGCCGACCGAACGATGTCCCTTGAGGTTAATCATGTTGCGCTCGCTCGTCAGCTTGAGGAACGCGGAGGTAAGGTCTGCGTCGGGCAGCGTAAAGGTGACGTTCATTATCGAACGGTCCTCCTTGCTTGCGGCACCGCTGAACATCTCGGACTTGTCCAGCGCGTCGTAGAGCATTCCTGCCTTTGCGCGGTTGCGCTGCTCCATGGCTTTTATGCCGCCGGTCTTTTCGACCCAATCGAACACGAGCGACGCCATGTAAATCGAAAAGCACGGCGGGGTGTTGTACATCGAACCGGAGTCCGCAAAGGTCTTATAGCGCAGCATGGTCGGCACAAGGTCCTCGATGTCGTCGCGAATGAGATCCTTGCGGATTATGACGACGGTCACGCCCGCGGGAGCCATGTTCTTCTGCGCGCCGGCGTAGATAAGACCGAAATCGCGCACGTTGAACTCGCGCCCGAGAATTATCGAGCTCAGGTCACAAACCAGCGGCTCGCCGTTGGTCTTAGGTATCTCGTTGTACATGGTGCCGAAAATCGTGTTGT